>CALYAK010000012.1 GCA_944393505.1 uncultured Clostridia bacterium | reverse complement strand
TTCTCATCTTGTCCTGTTAAACTTACATCCACATCCGTACTACAATATTTTCTTGCTCCTTCTACTCCTCCACTTACCGTATCCCCTACGGTTGGCGTATTACTTATCCAGATTGCTGGTCTTGAGATAACATCACTTGCTGTCATATTTCCTGCTTCATCTTTTACGATCATATACATATCATAGGTTTTATCTGCTTCTAATCCAGTATACAAATACGTTGTCTCTTGGCTTAAGTTATCCGTATACGTCATAGTTGGTGCTAATTTATGGCGATATGTATATCTTCCTTCTGTTGCCAAATCTGATGCGTAATCTTCTGCCGACATATTAATTCGGAATCCTTCTCCAATTACTTGCTCTCCTTTATACAAGGTTACAATTGGTCTGGATGCATCTCTTTTTACGTTTACGGTATTTGCTGTGGATAATCTCATTCCTCCACTATCATACGTATATGCTACGATCGCAAATTCTCCATCAATTGCAATTCGGAATGTTGTTCCATTTGCTATTTCTACCTCGTTTGTGTCAACTGCTCCTGCCTGATATTCCGTATTGCCAATTGTTCCGTTACTATATGCTGTTCCTCTTACTCGATAGGTTACTCTGGAGGAGCCTGTATCTGTTCCTAATACACGTAGGGTGATGTTACTCGTATACCATTCATTTTGTCCCATATTTCCACTTGCAATGCTTACTGTTACACCGTTACCAGGTGTAGTTCCTGTTTCTCTTTTTAACCACATAATACTTGAGTTTGATTTTTTTCCTTCTAAATCATAACTATATGCTGTGATGGTATATTCTCCATCTTTTGTAAAGGTTAACGTTCCACCATTTTCAATATCAATTTCTTTAATTAATCCACTTGGATAAAGTTCGTTATTAATTTCATCTACCGTTGTTGTTAAGATATATTTAATTCTTAATGTTTTATCCGTTGTTGCAATTTGGATGGTCACATCACTTCGGAAGAAACTTGCTGCGATTTCTTCTCCTTCTAGTACGGTAATGGTTGGTGGCACTGCATCTCCTCCGATCATACTTCCATCACTTCCACCGGTGTTCGTATTGGTTCCCCCACTGTTTGACCCTCCTTGATTGCCACTTCCTCCTGAACCAGATTCTCCTCCTTCAGAGCTTCCTCCGGTATCGGTACCCGGGATAATACCAATTCCGGTATAGAGCTGATTATCTCTTAGCTCATTTTGAAGAGCCGCTAATTGTTGATTATCATATTCTGTTTCATTCGTTATCATATTCTTGGTATCTTTTGCTTGAAAGATAATTCCATCTTCTCCTATGACTGCATTTAGAGTGATTCCTGCTAGTATAACAAGCACTACGATTGTTACTTTTCATGCAAAAAAGAAAGAATTAGAGTTTCGCCTTCTCTAAATTCTTTCTTCTTTTTTTGTTTTATTTTATCTTCTTCTTTTTCTATCCTACTTTTTCTCTAACTTTTCTTGTATGTATTGATTAATTTCTCTTCGAACCAATTCAAAATCTTCTTTTGATTGTTTGTCTTGTAATTCAAAACGATTTGTAATCTGATTGATATAGTCTGCTTCTTTTAATATTGCAAAACTTTCTTTATAATTTAGGTCATATACTAATGCCATAAGTTCTACAACTGAATCGATTTTTTGAAAACTTCTTCCTTTTTTTCTTAAAACTGTTTCTTGTTTTTTGATTTGTTCCAAGATTTCTTTTGAAAGAATGGATTCATTAATTGCTTCGATATCGTTTTTCCAAAAAATATCACATCCCTCATAAAGGATATCTAGTTTATCAGCATCTCGAATCAATTTGGCATAAAATAATTCTTCTTTGGATACCCCTTCTTGAATTTGGTATTTGCCATGATTTTGAATTGCTTTAAAAATGATTTCATCATATTGTTCTTCTGTAATATATTTTCGGATTCGGTTATTTTCTTTTAAAAGCGAAACTCCTAACTCCCCATGATCTACACTGTTTTGATCAGAATAGGTTTGATAACGTGTATATTGTTCAAATCGACCGATATCATGTAGAAGACCAATTAGAGTAGATATTTCTACTTGTTCCTTTGAAAGTCCTAATCTTTCTGCAATTGCTTTTGCATTTTCCATTACTCGCAAAGAATGTAATTGTTTTCGTTTAATATTTTCATTTTGTAAATCATATTGACTTGTTTCTTCTAAAAAGATCTTTTCTGCTTGCTTTAAATTGATCATTTTCTCCTCCTATTGATTAAAAATGCACCGTACTTTTTGTACGATGCATTAAATTGGTGACCCCTACGGGAATCGAACCCATGATTCAGCCTTGAGAGGGCTGCGTCTTAACCGCTTGACCAAGGGGCCATAAAATATGTATGACCAAATACCATATAACTATACTACATTTTAGCTAGTTTCGTCAATACATATTTCAAATTTCGCGTTATTTCTTGCTGTTATTTAAGGTTATGCTACTGTTGTTATTTCAATTTCATCAATGTATCCAGATAAATCATAACCAAATTTTACTTGATAAGAATTTCCAGATACGATTTCTAATCTTGCAGCACTTGGCGTTTTTTCTTTTCCATCTAATGTAACAGTGATTTGATGATCATCATAAGCTAGATTATGATTAGATACAGTAGACATCAAACTACGTACAGCTACATATGTTTGTGTTCCTTCATATCTCTCGAAAGTACTATTAAAAGATTCAACTGCTTGCGCTTCTAAACTACTAGAAGCATTCATAACGCTTTGATCTGCCGTAGAATAGATCATAAATCCGGTTGCAAAAATAAGTAAAAAAGCAATTAAAATAATGACGATTGGTATAACAAAGAATCCAATTAATGCACAAATTCCACATCCTTTTGCATATCTTGGTTTATCGCTGTAATTCACAGCAAATAAAATCAATCCAGCTAGTGGAATAAAGAAAGATAATACTTTTAGTCCTGCAGGTGCTTTTTCTCCTTCATCTTTCTTTTGTTCAGTTGCTCCTGTATTTGGATTTTCAATGATTACCTCTGGTTCTTTTGCATTTTCTTGATTTTGTTCTTCCATATTCTTTTCCTCCTATTTTCTCTTGTTTTTTCATTTTAACAAACCTCTTGTTTAATTTCAATACATCGATTTAAAATCTTTTCTAGTCTTTCATCCTGTTTGGTTAAGTATAGATAACCAATCAAAGATTCAAAAGCTGTTGCATACATATATTCCTCTACACTTGCGTTTTTTGCTGTATGATGAGACTCCGTATTTCTTCCTCTTCTTACAATATCTTTTTCTTCTTCGGTCAATTCTTCTTGAAGGCCTGCCAATAGGTCAGCTTGTGCTTTTGCTTTCACATACTTAATCGATTCAATATGTAATTTATGAGGTTTACTCTGCATCTGATTTACTAAATGAGTACGAACCGATAATTCATATACCGCATCTCCTACATAAGCCCATGTCAATGGAGACATCATGTTTACTTCTTCTTTTGAACGATTTCTTTGTATAAATTCTTTCAATGTTTTCTCCTTTTCTTTCTCTTTATTGATTTGGTTGTTCCAATGTGATTCTTCCTAACTTTCCTTTTCGAAAATCATCGAGTACAAGATTTGCCACTTTTTCTAGATCAACTTCTCCTCCTGAAACAATCGCTCCTCTTTTCTTTCCAACTTCATTCATCAGTTCCATTACTTTTTCCGCTTCTTCCAAATTACTTTTTTCAATTTGGTCGAATCGTTCTTTTTCAATACGATAACGTGCCATGAATTGTTCTGGATAGTCGTTCTTTAATCGTTGAATGAATTGATATCCAATATCGATTGTTGGTAAAATTTCATCTTTAATCGTTCCTGTATAGGATAAATGAAGTGCAATTTTTTCTTGATCTAGTTTTGGCCATAAAACGCCAGGTGTATCTAATAACTCAATATTCTGATTTACTCTGATCCATTGTTTTTGTTTTGTTACCCCTGGTTTATTTCCCACTTGTGCAGATGTCTTTTTCGAAATACGATTAATAAAGGATGACTTTCCGACATTTGGGATTCCAACAATCATGGTTCGTACCGCTTTTCCCGTACGTCCTTTTTCTTCTAATTCTCGATTTTGTTTAGCACGAATCTTTTCTAATTCTTGGATTACTTCTGGAATTCCTTTTCCTGTATTCGAATCTGTAATAACTGTTCGGATACCGTTTTCTTCAAAATATTGTTTCCATTTTTGATTGCTTTTTTCATCTGCTAAATCTGATTTATTTAACACAAAGATTTTTTGTTTTTCTTTTAAGATTTCTTCTATTTCTAAATTTCTACTAGAAACTGGTATTCTTGCATCTAATATTTCGATTGCTACATCAATCAATTTTAGATCTTCCATGATTTGTTTCTTTGCTTTAACCATATGACCGTGGATACCAGTTTATGTTGATTTCGTGATAACTTTTTTCATCTTTTTCTTTATCCATCTATGTTCACTCCTTTTTTAACTCATATCTTTCATAAAATCTTCAAGTTCTTTAATTCTAACTGCTTTAACTACAATTCCTAAATTATTTGGTATTTGAATAATAGCTTTTGGATTAGTTGGAATATTTTCAAACACAACACTTCCTGTACTAGTATGTTGTGGTCCACCATATAATAATCCTAATAGTTTACATCTAGATCCGAAAAAAGTAGTATTTCCTTGTGTATATGAAGATTCATTACAAAAGAAAATTGGCGATCCACTAGATCCTGGAAAACAAGCCATATCAATTAAAAATTCTTTTTTACCATTATAATCAAATTTTAAGTGTGTAGAAGTTATGCCTTTTCGAATTATTGGTTTATTATTATGAGAATCCTCAAGTCCATTAGGATATCCAATCGTAATAATATCTTATTAATATAGATTTCTTTTTACAAAATCATTATATATCCATTCAGGTCCGTAATCAAAAATTTGAATTAATTCTTCAATCAATTCTTGCTTTGACATTCTATTTAAGTATTTAATTGCTTTGTCATATTCCTCTTCTTGCTCTTTTTCATACTCTTCTTGTAATCGATTTTGTTCTTCTTCAAAACTAACTGCCTCATTTGGAAAAGCAGTAAAATATGTTGCAACTATATGCTTACATATTATTCTTTTCCCATTAGCTAAGGGACAATTGCATGAAGATTTCCTAGGATGTTCAATATCCAAATGGACATTGTAATTATTGGTTCCTTTTACAAAGCTTGAATACTCATTTTCATTTATTTTATTCAATTCAACAACCCTTTTTTCTTTATAATAATTTAACCCCCTCCAACATGAACTACCACTAGCTAAAGATATTATTCCCATAACTTTACTCCTCTTTATTTCCATTTCCTAATAATTTTATTTTTTCGGCATTATTAAGTATATTTAATTGATACTTTGCAATTTCACTTAATGCTTCAAATCTTTCCTCTTTACTTTTTCCTTCTTTAATTAATTCTGCATTATGTGATTCTAAATTAGATAATACTGTTAATTCATTAATTGTTGCATAATCTCTAACATTAAATGTTTTTGCTAAATCCGGATTAAGTTCTCTCCATTTTTTAGCCGTTGTATTAAATACTGCAACATTCAAAATATCTGCTTCTTCAGCATACTTTAACCATTCTCTATTTTTATAAAAATCATTATCTGGCAATATATAATTTTTAATTGCATCAGTATGTATCAAATAATTGTTTTTCGTTAGTATTCTTTTTACATCCCATTCTCTATTCTGATTTTCTAACTCCTTTAATCTCTCAAATTCCTTTATTAAATACAATTTAAAAACGGGACTAATTGCTGATGCAAATTCAAATGCAATATCTTTATGTGCATAAGTTCCACCATATTTTCCACGCTTTGAATATATTCCAATCGCATTTGTTTTATCACACCATTCAGTAACACTTAATGTAAATGTATGAAGTCCTGCACTTTTTCTAAACCCGTCGAATTCGACGGAATTAAAATTCGGATTATAAATTGACTCCCATGTTCCTAAAAATTCCAAAGTGATTCTATTTCTTAACCAATTTCTTATAATGTCATCTGCTTTTGACTTTCCTTCCTTATATTTTCCGAAATCAGAAATACAAATATAATCATTATCATTTATATTAGCTATATTTACTTTAATATTTTGAACTTCAATAATTTTATTATTCATGCATACTCACCTATTTTTTATATAAAATGTAATAATCTTTTTTGAAAAAATGTTGATATTTCAATACTTTTAGCAATTTTCCCATAAATTCATCTCACCCAATTGATATTAGTTGATCTTTGCCCCTCAGCCATTAGTAATCACTTCCTTTCTTGCTTGAATTTTTTTATAGTAGAATTAATATTTTCCGTAAACATTTCTTTTTGCCAATCAAATTTATTTTCATAACCTAAATCTTTTGTTATTATTTTCCTCATCATTTGACGAACTGGTTCAAAATGATTGGTTAGATAACAAACATTTTCGGGATTTATATACATGATATAGTTTTTTTCTTTCGATATATAACTTAGATTTTCAATTCTATTAAAATTTAATTTTTTTATCATGTTTTTTTCATCGATAAAGTGATGGTTAACGATATGCGTGTGAGCATGTACTACACTATTGGCTTTCATATTACTATCCATAATGGGAGAACCATGTTCAAATAGAATGGGATATTGATGATAAATATCTTTAAATAAAGTTCGATACTTTTTTATCAAAAGTTCATATTCCATTTTTTCATTTTCCTTTAATTCAGCCATAGAATTTATATGTCTTTTACTAACGATCATCAAATATCCATCAACCAAAGAACCGACAGAAGGTAACACAAAAAAATGGTTACTTTCATCAATAATAGTATTTTCAACTTTCGTATGATCCATCTTACAAAATACACAACTCATAATTTTATCCTTTTCATTTTATACCCTACTTTTTACCTAAAAATTTCTTTAAAACACGAAATATTTTTTTATACCATTTTTCTTTTGTTACAACAACTAATCTTTTCTCTTTTTCCTTTTTCTCTTTGATAAACAAATTATCTCTTTGGTATTTCTCTTGTAATTTATTATAACTTTTTTTGATTTCATTTCTATCTTCTTCTTGCAATCTTATTCTTTCATCATCCAAACACAAATAGTCTCTATAAATCATACCTAGCATTTCTTTTGTTTCTTTTTTTATTTCTTGCTGGTTTATCGGTACGTTTGGATTAATATTGGACACATACTGTCTGGATTTATTATTTTCGATAAAATCAATAAAATTATTACTAATTTTATCTTTCATTTCTTTTGGCATCATACCAATTATTATACTAATGTCCGAACAAACCTCTTCATTTATTTTACTCATCCATTATACCCTTTCCTTCACCCTTACTAATCTTGTTTTCTTTTTTCTTTTGTAATTCTAATTTCATTGTCCTATATCGATTATATCTCTCTAATGCAGATGTTTCCCTATAAAAGCCCTTCATATCGTCCATTGTTACTAGTTCATCCTTACTTTTTCCCTGTACCATTAAATCTATGGCTTTAATATATTGTTGCATCTGTTCATTTAAATCTGCTATTGACCTATTAAGGATATATCCATTCGGATCAGATTGTTCAATGAAATGCTGTACTAGATAAGCCAAAAATTCTAAACTAGACTTTCTTTCTCGTTCAGATATATTTTTATTATCTTGTATTAACGCAATAAGCTCTGGAATCTGTTCTACTACTCGATAATATGGTTGCCTATAAAATATTTCTTTCATACTCTCTGTCGAACTGGTTTGAGCAAAACTCTTCCTTGCTTCTTCTAATCTTTCCTTGTTTCGATCCAAATACAATTGTCGATCAATCATTAGTATTGGTAGTCCTAATTCTCTCGCTACTTTTTGAGATTCTTCATTTATGTTTTCATCAAAACAAATTATGCAATCAGGCATTACTCGATCAGACTTTCCTTGCTTTCGTAGCTCCTCTACTTGATTAATATCCGTAATTTTTCTTCTCCTTAATATTTCATTCCAATAATCTGGAGAAGTCCAGTATAATAAATCCTCTGTTCCTCGCATTCTACAACTTGTTGTTCGATAATTTATCTTTCTAAATCCATGTTCTGCCATGATATCTAATGAATCCATTTTAACAATCCCATTACATTCTATACTTGTGAATCCGAAAAACAGAGCATGTCTATCGATCTGGCTTAATTTTTTCCCTTCAAAAATATCCCTTTTTTCTTGTATCACCCTTTTTTCATATTCTTGTTCTTCTTCTGGTTGTATTTTTTCCATCATATATTCAGAAGTTCTCATAGGGCCAAATATCCCTGCTATTTTCTTATCCGATATTCCTGTTGTTGAAATTGTTGTATTTCCTTCAATCGCTGTCCAATTTTCAGCATGTTCGATTATACCTTGCGCTACTCCTGTCTTAGAAAAATCAAAATTAAAGACTCGATGCATGTCAATAAAGAAAGGTTGTCCTGTTAACTTTATTACCTGTATTCCATCTATATTCTCACGTAATAAAGAAGGATCTGACAAATCAATCATTTCCATATGATAGGTTTGCGAATACATTTGAGCTATTCTGGTCTTCACTTCTTCTATATCTTCTATTTCCAATGGCATAAATTCAAATTGTTCTCTTAATTCATCAATATCATCAATACCTTTTATTTTTTTTAGCAAATCTACTCTTAATCTAAATTCTTGTCCAATTGGATTTTCAACTTGTTTTTCCTTGGCATATTGTCTAACATAATCTAAATTATTGTTTCCATATTCAACCATAAATGCATCGAAATCTTTGATGGAACTATTCAATAACATTTCTGCATAGATTTCTCTTATTTCTTCTTTTGTTCTTGCTTGATCTAACTGCTTCTTATAGTAATTTCTTACAATTGCATTATATTTTTGTAAATCGCTTAAAGAATTAATTCCAAATTTATTCTTAGTCGCTATAATTGTTTTTATTTTCTTTGTATCAAATGCAAGACCATTAAAACTGTCTGTTGCTAACAATAATTCTTCAACATTATGAAAACTCTCAATAGCTTTTAAAATATTCTCTAAATTGTTTCCATATAGTTGATTGTATTGCTCTATGTACCTAGTTAATATTTTAAGATTTCCTCTTTCTTTTATTTGAATTAATTCATCAATCGCGCCTGTAGAATATTCTAATAAAGCATTTAACACATTAATATCCAGGTTGGCTATTTCTGGATCTGCCAATAATTCATATCTTAAATTTGGATTGTCCATTTTTAATTCAGGTCTAACTTCTTTTATTCTTCTTAATGTTTCATAGAACAATTGCATAGTTGGATCATTTTCATCGATCAACTTATAATTCTGAAAATTAAATTTTATTACAGCCTTTGTCACTTCTTGAGTTAAGTGGCCCTTAACCTTATCTGCATATTGAGGAAAATTAAATGGGCACTTGACTAAATATTGTAACATCAAGTTTACATCATTTTTTATTTCAGGGTTTTCAATAGAGTCAAATAAGCTAATATTTTCCTTTAAAAACTCTCTGGCAAGTTCTGTGTCATTTTTTACACTTGGAATTGAAAAATAATAGATTTCTGCAGGTTCCATTTTGGATAATTCTGTCCCCGGTTTTGCCTTTATTTCGCCTTTGATAAGTTGTATTGTGAATTTTCTAATAGATTCACTTCTAATATCATATCCATTTAAGTCTAATAATATATCATTATTACTTTCTATGATTTTCCTTGCAAAATCTTCATCTTTGAATAATAATTCTAAATATCCATCATAATACTCCAATAACTTGGGATGTCTCAGTAATAATTGTCTTTGTAATTCTATACTCGGAAAACTACTTAAAGGAACTTTATATTCTTGCAATAATTCTTCGCAAAAGTCTATATCCTCTATAAATGGTCTTATTTTAGACCCATCAATTTGCAAAAACAATGAGTTCATTTCTTTTATATATTCTCTTAATTCGTCTTTTGTCATATTAACCTCATTTCTTCAACTCGTTACATTTTAGAATTATTTTTAATTTTCAATAAAATTTACAGAACTTATCCATTTTTTCTGATTGATGAAAAGCTCTGGTTTTAAATTAACTTTTTTGCTAAATGCTGTTATGGCATGAAAGATTTTTTTCGTAAAATAATATTCTTCTAATTCAACTAAATCAAATTGGTCATCCATTAAAAACTGAATGATCAAATTTTCATTTTCAATTTTTACTTCAATGTCTTTTACATATTGATATTGTCTATTGCCAACAACTTTGCGTCCTTCTTCCGAAATTCGGTTACTTTTCACATCTAATTTGTCGGATAAAATAATCGTTAATGCTAATATACTATTCGTGTTAAAGTTGTAACTATGAATTTTGATCGCTTCCAAGATCTCTTCCTTATTTTCGATCGGATATTGCTTTCTTTCTAGGTATTCCTTTGCAAATAAATAACTACGATACGCATGATCTTCTTTCCCTAGGTTTGCTCCTGTGTCATGCAAGATCGCAGCAATTTTCGCATTTTCAATCAGCTGTTCATCATAATTTAAGTTTCTCAATAGTTTTTCGACCATTTGAGCCACATTATTGACATGTGCAAAATTATGATAAGCCCATCCTTTATTTTTCTCTTCATACTTTTCTACTTCAAGATATCGATTAAGGATCTCTTCATCCTTGCATATTTCATCAAATATTTTCATTTTTTTCCTCTTTTAATATCATTCCGCTTCCTAAGCCAGCATCTTCTCTGGTAATAAATCCAAATTTTTTATAAAATCCTTCCTTCCCTTTTGAAGCACCTAAATAGACTCTCACATCTGGATTTTCTTTTTGGATTTCTTTCACTTTTTCTAATAGCTTCTTTAAAATGGTGGTTCCGATTTTTTGGTTTTGATAATCGGGTATCACCATAATATCTTGAATGTATAAAAAGCAAATCGTATCTCCAATAATTCTCCCATATCCGATAATTTTCGCATCATCATATACGGAAACAGAATAGAAGGTATTTTTTAATGACTTTTTTACTATTTCTTCTGAATAGTGCTCCCATCCTACCGCATCATATAACTCATTAAAATCTTTGATTCGGTTTAAATTTTCTTCTAGATGAATCATTTCTCTTCTCCCTCATCAAAATTATTCCGATAAATCAATCCAATATCTTTGGTCTATTCTTCCGTCTTCTGTTGGAATCTCGTTTTCTAGGATTCCTCCGTTTTTTTGAATACTTTTTTGAGAGCCAATATTTTTTTGATCACATACTATTAAAACACGATAAATTCCAAGCTTTTTACATTCTTCTAAAGCTAATCGTATCATTTCGGTTGCATAACCTTTTCTTCTTTCAGACGGTCTTACTCCATCGCCAATGTGCCCACCATGTAATAATAGTCCTTCATTTAAAATATGACGAATATTCACCGCTCCCACAAAAATATTTCTCTCTGTATCAAGGGCAAAAAAGTTCGAATCTGGAACTAATCCATCTTTTTCTTCTTTTACTTCTAAATTTTTCATATACGTCTCAAAATCGGTATAATCTAGTCTACAAATTGACCACGGAATGATCTCTTCACCAGATTTTGTCCACTCTTCCATCATATCGAAAAATTGCTTTTTATATTTTTCCTCTAACTTCACTAATTTTAACATTTTCTTCAACCTCCTTGTTATGCTACTCTTTTTAACGCTTCCTCTATTATTTTTTCTTTAAATTAATTTCAAATAACGGAATCGATTCTTCTTGCTCCCCAATACGTTCCACTATTAATTTTGATACAACCGTTTGAAACTTACCCGATAAATGGACTGATCTATTTTCCTCTTTTGTCGTTCCCAGTGTTATATGTGGTACATATTCAAAATCGATTTTCGTATTTAAGATTTCTTGATAAATCCTTTGATGAATTTGAATAAGTTCTTCCTTTCCTTCTTTCACATGCAGAAATAGATAGAATTGATTCATCCTATTATCCTTTTGAGAGGTAATCTCTTCCATTTCAATTGAAAACGGCGAAATGGTTTGGCATAGTTTCGTAAGTTTTTCTTGTAATTCTTCATCTGACATGGGATGGCGAAATGGAAATGCCAGTGTAATATGGGGCGGCAATATTCCATATAATTTATCATATTGTTTTCGAATTTTTTCGATTTCTGAAATATTTTCAAACTCTGGAAATATTAAGATATCACGTTTTCCTTTATTCTTATCGTTCATTTTTCTTCACCTATTTTATGATTTATTTTTTTGCCACAATTCCATAATACCTTCTTAATAGAAGGATTCCTTTCTCTGTTTCATTTTCTTTGATATAGGAATCTAAGATTGTAGAATCAATTGGAGATTGTTTTAAATCCTCATTTTGTTCAATTTCAGAAAAATCATTTAAGATTGGTGTTTTCAATAATAAAGCAAGTAAATCTTCTTTGGTACGATAATATTCTCTAACATGGATTGGAATCAGTTCTACTTGTTTAAATCCTACATCCATGATATTTTCATAATCAATTAAACTAATTGGTTTTGTATCCTTGTAGGCCTGTCCTCGTTGGAACATTCTTTTTAATTGCCAGCAATCTAATTTATCCACTCCTCTTACAAGTAAGGTCCCTCCTTTTTTTAATGTTTGATAAATTTGCTTAGGATCGATACAAGTATGACGTGCAACGACGAAATCGAAATAGTCTTTTGGAGTATCCATCTGTAAATTATCCATTTGTCGAAATAGAATATTGTTGTGATCAGTCTTTTTTAGATTTTCGTTAGCTGTTTTAATCATTTCTTCTGAAAAATCTGTCGCTATAATTTGTTTAACCTTTGGAAAATATTTTAAAACTTTTTCTCCTCCACCAGTTCCTAAATCCAAAACAATACTTGATTCATCTGCTTTTTGATTTAGTATTTCATACATATTCCAATTAGTAAACGTTTCTTTTGTATAGTTAATTTGACTAAAGTCCCAGTTTTTTATTTGGTTATAAAAATTGTATTCTTCAGACTGCATCTATCTTTCTCTCTTTCCATTCATATTAATTTTTATTTCGTTTTTCAAAAAAGATACAACTATAGCAGTATTTGCTATAGTTGTCTTTTCTTATAAAGTTCGATATTGATTCTTATCTGCTCTTTCATCCAATTTTCTTTCATATTCCTTATTGGTATAGAACCAATCGGTTTCTTTATTAATTGGATGTGCTTCGTGATTCTTTTCCACTAACATTTCAATTAATGTTACAATTGGTAAAATCATAGCAACAATTGATACCATAATATTTAAATAGATATTTTGAGATGCTGTTTCTCCACTTATAATAACCATAATATTGTTATACAAATAAACTCCAAAATACAAGCCATAACTTACTAAATAAAGAAGTGCTCCTAACATTTTCCTTTTATATACTAAGATCATACAGAATAATGTGACAAAAAGCAAAACAATTTCAACAGTTTGATCAAGTGGCTGTAAAAAGAATTCGACAGACATACCATCTGTTACTGCAACAATAACTCTCAAAATCCAAAAAATCGCCATTAACATTAAAATCATCCAACTACTAAAACTTTTCATTTGTTTATCCTCCTAATTAAAACAATTTCGATGTTTTATCTACTTTTTATTTTAGCATATTCTGTTGGTAATAGCAATTATTCTATAAAAAAAGACATATGGATTATATGTTTTCCTCCATATGCCTTTTTTCTATTCTCCATCTACAAAATTAAATTCATCTTTGAATTTTTCTTTGAACATTTCAAATACTTTATTCAAAATTTCTTCATCATCAACACTTACATAAGATTCTTCGTCTTCTGATTCTGTGTCTTCTAATTTTAAAATAACAACTTCTCCAGCAGCTTCTGGATCTTCTTCTTCTTCGATTGGTAGTAAAACAACATATTCTTCTCCGTCTAATTCAATTAGATCTAAGAATTCGAATTCTACTTCTGCTCCACTTTCATCATTTAATACAACTATATTGTTTAATTCCTCTTGGTTTTCTAAGTTATTTAAATCTTCACTCATTCTTTTTCTCCTTTCAAAATTCTTTTTGTTTTTACAACGATGTTTGTTTAATCATATACTATCTTGTTCTTTTTCGCAATGCTTTTTACAAAATTATTTTTCTTCTTTATTCTCCTGCTTTTTCATGTAGGTTTCTAAGATATATACAGCTGAAATCGTATCCACGATATTCTTCTTCTTTTTTCCATCAATTTCTAATAAATTCATTGTTCGATGGGCTGCGACTGTTGTCAGTCTTTCATCAATCGTCTCAACTTTAATTTTGGGAAATTTGCATCTTAGTTTATGAATAAATTTTTCGGTTACCTCTACTCTTTCTGTCTTCGTTCCATCCATGTTAACTGGCATTCCAATGACAAATGTTCCAATTTCATACTTCTGAAGAATTTCTTCTAATCGTTTTAAGATGATCTTGTCATTTCCTTGATGGTGGATCGTTTCTAGTCCTTGAGCTGTATATCCCAATGGATCTGTTAATGCAAGCCCTACTCTTGCATCACCATAATCAATTCCTAATGCTCTCATCATGTTTAATCATCCAATCCAAGATAGTTTTTTACCATTTTCTCTAAAAGTTCATCTCTCTCAATTTGTCTAATTAAGTTTCTGGCATTATTATGACTCGTTATATACGTTGGGTCACCAGATAGAATGTATCCGACGATTTGATTAATTGGATGATATCCCTTTTCTTTTAAAGCTTCATAAACCTCTCTTAATATTTCCCTCGTTTTAATATTCTTATCCTTTTCAATCTTAAAACTTACTGTTTCATCAAGAGCCATAATCTATTACCTCCTTTTTCTTTTATAAATAATTAATAGCACTTTCGTTTTTGTCTGCTTGATCTAAGTATTCCTCTAACTTTTTCGTTACCCCTTCTAATGCAGTACCTTTATAGTAAGTAGAAATTACAATGTTAAGTTTTGGACTTGCTACATCAACTTCTTCTGCATCTTCTGGTGCTAAAGGATCTTCTACCTCAATTGCTTCTACTTTTTCTTTTATTTGCTTCATAAATTCTCCAACACCGTTGACATCAATTCCAGAAAAAACAATGGCAAATTTTGGTCCCATATATCGAACAAAAACATAATCGGATGATAAACCTTCTGCTACTTGCTTTGCTACTTCTGTGATAATAGCATTTCCAGTTTGACGATTTATATCATGGTTAATTTTTTCTAAGTTGATAATACGAAATAAACAAACGGCTGAAGTTGTATATTTATCAATAATACGTCTTCCTTCTCCATATAGATATTCTTCTGATTTTAGTCCAGAGAATTGATCATCACGAACAATATTTTCAATGATTTTTTGATTTCCTACTGTTCTTAATACAGAAACAATGTTATTACGTACGACTTCTAAAATCGTTGTATCGATTTTATCAAATTCATGTGGTTTACTTCCCTCGATAATCCAATAACCAATATAAACATTATCAACATATAAAGGGAAAAACATTGCACATTTTGCTCTGCCAAATTCCATCTTTTGATATGGCAATCGTTCATTTTCTGTTTCTACGGTTATATATTTTGGTGTTGCTGTTTGAACACTGTCTTTAAATACTTCTTCTGACTGTAAATTACGTAATGTTTCCCAATGTTTTTGGTCCACATTGGATGCTCGAATCACATATTCTACTCCATCATATACAACAATCGTAGAATATTTGATCTCATATTTCTCAATTAGGATTTCATTAATCTTCCTAATTTTATCGTCGACATTTGTTCCTTCTCCTAATGTATCCATAAAATCTTGTAAGACATTTAAGCTTGCAATTTTTTGATTGGTATTATTAAATGTCTCAATTTTTTTGTGAATACGATTGTTGTACAACATCAAAGCGATTACAATTAGTACAAGTATAATTACTACTGCGATACTTATTCCACCCAAAAGATTTCACCTCATTATCTTCTAAAATTTCGCTTAGAATCCTCTTTTCATTTTATCTAAAGTTTGATTCATATTGCTTGAGAAGCCATTGCTATTATTATAATTTTTATTATTGGTATAATTACCATACGTTTTGGAAGTTTCCATTAAAGGATATACGATCCCTGCTAATTTTTCTAGGCACATAAGGAAATTTTTTGAATATCCATTTAAATTGATTTCACAATTTACAAGTGCCTCTAAATATTTTGCATAGGTCTGTTCTTCAAATGGAAGTGTACAATATTTTGCCGTATCTTTGTTAAACAAGTCAGACATATAAGACATGGCTGGATCATTATAATAAGCAAGACCTCCTACTATCGTTTTTTCATTCAATGTACGAACCCTTAAGAATTTATTAATCACAATTCGAATTTTACTCTCATCTAAAACATTCTTGTTTTTTAATTCTTTTAAGAAAGCAGTAAATGGTTGAATTGTTAAAACATCTAAAGATTGTACTAAATAAATTTCTTGTGATGCTCGGAAATATTCCTCATTTGTTTGAAAATCACAATCAATTAGCACTGCTGAATAGTTTTTAATTAATGTTTCTAAAATTCTGGAATAATCATCAATTCCTCTATCCTCGCCTGGTAAAGAAGTAAATACAGTTAGATTTTTGTCTACATTAATTCCAACTGGTTGTCCATTTCTTAAATTATCAATGGAACCATAGGCAATTTTTCTTAACTCTTCTTCATTGTTGGTAAAAATATAGTAAGAATTTTTATTTTGCGTTGTATCTAAGATAGCAGTACGAATTCCTTTACTTGATAAAAGTTTTGCTACATTGTTTACCACAAAAGATGTTCCATTCTTTGTTGTTCCTACAAAGCTTACTACTTTCTTATCCCTGGTTAATAAATAATTAAAATCAACTGGTTGCCCATAATCTTCTCGTGCTTGTAGATCCAATGTTTGATTATAATTCATATAAGCTTGTTGAGGAGTTGATTGATAAGTTTGCGGTTGCATTTGAGGGGTCGGATTATTGTAATAATTATTTTGTCTTATATTAGGAGTACCACCAGAAATCACTTCTTGTCTTGGTGTAACAACCTCTTCGTTTGTTGTTCCAAATCCTGGTAGCACAACATCCTCTTCTTCATCCTCAAAAGTAGTTGGTTGAATCGAACTAATTGGTGTTTGATTAATTGGTGAATCGTTCTGTTCTCCTGCTAAATCAAATAGATTTACTTCTTCTGATTCTACATTTTTTCTAGGTCTTCCTCTTCCTCTTTTCGGAGTTACTTCCTCTTCTTCTGTTGGTAAAGGATTCTTTCTAGGTCTTCCTCTTCCCCTTTTTGGTGCTGCCGTCTCTTCTTCTGTTGGTAAAGGATTTTTTCTAGGTCTTCCTCTTCCCCTTTTTCCATCATCTTGCTCGATTGGTTCTTCTTCAAAATCTAAAGCAGCTAAATTTAAAGGCTCTTCCTCTACTTCTTGGTAAGTTGGTTGTTGTGGCTGTTGTGGTGCTGTCACTGGCGCTTGTGTTTGCATTTCTCTTCGCATTGCATTATCGTTAGCTTTTGGAACTGCCGTATAAGTTGTTGGCTTTGCATCTTCCGATACCGTTGGTTTTTGAATGCGGTCTGTTCTTACTCCTGATGGAATAACAACTGGTTTCGATAAATTTTGTTTGGTTAGTTGTTTTTCATATAATTCTAAACGGTTCGGATCATTTGGAGCTTTCTTTCCATAATTAGATTGATAACTATTTAATCCTGTTTTGGTTGTTTTCTGCTTTACTCCACCAAATGTCATAATCTCTTGATACTTTGGTGATTGTGCTTCTAAAACAGCTTTTACATTCAATGGCAAAAATTTTGCAATTAACCTTAATTGTGCATCGGTATATTGCATTGCAATGCTATCAAAACTCTCTACATATTTTTCTTCATTTTTTCCTAATTTTTTATAATGATTCAATATGTTTTGAATTTCTACTTCGCTAACATCTTCTTCATTTTCCGATTTATATTCAACCTCATCGGAATCAATTTTATAATAAATTTTTGCTTCTTTCTTTGTTCTTGGTTTATTTAGTAATTGACATACTTTTTCAATGCTTCGATCTCCACCCAAAAGAGCACTATAGATACCAATTCCAAATAATTTTACTAAAAGAGCTTCTCCTTTTGTTCTTCTCTCTGAACAAATTAAGATGATTGGAATATCATCTCCTGAAAAATTAGCTGCCTCATCACTGATACTATCTAATTTGTCAAATAAAAATTTATCGATTGTTTCATAATTATTATTTGCAAAAGGCTCTAAATCTTCACTTATAACGATTCGATCATAAGATTTATCTTTTTGTAGTTCTTTAATAATGGCATTAAAGTAATACACATTTTTACTTGAAATAATTTCTTTATTCTGTTGTTGATATTTTTTGATAATCGAATCGGATATATTCTCATTACTAACTGCAAATAAAACCTTCATTTGTTACCCCCTAAATCCTTTTACTACGATAGCAAATATAAGTGGTAATATTTGGCAAATTACAAAAACAGTAATAATTGCTATCATAACGCCAAATCCTCGGTCTCTTACGTCTAACTTACGAATACCAATTACATATTGGAAAATAGCGGCAATTGCTATTCCAACAAATGCGAAAGGAATACTATAAATTCGTATTTTATTTAAAAGATACGCTGTCATACCATAAGCTTCTGATCCATATTTTTCATTATAGTCTTCAATACTCTTCAATTCTTTTTCTTTCATCTCAATTAATTTTCCAGTTGACTCTTCTTGTAATGTATTTTCACTTTGTACTTGTGTTTCTGTTGCTTGAATTGTTGTACGAGGTTCGATATTCATTGTTGCATTAGTATTTGTTGCTTCTACTCCTGTTATGAACATTCCCAATATTAAAAGTACAATTACGATATTAACTATTAATTTTTTCTTCATTTTTTTGCCCCTTTCTGGCTTGTCTTTTTCGAATATTTTTACATTTATAATCATACACTACAATCCCAAAAATAGCAAGAAAAACCAGTTATTTTTTCGAATATTTTTCCTACTTACTTTCTTTCTGTTTTTCTTACATTTCTAAGGTTTTCGGATTCTACTTCATAAAGAAAAGAGGATTTTTTCTCAAACCTCTTTTCTTAAAATTTTATTTAAATTCGATTGTAGAAATATTGCATCCATTTGAAAACTGCATTTGCCCAATTCTTATCCGTTGCGTACTTGGTATTGACTCCTTCTAGTGTTGCTCCATGATAATATTTTCCGCTTGCTTTTTGATTATCATAAATTGCTGTTCCTGGTGGATTTACATAGTATTTTGCAAATACTCGTCCAAGTAAATCAATGCATTCCGAATAATCAGTAAAGTTATAGGCACTACCGGCAGGATCACGATCATATGCACCATAACCAAATAAATTTTTCTTTTGCTTTGCAATGGATGATGTTCCCCAATTGCTTTCATGAACTGCTACAGAAGCAATAAAGATACCATTTACTCCATATTGTTTTTCTGCATAATAGAAATATTCCGCATTATTCTCAATAATCTTGTCTTTATCTTGCGAATTTCCAGATAGCACTTTCTTAAATTCATTTAAAGTTAATCCACTTGGTTGATTTAATTTGATATTTTTTGTAATGGTTGTACTTACACCAGATGGTTCTTCTTGCTCATCCTCGATCTCCACTTCTTCCTCTGGTGATATTGTTGTTAAACATTCTTTCATTGCCCAGCCAGAATAATTGGTATAAGCAACACGATACCAATTTCCGCTTTTTTCTAAAACTGTCATTTCTTCGTCTTTATATACAGTTATGATTTTTTGAGATTGTTCATCTGGTTCTAAATAAATAGAAAGCATGGTCGAAGTTACATAAACCTGATCTCCCACATTTGCTTCTGTGATTTTTCGATAAGGGCCTGTCCCCACCATAACGATTTTATTCAAAGCTGATTTTGTAATTTTATTTCCAATCTGGATTTCTTCAACTAGTTCATCATTTTCATATATTTTCTTGGTAATAATTTCTTGTTCTCCTACAATACCATTTTGCATCACTTGAATGGTCCCTTGTGGAAGATCCGGATTATTCTGGTATTCCGTTAAATACTCTAAATCAATGGTTTCAACAGAAAGTTCTTCTTTTCGGGTCACTTGATTGTTTTCTTCTACCAATTGTTTTGGATCTGGTACTTGTAAATCGTTGCTATTGTAGTTTAGCTCCACTTTTTGCGGTTGTTCTTCTACTACTTCGTTAGAACTAGCATAGCTTGTCTGACTTGTAAATTCAACTAAAACAATATAAATAATGAAAAACAACGCGAAAAGTGCGACAATAAAATAATATTGTCGATCTTTCTTTTTGCTTTTTTCATTTTTCTCGATTCTCTTTTCTTTTTCCACCTTTTTCTTTTGATTCATTTCTTCTCACCTATTACTATTGTAAACTTAATCTCCTTTATTTGTCAATTTCAATTTTTGGAAAATTGTTGTTAAAAGAAAAGGTGCTCTAACAAAATTTTTATTCCCATTCCAATTAAGATCACTCCTCCAACAATTTTTGCTTTTTGGTTTAATCGGTCTCCCACCTTGCATCCAATGGCAACGCCAAAAAAAGACATACCAAAAGCAACTACTCCAATAACAGAAACTGCCTCTATGATTTGAACTTGCAAAAAAGAAAAAGTAATTCCGATTGCTAAAGCATCGATACTAGTTGCGATCGCCAGAATGGTTAACGTTTTCCAATCAAATCGGTCATCTTCTTGTTCGTCTTCGGATTTCCACGATTCTTTTAATAAATTGATACCGATTCCAGTTAATAAAACAAAAGCAATCCAGTGATCAATT
The DNA here is from genome assembly GCA_944393505.1 of uncultured Clostridia bacterium. Classification (GTDB taxonomy): domain Bacteria; phylum Bacillota; class Clostridia; order TANB77; family CAG-508; genus CALYAK01. The sequence continues at coordinate 29,424 of CALYAK010000012.1, read as the reverse complement.
TGCACAATCAAGCTTTCAAAATTTTTTCCTAAAAAATATCCAATCACTGGCATAATCGCTTGAAATATTCCAAAAAAACTTGCCACCAGCAAAGCTTTTTTCCATTCTACTTTTACCATTGTTAATCCCTTGCAAATTGCGACCGAAAAAGCATCCATTCCAAGCGCAATTGCGATTAAGAAAATTTCGAAAAAGTTCATTGTTCTTCCTTTCGATTCTTTCTTTTATGAATAGAAAACCAGTTTTGGGTTATTCTATCTGTAAAGAATAGGAGTCTATCATTTTATGAATTTCTATGAGAAACAAAAATATATCCTGAATACAAGTGTTCGAAAATTAAGCTATCTTATCACAAAAAGCAATCTTTCTAAAACCTTAGAACTAATTGGAAATCCCAAACAATTATTTTTTCGAAATTTGCTTTCTGGCATTTTTCGAGGAATCGGAATTGGTATTGGAGTCACCATCATTACAGCGATTATTCTTTTACTATTAGAAAGACTCGTTACACTCAATATTCCAATTATTGGTGAATATATTTCTGATATCGTTATGATCGTTGAACAATCAAGATAAAAAGCATTCCGAAAGGAATGCTTTCTTTTTTTATTTTATTCGATTGTGTTATTGATAGAACCATCCTCTTGTCCTTCTTGATTTTGATTACGATTTAAAATGCTATCAATAAAGCTTTCAATTCCAGATCTCTCGTTTCCAGAAGTTTCAGTTGTATCCGTTGACGAATTCTTGATTCCATTTTCTTCAGCTAAGATTTCCAATCGGTCAATTAAAGCTTGTAAACTCTTCAAATCTTTTCCGATCATTTCCCAATCACTATTTCCAACAGATTCCTCTAAATTCTGGTTAGCCTTAACAATCGCTAAAATCAAATCATCCATATTATCCGTATTTTGAATTTCAATATCCGCTGCAGATTTTGAAAGTAAATTTGAAAGAGCAGATGATAAGGTGTCACCAATTGCCACTTTGTTGCCAGATGCTACTACCACTTTTTTCAAAGTTGGTAGAGAATCTGATTCATTAATATATTGTTGATAAATTGGTACAACATAAAGTAAAGAATCTTGAATTGGAATAATACTCATATTTTTTGTAATCGATGTTCCGTTTACATTCAAAGCTTCTATTTCTTTTGCAATACTCGTATTTTGTTCTAGTTGTGTATCCAGTTGCATTGGACCTAAAACATTGCTATCGGTTGGGAATTTGTATACTTTCAAGCTTGGTTCTCCATTTTCTGAATAGGTACCCACCATATAGGAAATGATATTCTGTCTTTCAAACTGTGAATATGGAATCACAAGTCCTAATTTTGCTTCTGCAGAATCAACTGTCCTTACCATTGTATAATATGGTTCAAATTCGGTTCCTGTCTTCGTTGATGTTCTTCCTACGGTTTTCGTCGAAATACTCCATATGTCATCACCACGGTACAATACTTCTGGTTGTACATTATGATAACGAGCAATAATTTCTGCTTGTACTTGATATAACAACTTTGGATATACCAAATGCTCTTTTATATCATCTGGAATTTCCTCATCTTTTGGCATAAATACATCCGGATAAATATTACGATACGCTGTAGCAATCGGATCCGAACGATCGGTTATATAAAACTGTGTCGTTCCATCATAAGCATCAATTAACACTTTAATCGAATTTCGAATATAATTAATCTCTCTTTTTACACCATTTTGTTCAATTGTAATTCTTTGTGAATATGGATAATCATTCGAAACTGTATAAGCATCTAACACCCAAATCAATCTGCCTTCATCATTAATTACTAAATAAGGATTTTCATCATATAATAAATCTGGCATAATTGTTTTCGCTCTTTGAATAATGTTACGATTGGTTAGGATTTTGCTGTCTTTCGAAACGTTTGTTGAGAATGCTAACTTTAAATCTCTTTCTTTAATTGCTAAAATCAAGCGATCAATAAAATTTAGACTTAATCCTGCTTCTCCATTATACGTATTCGTTGTATTTTCTGCTGTATTTGAATCTAAAATCGGATAGTCAAATTCCACCTTATCTTTCGTATTGGTTACAACCGTATCATCCGTGCTTGTTCCAAAATAGATACGTGGTTCTGTAATGTTAATTTTCTCACTTTCGGTAAAAGATTTTTGAATATTGTTAACACTTCCATTTTCTTGCACCGTTGATGCTGAAGTAAGAATTACACCATAACCATGTGTGTATTCATAAGTTTTGTAATTATAAGTTACTTTTCCACTGTAAATCTCTCTTGGTGAAACATAAATTAGTTGTTGTTTTCCATCAATTTGATATAAACCGATTTTGGTATTGGTATATTGATAATATCCTTTTCCGGTCTGTGATGTATTTAAACTTTGTAAAACAATATCTTCATCTGCAATTGGGATATTTTCAATTACTTCTCGATTCTCTGCAACCGTCGCTTCATCAATTGTTTTATTGTCACTGATACTAACTTCTTCAATATTGATTCCATAAGCATCCCTTGTATTACTAATGTTGTAAGTAATGTATTCTTTTTCTTTATCTAATTCATTCTTACCAATGAAAATCATATTAAATCCAAAAGTTACAATCATTAATAGTACTAAGTAAGAAGGTACTGCCATAATACTAATTAGTAATCGTTTCACTTGATTTTTCTTGTAAAATCTCACAGCTAACCATACGGAAACCACTACCACAAGTGCTAGTATGCGGTAGCCCCATAATTTTACCGTAACGTCTGTAAATCCAGCTCCGTACAACGAATAACTTGTATCTCCTGTTTCAATGGTTAAGAACTTTTGGGTTCCTAAACTTTGGGTATTTAATAAAATTAATGCTGCTAAAATAACTGCAATCCAAATTACGTTTCTTAACAGTTGTTTCACTAAGTGGCTATTCTTTAATGTCTCTCGATCAATTCCATCAAAATATTGATTAAAGCAAACAATATAATAAATGGCTGTATAAATTGTTAACCCTATAATAAAAATAAGGATATAGAAACAAATAAACTCTAAAAATGGCTTTTGGAAAATAAAATAGCCAATATCAATTCCAAATATAGGATCTGTCGAAACAAACTGTGCCGAATTGGTAAATAGAATTAATTTGTTTAATATTGCATTTGTACTAATTGCACTAACTAAAATGGAAATAATTAAACTAATCGATTTATTGGGTAGTTTGGGCATTTCTTTTTTTTCTTGTTCAAAGAATTTTTTCAATCCAGCTTTAATTCTTGAATTTGTGTAAAGCATAATGATAAAAGTTAATACAAAAATGCATGCTAACGTTATACCAGAATATCGTAAATTTTGCCAAAATATACTGGTATATTGTTCACCAATTTCCAAACTTTCTAAATATTCTCCTCGAAAATAGATATAGCCCATTAAAATGGTTAACACTATAACCACTAACACGATTACTTTTCGAGATACTTTCTTTTTCTCTTTTGTTTTAATCGTTTTCTTCTCTTCTTCCACGTTTTCATCCTTTCTTTTTTAAATCAACGCTTTTACAAAATCTTCGCTATTAAATTCTTGCATATCATCAATCTGTTCTCCTACTCCAACAAATTTAACCGGAATATCATTTTCATCTACAATTCCAAGTACTACTCCACCTTTTGCTGTTCCATCTAATTTTGTTAAAATTATACCATTAATATCAACGGTTTCTTTAAACGCTTTTACTTGCATAATCGCATTTTGTCCAGTGGTTGCATCTAATACCATTAAAACTTCTTTATGGCTATCTGGTAACTCGCGATCAATTACTTTTTTAATCTTAATTAATTCGTCCATTAGATATTTTTTGTTATGTAATCTTCCTGCTGTATCGCAAATTAAAACATCTGCCTCTTCTTTTTTCGTTTCTTGAATTGCATCAAATACAACAGATGCAGGATCCGTTCCTTCCTGTCTTTTTACCAATTTACATCCTGCTCGATTAGCCCAGATCTCTACTTGCTCTACTGCTGCTGCTCGGAAAGTATCAGCTGCTGCAATGACAACTTTTTTTCCGTTCTGCTTTAATCGATTCGCAATTTTGCCAATGGAAGTCGTTTTTCCTACTCCATTAACCCCAACAATTAAAATAACTGTTGGTTTTGTTGTTAAGTCTAAAGAATGATCAATTCGATCTAAGATTTGTTTCATTTCATCTCGAAGAGCTTCTTTTACTTTCTCTTCTTCTGTAATATTTTCTTTTTTAATTCGATTTCTTAAGTTTGAAACAATTTTTACAGAAGTATCCACTCCAATATCGGACATAATTAAAGCTTCTTCTAACTCTTCTAATAACTCCTCGTCTACTTTTCGAAATGGAGTAAATACTTGATTTATTTTTTCATCAAATGATGTTTTTGTTTTACTTAATCCACTTTTTAATTTTTCAAAAAATCCCATTTGTTTTACCTCTAAATCTCTTTTTTCTTTACGAATATTTTAAGTATACCATAATTTTCCTAAAAAAGGTAGATATATCTGGAAAAATTTACTTTTCCTTTTAATAAAAAACGAAAAACATATCGAAAATTACGTCAACCGTTCAAAAATCATTCCTGCGGTTACACTTCAAGAGGATCAAGGACATTTCGATACCTACATAGACTACCAATATTGTGACTGCTGAGCTACTCAGTAATCTTCTAAATTTAAGAACCTGTTCGATATTTTTTATAAAAAAACAACTTACGAATGAATATCATTTCGTAAGTTGTTTTCATATGGAGCTACTGGGCAGAATCGAACTGCCGACCTACAGGTTACGAATCTGTTGCTCTACCAACTGAGCTACAGTAGCAAGTCAAGTTTTATTATATACTGATTTTTTTCTTTTTTCAAGTAATTTTGTATAAGAAAAGTAAAAAGTCTAATTCATTTATGATATTGTCTTGATAATTCATTTTAGAAAATGTCTCAACTAAAAAATAATTGTTCTCTTAAATGATATAATTTATATATCTTTTAAATTCAAGGAGAACATATGAAGAAAGTTGAGTTAAGAATGAAAGAAGAAATCAAATATTTAACCATAAAAAAATTAATAGAAACAAATGGCAACAAAAAAAGAGCTGCAATTAAACTGAATTGTAGCGTTAGAAGTATTGATAGAATGATTGCAGGTTACAAAGCAAAAGGAAAGGAATTCTTTATACATGGAAATCGTGGTAGAGTTCCTGTAAAAGCTTTACCAGTTGAATTAAAAGACGAAATTGAACAGTTGTATCTTTCAAAATACTATGATTGTAATTACACCGTATTCACTGAATTTTTGGCTGAAAGAGAAAATATCTTTGTATCAATCGATGAAGTTAGAGTACTTTTGAGAGATAAATATATCTTATCTCCAAGAAGTCATAAATCTACTAGAAAACGATTAAGAAAGCAACTTTTAGAAGAACAAAAAAGAGCTAAAACTAAATCTGAAAAAGAAAATATACAAGCCAACATCGTTGCTATTGAAGATGCCCATCCTAGACAGCCTAGGTGCCAATATTTCGGGGAAGAAATTCAAATGGATGCTTGTATACATCTTTGGTTTGGTAATACAAAAACTACTCTCCATGCTGCTATTGACGATGCTACTGGTAACCTTCTTGCTCTTTATTTTGATGATCAAGAAACACTAAATGGCTATTACAACATTACTAAACAAATATTATTGGAATTTGGTATTCCTTACAAATTTAAAACCGACAAAAGAACAGTATTTGAGTACAAAAGAAAAGGCTCTTCTCTACTCGAAGAAGATACCTTTACTCAATTTGCTTATGCCTGTTCCCAATTAGGCATTCAGCTTGAAACAAGCTCTGTTCCTGAATTTAAACCTCGCATTGAAAGGGCTTTTCAAACCTTACAACAGCGACTGCCACAAGAACTTAGATTAGCTGGCATTACTACTATTGAACAAGCTAATCAATTCTTAGTAAATTACATCAAAAAATTCAATAAACAGTTTGCTTTATGCATTAATCATACCAAATCTGTATTTGAAAAGCAACTAGATGAGAAGAAAATTAACTTAACATTAGCTGTTTTAACTAAAAGAATTATTGATAAAGGTCATTCCATTAAATTCAACAACAAATACTACAGACTGGTAAATCGTCTAAATACACCTATCTACTTTAATCATGGAACAACTTGTATTGTTATTAAGTCCTTTGATCATCAACTGTATGCAACAGTTAATGATACTGTATTTGCTTTGGAAGAAATCCCAGAAGTTCAAGCTGTTTCTGAAAACTTTGATGAAATTGTGGAAACAAAACCTAAGAAAATCTATATTCCACCAATGACGCATCCTTGGAAGAAAAAACTATTTGAAGATTTTATTGAAAAACAAGAACATCGTTTAGAAAACGTTTCTTAAACTAAAATTTTAGCACTAATTCTATTAAAATTAGTGCTAATGTTAAAAAAATTTTGAGACATTTTCAAAAATGATTGACAGTAATTTTGTATAAGAAAAGTAAAAAGCTATCAAATTTGATAGCTTTTCTTTTTTAGATCGAATGTTTTCCTTTGCTTTTTCCTCTTTTTTCCGAAGTTTCTACTTCTTCCGTTTGTTCTGGTTCTTCTATTTTTTCTTTTTCAACTTCTTCATTTTCTTCTTTTTTTCCAATTGTTTCTTGTAGGTCTGGCACTTCATTTTGCTCTTCTTTCTCACCTTTTGTTGTGAAATAACGAGCTATTAATAAGGCAATAATTGCAATCGTTACTAAAACAATTGTTGCTATATATAAAAGATGATTTTGAGATAATAGTGCTACTTCTCCTTCTGTTTCCACTACTGATCCAGCAAGATTTTTCCTAATTGTAATTTGATATTCCGTAATAACTGTATCTTCTGCATCTTTTTCACCAGAGTAAACTAAGATTTTAATAATCGATCCATCGGTTAAATTTTCATTTCCTATTACTTCTACCGAAGCACCTTCAATAGAAGCGATTGCATCAATTTCTATTTCACTTAAATCCTCTGTTAAAGTAACTTCATAAGTATAGACATCTTTTTGAAAAGCTGGTGTTAATTTTCCGTTTTTTAATGTCAGCGTAGCTAATCCAATCGGTTCTTCCGCTTTCTTTGTAACCGTTATAATATAGTTTCGAACCGTTTCATCTTCTGCTGTTACTTTAATGGTAATGGTATTTTCACCTTCTTTTAATTCTGTGTTTCCTGTTACTTCTACTTTTGCTTTTTCATCTGCAGCTACTGCATCTACTTTTATTTCTGTTACAGAAAGATCTACAGTCATTTCATAGTTTGTTGTTTCTGCATCAAATTCTGGAGAAAGTGTACCTGGTGTTACTGTTAAAGAACTTAATGCTTTATTATTTGATTTTTCTGGTTTTGTTGTTGTTAAATAGCTTGAGCTAACATAGGCTGTTTTTCCATTAAATGTAATCCTACTCCAACCATTTGAACCTCTACCCGTTCTTGTTACAGAATCACCAGCATTTAAACTCCCTAATTTACTACTACTAGAACTATAACTTTCTCTTACGTTAACGGTTGCTGTTGCATATACTGTTTCATTTACAGATGTGAAGGTTGGTGCACTGGTTGTACTTCCCCCATTATTACTTGTGCTACCACCATTATTGGTTGTTGTTCCAGGATCCGTTGCAGGCGTCTCTTCTTTAGCTTTTACGGTTATGGTATAACTTTTCGTTCCTGTTACCTTAGCCGTACTATCATCTAAGTCTGTCATATCTTCCGGTGTTACTGTTATTGTTGCTGTTCCCACAGCATTTGCTTTTAGTACGATTGTTGTAGATTCATCTTCAAGCCAATTCCAAGTAGATCCGCTTGACACACTTAATTTTGAAGTATCGCTTATTGTTACACGGTAATTACCTGCAATATTGTTGGCATTTAAAGTCAAAGTGACTGTATCACCCACTGTTACTGTAGTCTTATTTACAGAAGACGTAAGTGTTGCAGCATAAGACATATTCTGAAAAAGTAGGATTAGTCCTATCATAAGGACTAGAACTACTAATAGTTTTAAATTTTTTTTCATAAAACCTCCTCTAATTAACTTTAATTGTTTCTTTATTTCTAAGGAAATTTTTTATTTTTACGTAATCGGCAGAAGTTAATTCTCCATCTCCATTTGCATCAGCTCCCACTTTTTCGATTTCGGATAGAGTTTCCTTCTTTCTAAGAGAATTCTTAACTCTTACATAGTCTGATGACGTTACATCTCCAGTTCCATTTGCATCTCCGCGTTTTACAACAGTATATTGTGCTGTTCCAACTGTTACTACATATCCTGTTCCAATATTTCCTGTTGTAACAGCATTTCCTGCTGCATCTTTTACAGTAGCATTTGGATAGGTTTTCTTAATATTTTCTACTGTGACCTTTGGTTCACAAACAAGATTCTCTCCGTCTTGTTTTAAATTATCTCCTGTATATTTCTCTACAACAGCTAGATAATTACTTGCAATATATCCTGATCTTCCATCTGATAGAACAATTCGATCCCAATCATATCCATCAATATTTTTGTATTTTCCTTTTTCAATACGTGTTACGGTTTGACCTCTTGAAAGGCTTGTTACAACTGTTGTTTTATCTTTTCCTGGTCCGTTTCTTACATATACACCAGTTCCTGTTAGTTCTACTGTTTCATTGCAGTTTGTAATGGTATCGATCTTTTTAACATATCCACTAGAAATATATCCTTTTCTACCATCTGATAGAACAATACAATCCCATTTATATCCATTTATTTCTTTGTTTGCTTTTTCGATACGAAGAACGCGATCTCCTTTATTTAATTTAGCAATTGATTCAGATGAAGTACTCTTTTCACTTCGAACATTTACTCCGTCTCCGGTAATTTCTACATCTTCGGTTACAATGTCATTTGCAATTACTTCACCACTTGATTGTGGCTCTCTGCAAGGAGTACTTGGCATATTGCGATAAACTGGTATTACGAAATTAATTTTAAAATTGCTATTTTTATCAAATGCTCCTAATTGTTGATAAGACTTCTTAATGCTAGAAGATTCACTAGCTGGCGCCATAATATTTTGCATATATTGATGCTCATATAGGCTTCCCTCTTGATTGTCTACATCAAACTTTTGTAAATATAAAGTAGATTGTCCTCTTCCGATGAAGTTCTTTGCTAAATACTCTGCTCCTTTACGAATTGAAATTTCTGGACTTGTCCAACCGTGTGACTTAGCATATTCTAAGGCATTTGTAATAACATTATTTTCTCCGGAACCTGTTGCGCCAATATTTAAGTAGTTGTAAAATCCTTCATATCCTGGATAAGTTCCGCTTCCCGTTGAGCTTGCTTGTGAACCATTTCCTTGTTCTTGTACAATACGTGAAGCTAAATGATAAGGGCTAATTCCAGCATCTTTAGCTGCATTCATAATCATTTGTGCATCTAAGTAAGTTGCATCTTTTATAATGGTTTCCACCCCTTCTATTGATTGATTGGTAGCATTAAATCCTAAATCTTCAAACATAAAGATATAGTCTTCATTTAAAAAGTTTCTTGGATCCATGTAATATGCAACTGCAATATCTGATGCACACAACCATTTCCCGGTATCATAAATATCTCCACAGACAGGGCATAACCATTCCCCTGTCTTACTTGCTGGTACTAAGCTTCTACCATGTCGAGCCGTCGTTTCGTTGCGAATTGCTTCGTTCCAATCGATATCGGTATAAAGAATCGTAAAATTCCAATTTGGATGAGCTGCTTTTAAAGCTTCTATTTTTTCTTGAAATCCTGGGTAATTGGCTAAATCATTTGCAGAATACGGCTTTTTTGTTTGTGTTATTGCAAATGCACTGCCACCTAGACTAAAAATAATATATGATAGAAAAATCAATAAGATAATTAATTTAATTCCTATTTTTCTCAAGTTTAACTGTTGATTAGACAAGTTAATCTCCTCCTCTTTTGCTTTTTATCTCTTATAAAGTATAACATTGTTATTTTTTGTCGTCAATTAAAAAGATCAGAAATTTCAAAATAAATATCATTATTTTGAAATGCTACAAGTTGACCTTATTTACATAATCTGGTATAATGGTGTTTGTACGTTAAGTAACACTTTAAAAACAGATTATGGAGGAATGACTATCATGAAAACCATCATCCAAATGATCGGCAGTGGACACTACTTTGAAGATCTACGCGTTCTTCAAGCAGCGATCGACAAGAAAGGTAAGCTTCCTTTGGACTACTTTGAGAGGGATGAAAATTTCTGTTCCGAAACCTGGGGAGCTAACTGGCGGTCGAAAAGCGAATTGCGAAAAATTCGTCAAGAACTCGTTGATGAGATTTTAGCAATTATCAAAGCACAAAACCGTCTACCCTATGCGGACAAGATGCCCGCAGACCACTATGCCCGCTATCTTCACGCTCTTGCAATATTGAAGATCGACAAAGATGTATTACATCACACTAAGAACGACTTCATCCTCAATGCATTTTGGGATCTCTGGAAACTGGACGACGGCTCAGAAGAAATTTGGAAAACGATCGATTCGGCTTCATGGTTTATCAGCGAAACCATAAAAGGTCTAAAAGGAGAACGCATGAGTGAAATTATCGCTCCTGAAGACTAACTGTTGAAAGAAACAAAGCAAATGCAGTTTTTAGTAAGAGGAGGTTGGTTTTACCAGCCTCCCTTGCTTTTTTATTTCTTTTTCTGTATTTTCGTCTTTTCATTTTGTCATTAAAACAAACTTTCCATAAAACAATTTACACACTCCCTCTTTTATGCTATAATAGACGCGTACATTGGCATAAGCCCCGTACGATTACTGAACTCAAAAGGAGGAGTTTGAGTGGCACATTTTTTCAAACAAATGCACGCACAAGCAGTGCAAGGACAGTATAAATGGACCAAAAACACGCCTTTTTCTGATCGTCAGCGGTTCAACTTAGAAATCGCTGGCTTCTCAGTTGGACGTAATACGGTTCATTGGGGAAATCAATTCAAGCGAGTCCCTACAGACTGTCAGCCGTTTGTTTCCCGTCAGAGCCCCGAAATCCCCGAGCACTATAACGAAGCTCAACAGCTCTGGCTGATCGCTAAGCGCTTTCACCGTACCAGATCACAAGATCCTTCTACTCTAAGATAGCTGTATTCCAGCTATTCTCTAGAAATCGTTCAAAGCCCGCAAACCATTTAGGTTTACGGGCTTCTTTATTTTTAACTTCTTTTATCTGATTCTCTATGAAATAAATTAATGAGTCTTCCAGTGAAATAAATAATGGAAGTTGAGTGCTCCTGAGCAATATTTTTTCCAACTGCCTTACCTCCTACGGTTAAAGAAGCAACAATTGCACTCACTAAAAATTGTGCATCAAAACCAAAAGAAAAGTTTTCCATTAATTTAGTTGCAATCATAGCACTGATTGCACCACTTAATACACCGCATATATCTCCAATTACGTCTGAACAGAAGTTAGCAACTCTTGGTGCATAATGAATTAACTTTAATGAAGTCTTAGCTCCTTTTGCTTTTTTCGTAGCCTTTGCATGAAATTCTTCTTCATTTCCTACTTGCACAGCTACACCAAGAATATCCGTTACAATTCCGGCTAAAATAACAAGTGCTAGAATTAGAAAAGCAGGTATTAACGGTAGGTCTTTAATTGCTGTTGAAGATAAATAGGAAAATACAATCGAAAAAATAAAAGTCATAATAACGACTTCAATACACCATTTTAAATTTTCTCTTTTTTCATCTTTTTCTTTCTTCTTTTTGTCTTTTTTCAGGTTATCCGTTGTTTCTTCTTCTTGAATTTTCATTTTTATTTTTTATCATTCCTTCTTATTATTTATTTTAGTGGTAAAAGCCTAAGTAAATTTTACGGTTTAGGTCTAGTCGAATTTCTCTGTTTTGTACTAAACATTACTGTTTAGCTGTTTCCATTTAACAAAACATTCTCAAAAGATAAATGAGAATACCAGATTGCCACTTAAATCCGTACCTTAATCCTCAGGCTCTCCTATTCTTTCAATCGAATAAACATTCTAGAAGTTTTCCTTCATATATTGGATCTACTACTAGTCTTTTTTGCAGTCGTAATTTCATAGCAAGAAAAATATAACATTTGGCCAAATGTTATTCCTCTTTGATGCTAATCCCAATACGATCACTCAAGACAGGCTACTCTATAACTAACATGCATCCCGCATATCATTATAGGTTACACTTCAAACTGCATTTTTATACTGATCGAAGCCTCCGCGATTACCGGGTTTAGCTATGTATGCCGTTACATATAACCCGTTAATCTTTACTCCCTGAAAACACGCATAACTGGGCGTTTTGCGCACAAACAAGAAACTTCAACGATGTGCCCTTTAGTGGATTTTTAGCCCCACCCTCATAGTAGGCAATATAACTAGAATAATGCACCACCCTTATATTTTAGCATATTTTTCCTTTCAAATCAAATTTTCATAGACGATGATATTTGTTAAAAATCGGTCAAACTGACCGATTTTTTTCGTTTTTTTCTCAATTACTCACTCGATTTTCTGATTCGTTCTCCACATATCTTCTTATGCAACGAACAGCTTGATCGATTTCATCTTTTGTATTATTTTTCCCAATTGTTACTCTTAAAGCAGTTTCTACTTCTCTTTTATTAAGTCCCATTGCTACTAGCACGTGGGATGGTCTTACAAATCCACTGCTACAAGCACTTCCACTAGAGGTGCAGATTTCTTCTTTATTTAAAGCTTTCACAAGGTCTGCTCCTGTAATTGTTCCAAAAGAAAAATTCGCATTTCCGGGTAATCTTTTTCGTCGATCTCCATTTAAACGTGCTGTTGGAATTTGTTGCATGATTTGCTCGATATAATAGTCTCTTAAGGACTGAATTTTTTTATTTTTTTCTTCAAAATGTGAATAAGCATTATAAATTGCTTTACCAGTCCCTACAATTCCTGCTACATTTTCTGTTCCTGCACGTTTTCCATTCTCTTGGCCTCCACCATGAATCAAATTTTCAAAAGGAATTCCCTTTTTGACATAAAGCACACCGGTTCCTTTTGGTCCATAAAATTTATGAGCTGACATGGATAATAAATCAATTCCTAATTCTTCCACATCAATACGAATACTTCCAATTGCTTGGACAGCATCTGTGTGAAATGGAACACCATATTTTTTTGCAATCTTTCCAATTTCATAAATCGGTTGAATCGTTCCGTACTTCGTTATTAGCAAACATTACTGAAATTAAAATGGTATCAGCACGAATCGATTTTTTTAATTGATCAATATCCACAATTCCATTTTCATCTACATTCAGATATGTCACTTCAAATCCGTCTTTTTCTAATGCTTGGCAAGTCTCTAATACGGCTTTATGCTCAATTTTTGTTGTAATAATATGTCTTCCTTTGTTTCTATTTGCCTTTGCAACGCCTACAATTGCTGTATTATCTGCTTCAGACCCTCCACTTGTAAAATAGATTTCTTCTGGATCTGCATGAATTGCTTCAGCTACTTGATGTCTTGCTTCGTCCATTGCGAAACTTGCATTTTTCCCTAGCTGATAAATTGCAGAGGGGTTCCCATATTCTTTTTTCAAAAAAGGAATCATAGCTTCTAATACGTCTTCATCCAAGTGAGTCGTTGCAGCGTTATCTAAATAGATCATACGCTAGCACTCCTTTCTTTGGTTTTCCCATAATATAGTTTATGTCTTCTCGTATTAAAATGCTATGATTCTTTTCTTTTTATGCTTCTATTTCATGATTTTTTTCTTTTTTAATAAAGCTTCTTCTTTTTCTTTCATTTTATTTTCTAGTGTTGTTACATACCACATTAAAATTGTACTTACCAAAAATAAAGCAAAACAAATCAATCCCTCTGAAATACTTGTTACTTCTGGCAAAATCATGAGTAGAGAAGTAATTGCAAATCCTAGAACTGCATAATAAGTGTAACCATAATATTTTTCAAATAAATAGGTTACTAACTTAGCAAATAGGATAATAATTCCAATATACCCAATTCCAAATGGAATTAAAACATGCAAATTCATTTCCATTAATCCATTCATAATAGGTCCTAAAACTCCTAAAGCGACCAATATATGTAGTGTTGTCATTCCTGGAATAATTGCTCCTACAGCATAAATCGCTCCATAGATTACGTATTCTACTGGAAGGATGTTTCTTGTTGTATCTTGTCCTTCTCCAATATGATTTGCTACCAAAGTAATCAGCAAAGTAAGTGTAAAAGTAATAGCAAGCGGAATTAAATAGGATTTTTTAAATCCTTTTTTATTGGCCATTTTAATTAGAACTGGGATTCCACCTAAAATTAACCCTAAAAATACAGATTTTGTATAGGCATTATAATTCGTAATCAGGTAGTCAATCCAATTTCCAAAGAATAAAACACTGATGCAAACACCTAAAACAATGGGAAACAAAAATTTTACATTCTCTTTAAAATTTCGAAAAGGATGGGCAAGAATTTCCATACCTCGATTATAAATTCCCATAACAATTGCAAAAGATCCAGCTCCAGCAGTTAAGCCTGCTAGTCCTAAAACAATCCCCTTTATTAGTTTGATTACAAAATCCATCTTCTTTTCCTTTTATCCTTTATATATGTTTTTTTATTTCGTTAAAAATTTCTTCATGAATTTCTTCTCTAGTTCTTAATTTTCCATCCTTTACACAATCAATCGCATACCAGTTATATTTTTGAGCGACATAACAAGCAGCTTGATAAGAATCTTTTAAATGTTGTGAATCTCTTTCATGAATATCTTTTTGACTACTATGAGTAAATTTATTGTCTCGATTTTTGATTAGATCAATCGCTATATCAACCGGCATTTTTAGCAAAAATACTTCATCTGGTTTTGGTAATCCATACATTCCAAATTCTAGATCAAAAAGCCAATCTAAAAATTTATCTTTCTCTTCATCACTTTCAATTTTACCAGCTTGGTGAACCATATTTGCAGTTGTATAACGATCTGCTAATATAATCCCTCCATTTTCGTAATACTCCTTGTAATCTTTTACATAAGTTGCATAACGATCAACTGCATAAAAAGTTGAAGCAATGTATGGACTGATTTCTTTCGCATTTTGGCTAAACTCTCCGCTTAAATACATTTTAACTAAAGAGGAGGATGGACTCTCATAATTTGGAAAACTAACGGTACGATAATCAATTCCTTCTTGATTAAATCTTTCTTTTAGTTTTTCAAATTGCGTTTGTTTTCCACTACCATCCGTTCCATCGATTACAAATAATTTCCCCATATTTTTTTCCTCTTTTCTTCTATATTCTTGTAAATAACGGCTCAATTTTCGTTAGTTCTATTTTTTCTAAATCTTTTGGTTCAATATATTCCCAAATTGGCTCTTCAATTTGAAAATATTCTCTTAATTTTCTGCTCGCATCTGGCATAAAAGGTTCAAATAGATTCGATAGGTTTGCGATAATAATACTACAAGTATAAATTGTGTCTTGAAAACCTACTTCATCTTCCTTTTTTTGTTTCCAAGGTTGTCTGTTATCATAATATTTATTGGCTTCCTCTACTAAATTCATTACAAGATCTGTCGCTTCTTTAAACTCTAGTTTTTCAATAGCTTCTCCCACCTTTTCATAGGTTTGAGTAATTTTTTCTTTCATCTCTTCATCCATATTACCTTGTGGAAGAACTTCTAGTCCTTTAAATTTTAAAGTACGGTTAGCTAAGTTACCAAACTTGTTTAAGATTTCGTTGTTATGTGTTGCGAAATAATTATCTAAGGTAAAGTTCGAATCTTTCTTTTCTGGTCCATTATTAATTAAATGAAAACGCAAAGAATCCGCGTTATATTGTTGTGCAAGTTCTAATGCTGGTACTCCGTTTCCTTTACTTTTTGAAATTTTTTCATCGTTGATATTCAAATATTCGGAGGAAACAATGGTATCTACTAAACGATAATTATCCTCCAACGCTAAAAGTAATCCATTGTAAATAATGCTATGGAATACAATATTGTCTTTTCCATGGACCATATAAATTTTATTATGATCACTTTTCTTTAAGAATTCTTCCCAATTTAGTCCACTTGTCTCACACCATTTTTTGGTTGCTGTAATGTATCCTAAAACAGCCTCGATCCAAACATACATTTTTTTGTTTTCATAGTTTGGAAGAGGAATATCAACTCCCCAATCTAAATCTCTTGTTACTGCACGATCAATTAGTCCTTCTCTTAAATATTTAGCAGTTTCGTTTTTCGCATTAACTCTCCATTCATGATTTACTTTTGCCGTATGTTCTTCGATTTGTTTTTGGAATTTTGATAAAGCAAAATATAAATTTTTATTCTCTTTTTCAATTGTCTTTGTTCCGCAATTTAAACAAGTTCCACCAATTAAGTTTTCTACTGTTGGAACATGTCCACATCCATCACACTGATCTGCTTTGGTTAAAGTTCCACAAACTGGACAGGTAATTTGAATATCTCGATCAGAAAGAAATTTTTCACATTTCGGGCAATATGCCTGTGGCTCAAATTTTTCATAAATATAACCGTTATCATAAATTTGTTTAAAAATTTTCATAACTTCTTTTCGATGATAATCGGTATCCGTATTGGTATAAAGGTCATAAGAAAAGTGCATTGCTTCTAATGTTTCTCTTGCCTTTTGATCATAATAATCCGCAATTTCTTTTGGACTCTTTCCTTCTTTTTTTGCTCTTTGTGTAATTGGAGTTCCATGGCAATCGGATCCAGACACATAAGCAACATGATAACCTTTTGTACGGTAATAACGAGCCAAAATATCTCCTGAAATTAATCCTGCTACATGACCCAAATGAAGAAAGCTATTGGCATAAGGCCAAGCTCCTCCAATTAAAATATATTGATCTTTCATTTTTCTTCAACTCCTAAATGATTAATAGATACGAAAAAGGGAAATAAACATTTCCCTTTTTTCATCTTTTGTTACACTTTTTTCCAAAACCAATCTAAGCTGTTATCAATACTTTTCTTTTTATTTAACTTTGTTTCGATGTCATCAATCCATAGATATGAGATGAAAGATAAGAAAATAAATACTAAATCATAAGTAATTGATCCTCCGATCTCTTGTCTTAGAATTTCTGTATTTCCAATTGTTGCAAGTTCAATTGTATGACATACTAAAATAATTAGAAATACACCTAACATAATTCCTGTAATAACACTTTTCTTTGTCTCTCTTGACAAAAATAAAACTAGTCCAAATAATACAATTGCAATTAAAACGGCTACTGGATCTGTAAAGTTTATCATTGGTAACTCCATAACTTTTCCCCCTACATTTTATTTATTTAAAAATTATACTTTTTAAATCTATTTTAATTTTTCTTCAATAAAGTCGGCAAGTTCTTTTGCTTTTGTCGTAATATATTCTTGATTTTCTCCTTCGATCATAACACGAACAAGAGGTTCTGTTCCAGAAGGGCGAATCAACACTCTTCCATTTCCTGAGAACTCTTTTTCAAGCTCCTCGATCTTTGCTTTAATCTCTGGGTCTTTATCATAATCATTCTTTTTTTCAGAAGAAACCTTTGCATTAATTAGAATTTGCGGATAAATCTTAATAATTTTAGCTAATTCTGATGCTTTTTTCTGTTTTTCAAACATTGCTTTAATTAACATCACAGATGTTAAAATTCCATCTCCTGTTGGATTATAATCTAAAAAGATAATGTGTCCAGATTGTTCTCCTCCTAAATTATATCCCTCTTTTAACATTTCTTCTAAAACATAGCGATCTCCAACTTTTGTTTGGATTAATTGAATTTGATTTTCTTCTGCATATTTCTTCATTCCCAAGTTACTCATAACAGTTGCTACAAGTGTATCTTTTTTCAAGGTTCCTTTTTCTTTCATCGCGTTTGAGATGATCGCCATAATACGATCTCCATCAATCACTTCTCCATTTTCATCTACTGCTAAGCAACGATCTCCATCACCATCATAGGCAATTCCTAAATCGCAGTGATTTTCTTTTACAAACTCTTGAAGACCTTCTAAGTGAGTTGATCCACATCCTTTGTTAATATTAACACCATCTGGTGTATTGTTTAAGATATGGTATTGAATACCTAGCATTTTAAAGACTTTTTCTGCCACTTGGTAAGTTGCACCATTGGCTGTATCAATCGCTACGGTAAAATTACTTTTATCAAATCCTTCAAAGGTTTCTTCAAAGGTTTTACGGAAGAAATATAGATACTCGTCTGCTAAATCTAAACAAATCTCAGATACTCCAATTTTTTCATTACATGCTGTAAACTCATCTAGTTTTCCAGAATCCATTACTTCTTCAATTTCTTCTTCAATTGAATCTGGTATTTTCATACCTAGATTACTAAAATATTTTACTCCATTAAATTCATAAGTATTATGTGATGCTGAAATTACAACACTAGCATCTGCTTTTAATTTTTTCGTTAGATAGGCTACTGCTGGTGTTGGAAGTACACCTAAGATTTTAACATTTGCCCCATAACTTAAAAAACCTGCTGTCATAGCACTTTCAATTAATGTTCCCGATATCCTTGTATCTCTACCAATCAAGATCGTTGGCGTATGATCTGTATGTTTCGATAAAACATACGCTCCTGCTTTTGCCACTCTATACACCAATTCCGGTGTTAATTCTGTATTCGCAATTCTTCTAATTCCGTCTGTTCCAAAGTATTTTCTCATTGCTACCTCCCGCTTTAATTTCATCGTTATTATATACCTTTTTTTCTTTTATTTCAACAAATTCCAAAATGGTCTTTTGTTTACTTCCTCTGGAATTTTAATTTGAATTTCTTCTTTTTGTAAAATTTTTTCTGGGTTATTGACAACTAATTCTTCCCATTCTTCATCTGTTAAAATCTTCTTTATACTTTTTTTGATCTCTGGAAATTTTGGATAGATTGTTCCTTTTCTATGAACATCAAAAGCTAAAAAATGAATCATGTGATAATTTAATAATTTGAGAACTGTTTTTTTCTCTTTTCTCCCATAAATTCCTAATATACTCCCAAGATTTGCTTGAAATAGAACACCTTTTTCCATCCACTTAATTAATAAATTCATGTTTTCTTGTACGAAAGGACATCTTTCTGGAGAAGCAAAAATTGGAGTAAATCCCTCTTCCAAAACCTCATTAATCAAATCATCTAAGTTTACTTTATTTTTATTTTTTGGTAATTGCACTAATATATATTGGCTATCTGCCAGGGGAAAAACCTTTTTTTCATATAAAAGTTCTCCAATATTCTTTTTCGCTGGTATTTCATTTCCAGAATAAAGGTTGATTGAAATCTGTTCTTGTTTTGCCCTTTGTTTCAAAATTTCTATTTTTTCTTCAATCTGTTTGGCCTGTTGTTCATTTTCTTCCATATAATGCGGTGTTAATATAAGATTGGTAATTCCAATCGATTCCGCTTCTTTTAGTAAAGCAATTGATTCCTCCAAATCTCTTGCTCCATCATCCATTCGGTAAATGAGATGGGAGTGAATATCTGTCATCTTTTCTTCTACTATTCTCCTTCTTGTTCATAATCTTTTTGGTTCGCTCCATCTTGTCTTATGTTCCTTATAGATAATATAAAAACTATTACAATTTGTCAATGATTGTCACAAAATTGTAATAGTTTTCATTCTTGCATTTATGCTGTTTCTGTCGTTGTTTTTTGTGTTGCTTCTACTCTCTTCTTTGTTGGTCTTTTCGCTACTTGTCGATTATTATTAATAATGACTTTTGGAGCTTCTTTATGAAGCACTGTTTCCTTTGTAATGATACATTTCTCAATTTTTGGATTCGATGGTAATTCAAACATAATATCTTTCATGATTTCTTCGATGATTGCCCTTAATCCTCTTGCTCCTGTCTTCCTCTCAATTGCTTTGTCCACTATCGCTTCTAGTGCTTCTTGACTAAATTCCAATTCCACATTATCCAAAGCTAACAATTTTTTATATTGTTTTGCTAGTGCATTCTTTGGTTTCGTAATAATATTAATTAATGCTTCTTTATCTAGTTCCTCTAATGTTGTGATAATTGGAAGTCTTCCAACAAACTCTGGTATTAATCCAAATTTTAATAAATCTTGTGGTAACAACTGCGAATAGATTTCATATTTGCTAATTTCTTTTTCACTTTGAACATTTGCACCAAATCCAATTGCTTTTTTTCCAGTTCTTTCTTTAATAATTTTATCTAAGCCTTCAAAAGCTCCACCACAAATAAATAAAATATTTTCTGTATTAATCTGCAAAAATTCTTGATGTGGATGCTTTCTTCCTCCCTGTGGTGGAACAGAAGCAGTCGTTCCTTCTATAATTTTTAAAAGTGCTTGTTGCACACCTTCTCCACTTACATCTCTGGTAATCGAAGGATTTTCAGATTTTCTTGATATTTTATCGATTTCATCGATATAAATAATTCCTCTTTCCGCCTTTTTTACGTCGTAATCTGCCGCCTGAATTAATTTCAACAAAATATTTTCTACATCCTCGCCCACATAACCAGCTTCTGTTAAAGTAGTAGCATCTGCGATGGCAAAAGGAACTTTTAAAATCTTAGCAAGTGTTTGCGCCAATAAAGTCTTTCCACATCCAGTAGGTCCTAATAAAAGTACATTACTCTTTTGAATCTCAACATCATCCTTATCGCCTATGTTTGCTGCATTATTAATTCTTTTGTAATGATTATATACAGCAACTGCTAATGTCTTTTTTGCCTCATTTTGTCCGATTACATAAGAGTCTAAAATTTCTTTAATTTCTGCAGGATTTAGTAAGCGTTCATCATCATCTTGATAAGATAATTCGGTATCTTCATACATATCATCTTCTAAAATACTCGAACAAACTTTAATACACTCATCACAAATGTACACACCTGGACCTGCAATGATTCTTTCTACTGCATCTTGTGATTTTCCACAAAATGAACATTTTACATTTTTTTCTTTCACATTTTTTGCCATGAAAGGATTCTCCTTTTATTTATTTTATCTTTCCATAATTCCATCAATTAATCCATATTTCAATGCTTCTTGAGCAGTCATATAATTGTCTCTTTCTGTGTCTTTTTCGATTACATCTAATGGTTGACCGGTACGATCACTTAATAATCGATTTAATTTTTCTCTTGTTTTTACCATGTGATCTGCATGGATCTTAATTTCTGTTGTTTGACCAGAAAGTCCTCCACCTGCAATTAATGGTTGATGAATTAAAATTTCTGCATTTGGTGTTGCATAACGTTTTCCTTTTTCTCCGCAAGCAAGTAAAACAGCTCCCATACTAGCTGCCATACCAACACAAATCGTACAAACCGGACATTTAATATAGTTCATGGTATCTACAATTCCCATTCCGTCTGTAATGGATCCTCCAGGGCTATTAATATATAAATGAATTTCTTTATCTGGATCCTCTGATTCTAAGAATAATAATTGGGCAATGACAAGACTAGCAGATGTTGAATTAACATCTTCTCCTAAAAATATAATTCTATCTTTTAACAATCTTGAGAAAATATCATAAGATCTTTCTCCTTTTGCAGTTTGCTCAATAACATATGGTACTAAACTATTTCTTTCCATTTTTTTCTCCTCCTTAAGATGAACCTAAATTCTATATCTTATTCATAATATCTTCTTTATAACATAGTATTTTTTGAATTTCAATAAAAATTCTACAAAAAGTGGAATAATTTATCGACACTTTTTCCCAATTTTCTCAGCGAAAAAAGTTAGAGGCAAGATCTTTTGTTCGTTCCTCTAACTTTCCCTATTTTATCTTCTATTTCTTCTCTGTTTTTGTTGTTTTCTTTTCTGCTTTTTTGGTTTCTGTTCCATGATGTTCATGGTCATGTTTTGTCTCAATCTTCTTAACCGTTGTTTTCGCATTCGTTACTAAGAAGTCAATTGCTTTTTCTACTTTCATTCCTCTTTCTACATAATCGCGAATGTTTGTATTAGTTAAAATTTCTTCTTCTGGTCTACCATACTTATCAGCCATATCTTTTAATTTCGCATTTACTTCTTCTTCACTTGCTTCGATCTTTTCAGCTTTTACAACTGCCTCTAAAACAAGATTTGTTTTGACAGAAATCTTTGCTTGCTCTTCAAAGCTTTTTCTTAAATCAGCTTCTGTTTGATTTAACATCGTTAGGTATTGTTGTAAATTTAAACCTTGGTAAGAAAGTCTTCCCTCCATATCTTTCATCATGTTATCAATTTCTGTCTCAATCATTCCAGAAGGAATCTCTACTTCTACGCCGTCACATGCTGCTTTAATTGCATTTTCCTCTGTTTCATATTTTGAGCGTTCATCATTCTCTTTTTGAATTTTTTCTTGAATACTTGCTCTTAATTCTTTTAACGTATCGAATTCACTTACATCTTTTGCGAACTCATCATCAATGATAGGTAATTCTTTCTTTTGAATTTTATGTACGGTTACTTTAAATGTTGCATCTTTTCCAGATAATTCTTTCGAAAAATATTCATCTGGGAATTTTACTTGAATGTCTTTTGTCTCTTCTAATTTCATTCCAATAATTTGATCTTCAAATCCTGGAATAAAAGTATTGCTTCCGATTTCAAGATCGTAGTTTTCACCTTTTCCGCCTTCGAAAGCTTTTCCATCAACAAATCCTTCAAAATCGATTGTTGTTTTATCTCCGTTTTGTACTGGACGATCTTCCACAGTTACCAATCTTGAATTTCTTTCTGCCATATGGCTAAGTTCATGATCAACATCAGCATCTGTTACGACATATTCCGGTTTCTCGATTTCGATTCCTTTATATTTTCCTAATTTTACTTCTGGTTTGATTTGAATTACTGCTGTAAAAATTAAGTCTTGACCTTTTCCAATTTGTTTAATATCAATTTCTGGTCTGCTAACTGCTTCAATCTTGTTTTCTTTTAATTCTTGCTCCATTACTTCTGGTGCTACTTCATTAAAAGTATCTTCATAGAAGATCGAAGATCCATATTGTTTTTCTACCATTTGCATTGGAGCTTTTCCTCTACGAAATCCTGGAATTGAAAAATATTTTGCTGTTTTTGCATAAACTTTTTTCATTCCCTCATCAAATTTAGCAGCTTCAATTGTAAATTCTAATTTTAATTCATTTGCTTTGTCTGTCTTTTCGATTTTCATACTCATTTTTTTCATTCTTCCTTTCATTTCTTACCGATTCTTACTTAAAAGCTTTCTTATTATATCATAATTTATAGATTTATCAAGTCTTTCTGGTCGAAAAAGTACATAAAACAAGGAACTAACTACACGAATGGCACTCATGCAGCTAATCCCTCTTATCGAAACTAGCATTTTTCTTCTTTTGCTATTTGCTTTATTCTATGTTTCTTTTCTTCCTTTTGCAACCCTTTTCACAAAAGTTTCATGAAATTTTCACCAAGTTAAAGTGAACATAGTCTCCACTAATGAGTTGAAAGTTAATACCTTGTATATTTCCTTCCATTGCTTCTTTATGTGCTCCTCCATGAAGATGTCCATAATAGCATCTGGTTACCTGATATTTTTTTAATGTGTTCAAAAAAATCGGATCTTTCACTTCTTCCAAATTGCCTCGAATAATTGGCGGATAATGGATAAATGCAATCTTTTCTTTTTCGTTTCCAAAGCGCTTGATTCCATCTTCTAAAGATAAGATTAACCTTTGGTTTTCTCTTTGCAAGATTTTTTCTGAGTTTTCCTCTCCATTAAAAGTCCATCCTCTTGTTCCCACAATAATTTTATCTTCTATCAAATAACTATTGTTATATAAAAAATCAATGGTTTTTAATTCTTTTTCTTGCAAAAATCTTCTCATACTAGTTAAGGTATTCCACCAATAGTCATGATTTCCTTTTAACAAGATTTTCTTCCCTGGAAGATCTTCTAAAAATCGAAATTCTGGATAGCTCTCTTTTAACTCCATTGCCCAACAAAAATCACCACCGAATTACTACGGTGTCTTCTTCTTGTACTTGTTTTTTCCAATTTTCTTTGATTTTTTCCATATAGCCTTCCCATTGACCTCCAAAGACATCCATTGCCTTCTTTCCGTCGATGGAAAGGTGTAGATCTGCTATTGCATATATTGACATGTTATCCTATCCTTCTATTTTTAAATTTGGTATGGCATTCAATCTCAAATCCGAACGCATTCCTCCTAAATAATTGTAATAACCACTAGCTGCAATCATTGCTGCGTTATCCGTACAAAGTATTAAGTCTGGGTAATAAATTTGGTATCCTTCTTTTGTAAGCTCTAAAAATTGACTACGAATATAGCTATTAGCAGAAACTCCTCCAGCTAAAGCAATCGTTTTAATTCCAAGTTGTTCTGCTGCTTTCTTAGTATTCTCTAATAATACTTCTGTTACTGCTTTTTCAAAACTTGCACATAAATCCTCATGATTGATATTGGGGTCTTTATGATGCAAGTTAATAATATGGGTTTTAATTCCGCTAAAACTAAAATCCAAATTGTCGAAATGAGTCTTTGGCATTTCAATCGTTGGTTTTCCTTTCTTTGCCATTGCATCAATCTTTGGTCCTCCTGGGTACCCAAGCCCAATGACTCTTGCCACTTTATCAAAAGCTTCTCCGATCGCGTCATCTCTTGTCTTTCCTAAGATTTCAAATTGATTATAGTCCTTAATATGGATGAGATGGGTATGTCCACCCGAAATAACCATGCATAAAAACGGTGGCTTTAACTCTGGATGTGAGATGTAATTGGCAGCAATATGTCCCTCAATATGGTTCGTTCCAATAAGTGGCTTTTTCAAAGCATAGCTTAGACCTTTGGCATAAGATACGCCAACTAATAGAGCACCAACTAATCCTGGTCCATAAGTACAAGCAATTAAATCAATATCGTTCCAACCGATTCCTGCTTTTTCTAAAGCTTCTTTGGTTACATTGGAAATTGCTTCTACATGATTACGAGAAGCAATTTCTGGAACGACTCCTCCAAAACGTTTATGAATTTCAATTTGAGAATTGATCACATTGGATAAAACCTCTCTTCCATTTTTCACTACTGCAACCGAAGTTTCATCACAACTTGATTCAATTCCAAGTGTAATGATGTCTTTCATTTTTCTTCTTCCTTTAACTTAAAATCGTAAATCCAAATATCTGAGCAAAAAATCCAATTAAACCGTTATACATTGCTTGAATTGCTGGAGATATCACAGACCCTGCAATTCCTGTAATCCAAATAACGATAAAGACAATATAGAAAATTTGCTCATTTTGAATGAACCAATTTTTTGCACCTGTTGGTAAAAAGCGAATTAAAACTTTTGATCCATCCAATGGTGGTAATGGGATTAAGTTAAATACACCAAGTCCTATGTTGGTAACAATAATCCCTTGTAGTAGAATCGTTACGATAATTCCTGTTTGTGTAAACATAAAGCTTGTAGCAAAACGGTACATTGCAAAATAGATCAAAGTTCCAACAATTGCTAAAATAAAGTTCATGAGTGGTCCTGCAAAAGCGACAATCGCTTCTCCTGTTTCCATCGAATGTTTTCGGTTAAATCTCACTGGATTAATCTCAACAGGTTTTCCCCATCCAAACCCAGCAAATAGTAATAGCGTAAATCCAATAGGATCCATGTGAGATAATGGGTTCAAGTTTAGTCTTCCTTGTCTTCTTGGTGTATCATCTCCTAATCGGTCTGCTGCAAAAGCATGTGCGAACTCATGAAAGGTAATCGCAATAATAACACCCGGCAAAGTTAGAACAAGTCCTAACAATGCTTGTGAATCCGTTAAATATTGTGCTAGATTCATAATAATTAAAATAGCAAGAACAATATAGATTGTTCTTCTGTCAAAATTAAACATATTTCTTCCTTTCTCATAGAAAAAGCTAGCATAATTGCTAGCCTTTTCTTTTTGGTCTTTTTCTTAAAGTTTCATTTACTATGCAATTAATATTTTTCCTTACAATTTCTATCCCGTCTTTCCTTCTTGTTTTAATATAATTTTGCACCAGCTGGAATACGGTCGTCTACTAACAATAAATTTAGTCCCTCGTGACCATCTTCTTCATGTACCGCTGAAATCAACATACCTTCCGAGTCAAGACCCATCATTTTTTTCGGTGGCAAATTTACGATAGCGATTGCAGTCTTACCAATTAATTCTTCTGGCTCATAATATTCATGAATACCGCTTAAAATTACACGGTCTTTACGAACACCATCATCTAAAACAAATTTTAAAAGCTTTTTCGACTTTGGTACAGCTTCACAAGCTAAAATCTTAACTGCACGGAAATCTGATTTGCTGAATGTTTCAAAATCAACCGTTTCCTCAAACAATGGCTCAATCTTTACTTTCGAAAAATCAATTTTTTCTACTGGTTTTGCTGTCTCTGTAGCTTTTGATGTACTGTTTTCCTTCTTTCCCGTATCAAGTGGTTTCATGGTTGGGAATAGTAAAACATCACGAATAGATGCAGAATCGGTTAATAGCATAATTAAACGATCGATTCCGATACCAATTCCACCTGTTGGAGGCATACCGTATTCCAAAGCCATTACGAAGTCTTCGTCCATCATTCCAGCTTCTTCGTCTCCTGCTTCTCTAGCTTCCACTTGTTTTTTGAATCTTTCATATTGATCAATTGGATCATTTAACTCCGAGAATGCATTTCCATATTCTCTACCACCAATGAATAATTCAAATCTTTCGGTTAATCTTGGATCCATTTTACTTCTTTTTGCCAATGGAGAAATTTCTACTGGATATTCATAAATGAAAGTAGGTTGAATCAATGTTTTTTCTACATATTCATCAAAGAATAAGCTGATAACATCTCCTCTTGTTTCCTTAATTGGATCTACTTCTAATCCTCTTTCTCTTGCTAATTTTACAGCTTCTTCGTCTGTTTGAATCGTATTAAAATCAACGCCAGTTACTTCTTTAATGGAATCAATCATGGTAACTCTCTTCCAAGATGGTGTTAAATCAATATCCATACCTTGGTAAGTAATCTTGGTTGTTCCTAATACTTCTTTTGCTGTTCCTACAAAGATTTCTTCGCAAATGTCCATCATATCGTGATAATCTTGGTAAGCAGCATAGAACTCGATCGAAGTAAATTCTGGATTATGGCGAATATCCATTCCTTCATTACGGAAGATTCTTCCGATTTCATATACTTTTTCATAACCACCAACAATTAATCTTTTTAGATTAAGTTCTGTTGCAATTCTTAGATACATATCCATATCTAATGTATTATGATGGGTAATAAAAGGTTTTGCTGTTGCTCCTCCAGAAATAGTATTTAAAATTGGTGTTTCAACTTCTAAATATCCCTTTTCATCCAAAATTCTACGGATTTTACTAATAATCTTTGAACGGATAATAAAGGTATCGCGAACTTCTGGATTCATAATTAAGTCTACATATCTTTGACGATAACGTAATTCGGTATCTTTTAGTCCATGATATTTTTCTGGTAATGGTCTTAAAGATTTCGAAAGTAATGTTACTTCTTTTGCATGAATAGAGATTTCTCCTGTTTTGGTTTTAAACACAAATCCTTTGATTCCAATAATATCTCCGATATCATCTTCTTTAAATTGTTGATAACTTTCTTCTCCTAAGTCATTAACACTAACATAACTTTGGATTTTTCCTTCTCCATCTTGAATATGGCAAAAGGATGCTTTTCCCATAATTCTCTTTGCCATCATTCTTCCGGCAACTGTTACTTCTTGTCCTTCTAATTCGTCATAATGGTCAATAATCTGTTTACTAGTATGGGTCTTTTTATATTTTGTAATTGCAAAAGGATCTTTTCCTTCTTTTTGCAATTTTTCTAATTTCTCTCTACGAATTTTCATCAATTGGTTTAAGTCTAATTCTTCATTATTTTGATTTTCTGACATATGATCGTCCCCTTACTATATATATTTGTTCCATTATTATACATTACAAATCCAATAAAGTAAACCTTTTCACTAGAAAATTATGTAAAAATCACCCTATATTCACAAACATACAAAAAAAGAAAGAAACGATATAATCGCTTCTTTCTAAAAATCTATTCTACTAATGTAATTCTTGCATAACCATTACCACTATGACCTGTTTCCTTTCCACCAGAGGTTGATGCAAAAGATGTATTTCCAGCATAGGTTGCTGCATTAGATAAATAATATTGCGAACCTAACGCATATCCAGATGGCTTAGAAGAACTTGATGTTAACACATAACCAGAACCTCCTCCTCCACAATGGAATCCAGAACCTCCACCATACCATCCACCACCACCTGCTCCTCCACCTCCACTCCAACCATAACTTACGGCTCCATTTCCGAAAGTTCCAGCAAAATACTTGCTTGTTTGACCGGAGCTATCCATACTTCCTCCACTCGTCTGGCTTCCTCCACCTCCAGCGCCATAACTTTCTCCTGTTCCGTTTAATCCAGAAACTCCTCCTCCAGCTCCACCTAAATTTCCACCAGAACCATACGTATACCCTGCTCCCCCACCTCCACCGGCCACAATAACTCTATAATATAACGAAGTATTTCCTATTCTAAAATCTGTAGCTCCTCCTCCTGAAGCACCTTGGTTCCCCGAATTATAAGCAGTACCACCACCGTTAAATCCTCCTGTAGAAGAGGTTCCTTGACCTCCCACATAAGCATATATTGTTGTACGTGATGTTAAATTTATTGTTCCAACAGAATATCCTCCTCTACCTCCATTTCCACCTTGATTAATATTATTTCCACCTTGAGCGCCCCATACTTCTAGCTTGTATGTTCCTGCTGTTGGTATTGTAAAAGATTGAACGTTTCCAGTATAAGCAAAGTTTTTTACAGTCGTTGTTACAGCTGTTATGCTTTTTGCATTTGTATTTCCAGCTTTATCCTTTACCACTACCTTTAATGTATATCTTCCCAAATCTACTAATCCTGTATATTGATAGGTATTTGCTGTTGTTGTGCTTTTACTTGTACTTGCTTGATAATATTGATACGTTCCACTACTTGCTAATCCACTTGTTCCATCACTTGCACTGACACTTACATTGATTGTAGTTGATGTACTTGCCGTCTTTGTAAAACTTGATATCGTCGGTCCTACTGTATCTCTTGTAAAGACTAAATTGCTTCCTGCTGACTTTCTTCCTGATTTGTCATAGGCATATGCTGTAACGGTCCACTTTCCATCCGCTGTTATCGTAAATGTTCCATTGTTTGCTATCTCTGTTTCTCCTATGTTTACTGCCTGATTTGTCGTTACACTTTGTCCTGCTACTGTTCCATTTCCTTTTGCTGTTCCTGTTATGGTGTAGGTTATCTTTTG
>CALYAK010000011.1 GCA_944393505.1 uncultured Clostridia bacterium | reverse complement strand
TATAATATAAAGAATAAAAATAAAAGGCACTAACTTTAAATTAGTGCCAGTGTGAAACGAAGTTTCACTTTTGTTCTCTTTCTATTTCTAAGCTTGATTACTTGATCCAAATACATCACGTATTTTGTGTTGTACGGTTCTTTTTACAGCCTCTCTTGCTGGTGTTAAATAACCTCTTGGATCAAATTTGGAAGGTTCTTCTGTTAAAGCTTTTCGAATTTCTGCTGTCATCGCTAAACGTAAATCAGTATCTACATTGATCTTCGATACACCCAACTTACTAGCTTCATGAAGCATTTCATCTGGAACTCCTTTTGCTCCTGGAATATTTCCCCCATATTTGTTACACATTTCTACTAATTCTGGAATAACCGTAGAAGCACCATGTAAAACAATTGGTGTATTTGGTAATTTTTCCTTTACTTTTTGTAAAATATCAAATCTTAATTTTGCTTCTCCTTTAAACTTATAGGCACCATGGCTTGTTCCAATGGCAATTGCTAAAGAATCGCATCCTGTTCTTTCCACAAATTCCTTTGCTTGATCTGGATCGGTATACATTGCATCTGCTGCTTCAACATTGACATCATCTTCAATTCCTGCCAATTTTCCAAGTTCAGCTTCTACAACCACTCCTCTTGCATGTGCATAATCAACAACTTTTTTGGTTAACGCAACATTTTCTTCAAAATCATATTTCGATCCGTCAATCATAACAGATGAAAATCCGTGATCGATACACATTTTGCATGTTTCAAAATCTGGTCCATGATCTAAGTGAAGAGCAATTGGAATATCATGTTCTTCTAAGGCAGCCTCTACCATCTTTTTTAGATAACCAATTCGGGCATATTTAATCGCACTTGAAGATGCTTGCAAGATAACTGGAGAGTTTTCTTCTGCAGCTGCATCGACAATTCCTTGAATAATTTCCATATTATTGACATTAAATGCCCCAATAGCAAAATGCTCTTTCATTGATTTTTCAAACATTTTTTTCGTTGTTACAAGTGGCATAACTTTTTCCTCCTTTTTGATTTCATTTGTAAAATTTTCTAACGTCATTTTATTTCTAATTCTTGATTCTGTCAATAACCTTTTCTTTTCATTTTTTGACACTTTTCTCCTTCTTTTATTGACTTTCTTTCTATAGTCGATATAGAATAAAACTGAAAAGAATTTTTTATTCTTTGTGTCCCATTAATAATCTTTTTGTTAATGAATGGAGGATTTGTATGAAGAGTAAATCCCAGATCTCTCTACAACTCCAGACTCTTCATAATGAAGTTACTGGTAGTTGTACGTTTTGCATCGTGGATTACCCCGATCTTACAACCGAGCGCTTTGCTTTAGATTGTGGTTTCTTTCAGCATGACGAGGAACGGGAATATAATACAAGCTTTCCTTTTCAGCCTTCTGAATTGGATTTTGTCGTTGTCTCCCATAACCACTTTGATCATACTGGACGGTTACCTCTCTTAGTAAAGGAAGGTTTCCATGGTGCAATTTACACGAGCGAAGACACAGAAAAGCTCCTTTCCATTTCTTTGCCGAAGGCAAAAGAAGCGGTTCACGAACTTTCCAAAAAGTTAGAAACACCGCCTCTATATAGTCCAGAAGATATTCAAGCAACTCTTGGTATTTTAATGCCCATCCCTATGCGCGAAAAACATCAGGTTACTGATCACATTTGGCTTACTTTTTTCGAAAATGGACACGTTCCTGGTGCTGTTATCACACTATTAGAAATTTGTTTCAAAAAACAAAAGTTAAATTTCCTTTTTACTGGTGATTACAACCCGCAAAATGTCTTTTTAAAAATCCGTGAGCTCCCGCCTTGGGTGAAAAAACTACCGAATCTGTATGTTCTAATGGAATCCACTTATGGATCTCTTTCCAAAAACAAGGTTCGAAACACGTTTTCAAAAACAGTTGCTTCTCATATTCGAAATGGTTTTACGGTTTTTTGCCCTGCATTTGCTTTTTCAAGCGCCCAAAAGGTTCTCTACGCAATCAAACAAATGCAACAAAATCATCAACTCGATCCTTCTGTTCCGATTTATCTAGATGGAAAACAAGCAATTGCTTTTACAGAGCTTTTTGCAAGTGGTCAGCTAAATCTTCTTCCTCTTATGGAAGATTTCCGCCCTGAAAACTTGCATTATGTTTCCTCTGATAATCGGAAAGAAGTCATGGAATCACCTGGCCCTAAAATTATCGTATCTTCTTCTGGAAATGCGTCTCGTGGAGCTGCATCTCTCTATCTTCCTTCTTTTGCTGGTCGATCCGATGTTTTAATTCATTTTACCGGCCATCTTTTTGAAGGATCAACAAGTTATGAGCTCTATCACGCGCCAGAAGGTACAGAAGTTACCATTGGAGGTCAATCAATTACCAAACGAGCAAAAATAGCAAGTACGCATCAATTCTCAGGTCATGCCAAACAAGAAGACTTGATTCATTTTTTGAAACAGTTCCGTGATCTCAATGCTGTCTTTTTAAATCACGGAGAAGTTCCTGTTAAAGAAGAACTCCAAAGACTCATTCGGAAAAAGGTTCATGTCCGCTATGTTTGTATGACATCTCGAGAATATAGCTTCCGCCTCGGTCCGACGAGATTGTACGAGAAAAAAGATCGCAGTATTTTTTATAAATCTCTTTGTGCTTAATTCAAAACAAGTAAAAACAGTCCCGCTATTGCGGGACTGTTTCCTATTATTTAAAAACGGTTTTGATTCGCATTTTTGTAGCTAGAACACATCGATTCATCCGCCTGTTTTGTTTCAATTCCTTGAATTGGTGTCACAACAATTTGTTTTAACTGACAAAGTTGATCCTTTTGGTTATTGTATTTACAACTACTTACTGAACAATTAATTCTTTGATTCTCTTCCATTTTTCATCCTCCTATTTTTGATTCTTTTTTTAGTTTCTCCATTTTTTCAATTTTTAAACAATTAAAACTTTTCTTCCTTCCTATTGAAACTTAATAAATCTTGTTCTCCGCAAATTTCTTGGCAATTTTTCGGATTTTGAAAACTTAAATACCAATTCATTCCATTTTTATTTTGTTCGATTTCTTGTTTTCTTTGTAGAAGTCCTTCAAACGTTGTTGGTGGCGGAATGATAACTGGATCGCAAGGCACCCAATTAGCTGGTGTACTGCTGTGGTTTCTATCTGCTACTTGTAACGCTTGCACTGCTCTTAAAATTTCAGGGATCCATCTTCCAACATTTAATGGATATATTAAAATCAATCGTACAATTCCTTTATCATCAATCACATATACATTTCTTACCGTTTCGGTATTACTTACTTCACTTGAAATCATTCCATATTTTCTTGCAATCTCTCCATTTCGGTCAGCAATAATGGGAAAAGGAATTCGAATTCCAGTTCTGCAATAAATGTCATAAACCCATGCTAAATGCGAACTATTAGAATCTACGCTCAACCCAAGTAATGAAGTATTTAATTGTTCAAAATATGGGTTTGCTTTTGCAAAAGCAATCATTTCAGTTGTACAAACTGGAGTAAAATCACCTGGGTGTGAAAAAAACACCAGCCATTTTCCGTTATACTCTTTTAAGGAAACGTTTCCCATTGTTGAGGTAGCTTCAAAATCTGGAGCTCTTTCTCCAATACGAACCGTACCATTCATCATGATTTCATAATCCATAAAAAATCTCCTTCCTCTATTTATGGATAGTTTATGGCAAAATTCCAAAATACGTTCCTAAAAACAAAAAAGTAGAAGAATCTCTTCCTCTACTTTAAAATCTCTCCCTATTTTGATTGCATTTCTTCTACTAAAGCATTGTATTGATTTAATAACTCTTCATCATCAATTTGCATGATATTATCTTCATATTTCCATTTTCCTGGTTTTTCTGCTAACAAACGATATAGTTGCTCATTCAAATCTAAAAGTTCGTTTAAAAGCGTTCTCGACTCTTCTAGTTCTGTTTTTTGCGCTTCTAACTGACTAATAATCTTATCATCATACATAAGCTCTTGGTATAGCTTTTTAAATTCTTCTTCTACATTTTTTGCTTCAATCTTAGACATAATATATGTTTCGTCCATTTGTTCGATTAAAGCATCCACGTTAGTATTAAAATCCTCTTTTGTCTTTTGAATATTTTCCAATGTTTTTTCAAAATTTGGAGCATCTTCTATTAAATTTTCATCCGACATAATCTTATTTAAATTTTCTTCTGAAATTGCATTTAGAGAAGCTTGTAGACTTTTCGAATATTCGGAAAAATATTCCTTAATTGCCTCTTCTACTTTTGCATATTCCCCTGTTGATTTAATTTCTGTATCAAATTGATCTTTCGTAATATCTAATCGTGAAATACGTTCTACTTCATTGTATAGGACAATTTTTTGGTAAAATCCTGTTCCGAAAAAGATTCCTAATAAAATTACTGCAATTACGATTACAATTACCAATCCGATTAATAAAATTTGATTTCTTTTTTTCTTTTCCATAATTTTAACCTTTCAAATTCCAATCTACTTTAAAATAATATGCTTGAATATCTGGAAGCAATGAATCAAAATAGATCATATTTCCATTTTTATCTTCTACTTTTAAATTAGGGAAAGTTCGAATCATTTTTTTATCTCCAAAGAAACGGTGGATAAAATTGGACATTCCCTCATTATCATATAGCTGATGATATTGTTCTACAACTGATTCTTTATTTGGTACATCAATATCATTTTCTACAACCATTCGGACATGGAATGCTTTTAGAGCAAAGGCTGTGATACAACAATCTAAAAATAGGAAGATAGTGATAAATAAGATGGCTCCTTTTAATACCTTTGGAGAAAATTTTCCCTTTATCTTATCCAATAATCGATCAATTTTTGGATTTAAGTGTCCAATTAAGTAAATAGCTAAAATTCCCCAGAAAATAGAGAAGTATAGGCAAATGCGACCTCCAATACTTAAAAACATATTGGAATAATCCCACCATTTTACATTGAATAATAGCTCTCCTACTAAACTAACTACATATTCTGTAATTGATCCTACGATAAAGCCTCCTAAAAATAGCTTCCACTTCTTTGTTCGATCAATACGATGAAGTACTACAATCATAATAACAGCTCCGACACCGTAAATACCACAGAATGGTCCATATAAAAAGCTTTGTCTACTTTCTAATTGTCCTTTTGTTAATAAACCATACGTTGTTTCAATCACAAACCCTAAAAAACTATAGATAGCAAAATATGCTAAGATTCTCCAAATACTAACTTGATTAATCGTCCATGTTTTCTTTTTGTTTTTTTCTTTTTCTACTTCTATAACTTCTTCTGATGAAGCTTCCATTTTCGAATTTAAGTCTTTCTCTGTTTCTATTTCTGGTTCCGTTTCAACTTTCGTTTCTAATTCTGCTTCTGTTTCATTTTTGATTTCTTTCTTACTTTCTTTCCTTTTCATTTTCTACCTCTTTTTTTCCTTTCGGATGTTTCTATTGTACACTGATTTAAAAAAACTTGCAATAAGAAAAACTACTTTCTAAAAAGTAGTTTCCCTTATCTCTATTTTATTATTTAACCAAGGTAATTCTTGCATATCCATTTCCACTATGTCCTGTTTCCGTTCCACCTGAGGTCGAAGTAAAAGATGTATTTCCTGCTTTTGTTGAAGCATTAGACAAATAGTATTGAGATCCTAAAGCATATCCAGATGGTTTAGAAGAGCTGGAAGTCAATACATATCCGGATCCTCCGACCTCCTCCAGAACAGAAGTTAGCTCCTGAGGACTGTCCTCCACCTCCGGCCTCCTCCATACCAGCCGCCTCCACCTCCACCTGCTCGATTATAATTTGTTTCCGAAGTTCCTCCTTGTCCAAACGATCCTGCTGTACCATAGAAATTACCATATCCTGCTGTCCCCCCCGCTGTTTGAGTTCCGCCTCCACCACTATATACATATGCAGAGGTATTATATCCGGAATTTCCTCCAGTTCCGACTGCTTCCTCCTCCAACACCTGGAGATGCGTCATATGAAGCATTATATCCAGCACTGCCACCTCCACCTCCAGCAACAATTACTCTGTAATATAACGATGTGTTTCCTATTCTTATATCAGTTGCACCACCGGCCACCTCGTCCTCCGCCTGATCCTCCGGATCCACCTCCATTATATCCTCCAGTATAAGAACTTGGCTGTCCTCCAACATATACATATATATTTGTATTGCTTGTTAATGATATAGTTCCTACACTATATCCACCTTTTCCTCCTGTTTTTGTATTCGTTCCACCTTGAGCGCCCCATACTTCTAGCTTATATGTTCCTGTTACCGGCACGTTAAATGTTTGCTGTCCTCCTGTATATGCAAAATTTTGTACAAGGGTTTTTGTTGTTACGCTTAGTGTCTTTTCACTACTTATATTTCCAGCTTTATCTTTTGCAGTTACTTTAAATGTATAACTTCCTCCAACTGCTAATCCCGTATAGTTATATGTATTGGCCGTTGTTGAACCTTTATTGGTGCTTGCTTGATAATATGTATAGGTTCCACTTGTTGCAAGTCCACTAAATGCATCACTTGCAGTTACTTGTGTATTTACATTTTTGTAGCTTGTACAAATGCTTACAAAACTTGATATCGTTGGTGCTACCGTATCTCTTGTAAACACTAATCCTGTACTTGCTGCTGACTTTCTTCCTGAATAGTCATAGCTATATGCTGTAACGGTCCACTTTCCATCTGCTGTTATCGTAAATGTTCCGTTATTTGCGATCTCTGTTTCTCCGATATTTACCACTTGATTTGTTGTTACACTCTGTCCTGCTACTGTTCCATTTCCTTTTGCTGTTCCGGTTACTGTATACGTTATCTTTTTGATTGGACTGGTTACGTCACTTCCACCATTCATTCTTACTGTTACATTACTTCGGTAATAACTTGTTTCTCCTTGCGTTCCAGAAGATACCGTTGGTGCATTTGCTGTTGGATTTACCATATCCCTTGTTACTACAATTCCTGTTGCTACTACCGATTTTCTTCCTGCTTTATCATACGTATATCCTTTTACCGTCCACCTTCCATCTGCTGCGATTACAAATGTTCCATTATTTGCAATATCGGTCTCTGTAATATTGACTTGCTGTCCACTTGTGATACTTACTCCTCCGATTGTACCATTTCCTGTTGCTGTTCCTGTTACCGTATACGTTGTTTTCTTGTAACACGTATCATCTTGGCTACTTAGTTTTACCGTGATATCACTTCTATAATACGTTTCTTCTCCCATTGTTCCAGATGTTACTTCAATTACTGGTGGTTCTGGGGTTACCGTATCTCTTGTTACCTCTAAGGTATTCGTTGTTACTCTTACATTTTCTTTGTTATATGTATGGATCTTTATCGTCCAGTTTCCATCGGCTCGTATTGGAATTGTCTTCTCATTTGCCATCTCAATCTCATCTTCACTTAGAGCTACTCCTTTATCATAATACGTTCCATCCATATTTCCTGCTCCTGTTGTCGTTCCTAAGATCTGATACGTTACTCTTGAGATATCTACGTTATTCTCATCTTGTCCGGTTATACTTACATTAAAATCACTTTGATAATACTCTCTTGCTCCTTCGGTTCCACTATCTCCCGTTTTTCCTGGTCCTTCACTTACCCAGATTGCTGGTCTTGAGATAACATCACTTGCTGTCATATTTCCTGCTTCATCTTTTACAATCATATACATATCATAGGTTTTACTTTGATCTAGTCCTTTATACAAATACGTTGTTTCTTGACTTAAGTTGTCCGTATACGTCATATTGGGTGCTAATTTATGGCGATACGTATATCTTCCACTATTTGCTAATCCTGATGCATAATCATCTGCTGACATACTAATTCGGAATCCTTCTCCAATTACTTGTTCTCCTTTATACAAGGTTACGATTGGTCTGGATGCATCTCTTCTTACATTTAAAGTTGGTGCTGTGGATAGTCTCATTCCTCCTGAATCGTACGTATATGCTACAATCGCAAAATTTCCATCAATCGCAATTCGGAAAGTTGTCCCATTAGCAATCTCTACTTCTCCGGTATCCACATCTCCTGCTTGATATTCCGTATTTCCAATTACTCCATTACTATATGCGGTTCCTCTTACTCGGTACGTTACTCTAGAGGATCCTGTATCCGTTCCTAATACACGAAGCGTAATATTACTCGTATACCAATCATTTTGTCCCATATTTCCACTGGCTACACTAACCGTTACCCCATTTCCTGCCGTCGATCCTGTTTCTCTTTTTAACCACATAATACTGGAGTTTGATTTTTTTCCTTCTAAGTCATACGAATATGCTGTGATGGTATATTCTCCATCTTTCGTAAAGGTTAAGGTTCCACCATTTTCAATATCAATTTCTTTAATTAATCCACTTGGATAAAGTTCGTTATTAATTTCATCTACGGTTGTTGTTAAGATATATTTAATTCTTAATGTTTTATCCGTTGTTGCAATTTGGATGGTTACATCACTTCGAAAGAAACTTGCTGCAATTTCTTCTCCTTCTAGTACGGTAATGGTTGGAGGTACTGCATCTCCTCCAATCATACTTCCATCGCTTCCACCTGTTCCGGTGTTTGTTCCTCCTGTGTTACTACCTCCTTGGTTGCCACTTCCTCCTGAACCAGATTCTCCACCTTCAGAGCTTCCTCCTGTATCGGTACCTGGGATAATTCCAATTCCGGTATATAGCTGATTATCTCTTAGCTCATTTTGAAGAGCTGCGAGTTGTTCGTTATCATATTCTGTTTCATTCGTTATCATATTCTTGGTATCTTTTGCTTGAAAGATAATTCCGTCTTCTCCGATAACTGCATTTAGAGTGATTCCTGCTAGTATAACAAGCACCACGATTGTTACTAATGATGCAAAATATACCAAAATGTGATATAATAGAAACACGAAAAAATTGTAGCAGAAAGGAGCATAGGTTTATGCTGAATCGACAAGAATTTTTGGAACAGTTACGTAGCATCGTTTCCTGCGAAAATTGGCCCATTGCTCTAGAAGCTTGGAAACATTGTCGGGATACGAACTGCCTAGCCTTTGCGCTCGGTCTTGATATTCCTGATCCAGATTACCATCATTTCTTTGGTGGATTTGGTAATATCTCTGGATCCCAAGCAAAGTTTGTTGGCGACCGGATCCCTTCCAGTCTCGTTGCTGAAGTCTTTGTTGACACCTGCCACACAATTGGTCTGAACTGCCGTCCGATTAGTTCTCCGGATCATGCAAGTTCCACAGAATATGTCATCGGTCTCTTTGGTGTATATCCTTCCGTTGACAACTATCGCAGTAATTTCCAAGAAACCTATTACAGCTATGACTTTCATCTTGTTCGGCGAAATCTCGATGGTTCATGGGTTCATAAACCTGGTTGGGGAACAGACCAAAAACCTGAAAAGGTCGAATGGAAATGTCTGCAACTGGAATATCCAGATCGCCCGCAGTACTTCGCAATAAGCAAGCCCAATTAATTCCGTGTCGAAAAAGAGAAAGAGAATCAGGATTCCTGATTCTCTTTCTTCTTTTTAACTTCAAGGGTAAACCACGGGTTATACCCGTGGTAACGGAAAGCTTTTAGCGTTGAGCAAAGTAACAAAAATACCCACTCCAAACATGATATAATATTAAAAGTTTGACGGCTTAAAATATTAATTATGAGAGGAGTGGGACGTATGAAAAGTCCATACACAGACAGTTTAGCACACACAACATGGGAATGCAAGTACCATATAGTGTTTGCACCGAAATATAGAAGAAAAGAAATATATGGAAAACTAAGACAAGAAATAGGATTGATATTGAGAGAACTATGTAGAAGAAAAGAAGTAGAAATAATAAATGCTAAGGCATGTCCAGACCATATACATATGTATGTGAGCATACCACCAAAATTATGTATATCATCATTCATGGGATACTTGAAAGGAAAAAGTACATTGATAATATTTGAAAGGCATGCAAATTTAAAGTATAAATATGGAAATAGAGCATTTTGGTGTACAGGATATTATGTTAGTACGGTAGGAAATAACAAGACAGCAGTATACCGATATGTAGAAAATCAACTCAAAGAAGATTTGATGACAGATCAGATAACAATAAAAGAATATAAGGACCCTTTTAAGGGTGGTAAGTAATAAAGACGCAAGCGACCGGGCGTAAAGCCGTCAAACGATACCGCTTAAGCGGTTGCTTGTAACAAGGCCTTATAGGCCGATATGAAAATCCACGGGTTCTACCCGTGGATTGTTATCTTTTCTTTCTTTTTTTGTTATTTTATTTTCTTTCTTATTATTGATGTTCTTCTTTTTTGTTCTGTTTCTTATTTTCTTTCTCTTCTTTTTTCTCAAGAGTTCTTTCGTCAATTCCTGCAACGGCCCATTTTTCAACTGATATACGAATTTTATCCGGTTCTGTCTTTAAGATCACTCTGTCTTCTAAAACTTCTTCGATTTCACCACATAACCCGCTATAGGTAATAACGCGATCTTTTTTCTTCAATTCGTCCTGCATCTTCTTTAACTCTTTATCCTGTCTTCTTGCTGGTATTTGAGCTAGATAGAAAACAAGAATTACAATAATTGCAGTAACAAATGTTCCTATATATTCCATATTCGTTCTCCTTTATTGTGCAGTTGTTTGACCTGTTGGCTGTTGTGTCGAATTTTCAGTTGTTGTTTGTCCTGATCCATTGGTATTGGTTACCATCGTGGTATCATTTTGCAATCCATTTACATTTGAGGTATTTGTTGTAGTGTTAGTCGTTGTTGCTGTATTCGTTGTTGTATTTTGACTAACCGTATTTGTCGTGGTGTTTGTTTGCCCATTCGTTGTATTTACTTTTACAATCCCATTTGATTGCAAGTAGTCAACTAAATTAAGCTCTTCTGATTGATATAGCATATATGCAGTATCTACACCTTGACTTGTTTTATAATACATTTCTTGTAAAGCACAAGGTAATAGTTCATTTCCTAAGGAATTAATTAATCCATAAAGTCTATCTTTTCCTACTACAATTCCTTCATATTCTTGTACTAAAAGGATGTTATTAACACTTTGATCTCTTTGTGTTGTAGTAGTACATCCAATACTATCATATTGAACCTCAGCAATCATCTTTCCTGTTCGATCAATAATACCCCATTTTCGATTTTTGCAAACTGGTATACAGTTATCGTATAGCAAATATTGGTTCTTGATATCATCTCTTGGATACAATGTTTTATCGATTCCAATTTGTTCATATTCTGGATAAACGATATATCTTCCACTCTTATTAATAACACCATAGTTCGTTCCAGTCTTGATTAAAAATAGGTTATACTCATCATCAATGATTTTTAATTCATCATATTCTGGACGAATTCTCGTTATACCATCGTTTGTAATTAAACCTTTTTTATTGTCTTCTGTTGTAACAACAAAATCTTGGCTTGTCTCAATAAATTCAATACTTGAATATTTATCTCCAATTAGTTCAACTAATTCTCCATCTGCTCCAATTGTGCTTACACCATATAGTTTACTTTCTGCATTTAGTGTTACTACATAGTTATATAAAGCTGCTTTCTTGATTGAAAAATCTGTATTGGTATTTCCTGCCAATGCAGAAGTTGTGTAACGAGTTGTAAAAGTTGTAACAATATAGTCTAGTGTTGCTATTGAAATTGTATTATTTCCAGTCGTATAAGATAATGCTACGTTAAAAGCTTTCTCAATTGCATCTTCTGGAGCATATAATTTGCCATTCATTTGCACGATTGGCTTTGAAGCCGTAAAATATTGATACTCTTCTGGTTGGTCAAGTTGTATTTTATAGTATTCATTATTATTTACTTCAAAGGAAGCAATCTCAAATGATGAAGTAACATTACATTGGGATGTATCCTCTGTATATTTTCGATACTCTCCGTTATAATAAGAATAGCCTGCAATTGGTGCAAAATCACGGATAGAAACATAAAGTGTTCCATCTTCAGCAAATACATAGGTATCTGTTCCTGCTGATTGGCTAACTCCATCAACAACAACTTTTAGTCTCAAGGATTGTAAGTGTGAAATGTACATAAATAGACCTGCTGCTACGATAATAAAAATAACAAGTAATATGATTACTAGCATGATCAAATTTTT
Organism: uncultured Clostridia bacterium; assembly: GCA_944393505.1. GTDB lineage: Bacteria > Bacillota > Clostridia > TANB77 > CAG-508 > CALYAK01. Next base: position 42,332 of record CALYAK010000011.1, on the reverse strand, counting down.
GGTCTTTTTTTCTTTTTGGACATTTTCTTCTTCAAATAATTCCATTTATAATCCTCCTTAATCTTCTGTATAACCATATTTTTTGTAAAACTCGTCACGAAACTCTGATAAATGGTCATTCTCTATTTCTATTCTAACTCTTTCCATTAGTTTCGTCAAGAATCTTAAGTTGTGAATACTTAATAATCGGATTCCTAAAATTTCTTGTGTTTTTACTAAATGACGAATATAGGCTCTTGTGTAATTTTTGCAAGTATAACAATCACATTCTGGATCAAGAGGTGTGAAATCTCTTTCATAAGTTGCATTTCTTACCACTACTTTTCCATTCCATGTCATTGCAGTTCCATTTCTGGCAATTCTAGTTGGTAACACACAATCACACATATCAATTCCTGCAAGAGCTGCTTCGATTAGATAATCTGGCGTTCCCACTCCCATTAAATAGCGTGGTTTATTTTCTGGCATAAGAGGTGCTGTGTAATAAAGCATTTTTAAGAATTCTTCTTTTGGCTCTCCCACGCTAATTCCTCCAATTGCATATCCAGGGAAATCTAATGCAATTAAATCTTCTGCACTTTGTTTTCTTAAGTCTTCATAAAAGCCACCTTGTATAATTCCAAATAAAGATTGTTCCTCAATATTTTTATGTGCTTCTTTACATCTTTTTGCCCATCTTGTCGTTCTTTCCATCGATTGTTTGGTATATTCATAACTTGCTGGATATTCAACACATTCGTCAAAAGACATGATAATGTCTGCTCCTAGGTTTTCTTGAATTTTCATAACTTTTTCTGGTGTAAATAAATGTTTGGATCCATCTAAGTGAGATTTGAATTCTACTCCTTCTTCAGTAATTTTACGAAGGTCACTTAGACTAAATACTTGAAATCCACCACAATCTGTCAAAATTGGGCGATCCCATCTCATAAAGTTATGAAGTCCTCCCGCTTCTTTTACCAGCTCATCTCCTGGTCTTAAATAAAGATGATACGTATTGGATAAGATGATTTGAGCTCCTACTTCTTCTTTTAACTCTTCTGGTGTCATTGATTTTACAGTTGCTTGTGTTCCTACTGGCATAAAGACAGGGGTTTGGATATCACCATGTGGTGTATGTACAATTCCTCTTCTCGCTCCTGTTTTCTTATCTTGGTGTAGTAATTCATAAGTTACTGCGTGTTTCATTCTTTTCTCCTTATATTTTGATATTCTTGTATTTTTTGTTCGGTTAATTCTTCTGGCAAGCATTGATAATATTGACTAACCTGTTTTAAAAACTTCTCTAATTTCATTAAAATCTCTTGATCTTTTTCTCGATTTTTTTCTTTCTTCCATTGGTATTCTTCTAAAATAGAATTACAAGGAATTTTCTCAATCCAACAAATTTTTTGATTCCAGTTCGTGTCTAAAACAACTTCTAAATTTTCCGTTACTTCATATAGATTTGGATAATTTTTCGTACTTTTTTGAACCTGAAAGTGTTCATGTAAATACTGAAATCCCTTTTCTGAAACACATAAATCAATATCTTCCGTTTCTTGCTTAATTCCATGCATCACTAGACTTCCACCTGCAATCAGACAATATTCGTTTGGATCCAAATTTAATTCTCTTAAAAATTCTTTAATTTGCTCTTTTTGAAACATTTCTTTTTGATCTCTTTCTTTCCTATTTAATGAACATTGCATCTCCAAAACTAAAGAAACGATATTTTTCTCTTACTGCTTCTTTATATGCTTTTAAGATAAATTCTCGGTCCGCTAAAGCAGATACAAGCATTAATAACGTTGATTCCGGTAGATGGAAATTCGTAATCAAAGCATCGATACATTTAAACTTGTAACCTGGATAGATAAAAATATTCGTATCGCCTTCTATTGGTTTTACGTATCCTTTCTCATCTGCTACTGATTCTAGTACTCTACAAGAAGTCGTTCCTACTGCAATAATACGATGACCTTCTTGTTTCGCTCGATTAATCTTTTCTACATCCTCTGGTTTGATATAGTAATGTTCCGTATGCATGTCATGTTCTTCCACTGTTTCTTCTTTTACCGGTCGAAAAGTTCCAATTCCTACATGAAGTGTAACATTGGCTACTTCTACTCCTTTTTTCTTTACTTCTTCAAAAATCTCTTCAGTAAAATGAAGACCTGCTGTTGGAGCTGCTGCAGACCCATCATATTTTGCATAAATAGTTTGGTAACGATCTTTTTGTTTTAGTTTTTCATGAATGTACGGTGGAAGAGGCATTAATCCGATTTGATCAAGAATTTCATTGAAGATTCCTTGATAAATAAAGCGTACTTTTCGATTTTCTCCATCCAAGTAATCTAAAATTTCTGCTTTTAAAATACCTTCTCCAAAGTTTACCATAACGCCAGGTTTTAATCTTCTTCCTGGCCTTACCATTACTTCCCATACATCTCCTTCGATTTGTTTTAAAAGAAGAAATTCTACTTTTGCCTTTGTTTCTTCCTTTTCACCATAAAGTCTTGCTGGAATTACTTTTGTATTATTTCGTACCAAACAATCCCCTGGTTCCAAATAGTCTACAATATCATGAAATGTTTTATGTTCAATCGTTCGATTGGTTCGATCAAGTACCATAAGACGAGAAGCGTCTCGCTTCTCTAATGGCACCTGTGCAATTAGTTCTTCTGGTAATTCATAATTAAAATCTGATACTTTCATTTTTTCTGCCTCTCTTATGCTTCTCCTATTACAGTTTGTTCGATTTCTTGATGATTAATCTGATTGAAAATGTATTTGGTTCTTTCAATAATACTTAAAACTTCTTCAAAGATATTTGTTGTTTCCTTGATTCCTTCTACTTCTGTTGCTACTTGAAAATTACTTAGTTGAGCTGGTTTTGAAGAATAGACTTGCTCTGGTAATCCTACTTTTGTTCCATCTTCTTCTAAAATTTCTCCTTGCATATATGCTTCATACCAATCTTTTAGTCCTATATAAGATTGGTCTTCATATCCATATTGCCTATAGTCATGTAACGCTGGCACTTCATATCCATACTCCTTCGCATTACGTTCTAGTGTGTGCAAAAACTCATGTAAGAAAACCTCTTCTGGGAAAGTATTAATACGTGTATCATAACGCAAGGTATAGTCATTCTCGGCTTGTGACAAACGAACATTAGAATATCCAATTCCGTTATAATCCATACCACCTAACCCAACCCAAAGAGGAAGACCTGTTTCTTCACTCATATTAATATCACCAAATGGACTTGCCAAAAACAAATGATCATATTCGGTTTTTTCAAGGTATGGTTGAATACTTTCTAAAACATCATAAACATCGATATAATAGCCATTTTCTTCGTCATAGGTAAGTGAAGCAACAGGATCTGAAATGGTTAAAATATCATAAGTAATTTCCATTTTCCCTTTTGAAAATTCTTGAATTGTTCTTTTTAATCGACTCATATCATCATAAATATCTTCTCGATTTCTTTGTGTCATAGTTGCTTTGGTGTGTTTTATCTCTCCGTCTTCTTCATAGGTAGCATCAATTCTTTCAAAGACAAAGCACGCAAAATACCAGCTATTATCATAATCTTGCGCTCCTTGCTCCATTTTAAAATCTGAAAAATAGGCAACACCTTTGGATTCATCGTTATATCCTCCTAATCGAAAAGCAATATTAACTTCTTCTCGATTTTTAGAATTAAACAATAATTCAATCCTCTTCCAATCTTGCGTGCCATAGACATTTTCTGATTTTTCACTTGTTCCTGCTATTGCAATTTGTGCTCCTCCTGTTTTTGTATTTTCGAAATTTTCAACGTTTTCGGTTTTTACCATACAGCTTACACGATAAGTTGTATTCGGTATAACCGAAACAGTTTGATAAAAAAGAGCATCTGAATAATCTTCGTTTTCAATTTTGTAACTTGCTTGTTCAGAATATTTTATTTCATGGTCACGAGAAAATGACGAAGTATCATTTTCTCGGACACTTTTCATGAAATAGCCAAAACTAAACCTTGGATAGATAAATCCAAAAACAACAATTAATAAGATTAAGGTAAATAAAGTGGATCCTATATTGGATTTTTTTCTTTTTTCCATCTTACACTCCTTGTTTAATCTTTTAGAGCCTCACTACAAGCATGACAAATCGTTGGATTTTCTTTGTCTTCTCCTACTGTTTTTGAATATTTCCAACATCTTTCACATTTTTCGCCTTCTGCTGGTTCTACTTTTACGCCTACTTTCTCACCTTCATCATGTCTTGCATTCTTTTCTAATACAAGTTCTGAAACAATAAATACCTGTGTCAAAGTATCTAAGTTTTCTTGGATGAATTGATATTCTTCTCCTTCTGCAAATAGGGTTACTTTTGCATTTAACGAATGTCCAATTACTTTTTCTGTTCTTGCATCTTCTAGTCGTTTTGCTACAAGTTCTTTTAATTCAATCATATGTTTCCATTTTTTTGCTAACTCTGGATCATCGTAGGCTGGATTTACTTCTGGATAGAATGTAAGCATAACACTTTCTGCTTCTTCTCCTTTACGATGTGGCATAAAACTCCAAATTTCTTCTGCCGTATAGCAAGTCATTGGTGCTAAAATCTTAACTAATGCTAATAAGATTTCATACATAACGGTTTGAGCAGATCTTCTTTCTAACGAATTTTTCTTTGATGTATATAAACGATCTTTAATAATGTCTAGATAGAAGTTTGACATATCTGCGATACAGAAAGAGTTAATTGCATGATATGCTTCATGGAAATCATAACGATCGTAACTTTCTGTACAATCTTTTACAAGTTTGTTTAATCTGGTTAATGCCCAACGATCCATTTCTAATAAATCTTGATAAGGAACTGGATCATTTACATCAAAATCATTGATATTTCCTAAAATATAACGAGCTGTATTACGAATTTTACGATAGGTTTCTGCTACTTGTTTCATAATATTTTTCGAAACACTAACATCGGATTTATAGTCAGAAGATAAAACCCAAAGTCTTAATACATCTACACCAAATTCTTTGATAATTTCTTGTGGTGCGATGACATTTCCGATTGATTTTGACATTTTTCTTCCTTGTTCATCTACCGTATAGCCATGGGTTAGTACCTCTTTATATGGTGCTACTCCTTTTGTTGCAACAGATGTTAATAAAGAAGATTGGAACCAGCCACGATATTGATCACTACCTTCTAAGTACATATTTGCTGGTGGTAATCCTCTTTCTGCTAAAACAGATTCATGAGTGGAGCCAGAATCAAACCATACATCCATGATATCCGTTTCCTTCTTAAATTTTGTTGATCCACAGCAAGAGCATTTTGCACCTTTTGGCATTAATTCTTCTTCTGATAATTCAAACCACGCATTCGATCCCTTTTCACGGAAAATTTCTTGTACCTTTTTTAATGACTCATCTGTAACATATTCTTTTTCGCAGTTAGCACAATAGAATACTGGAATTGGAACACCCCAAGTTCTCTGACGAGAGATACACCAGTCATTACGGTCTTCAACCATTTTGCTAATTCTCTCTTCTCCCCAAGAAGGATACCATTTTACGGTTTTGATTGCTTCTAATGTTTCTTTTCGGAACCCATCAACAGAAGCAAACCATTGACTCGTTGCACGGAAAATAACTGGCTTTTTACATCTCCAGCAATGTGGATAAGAGTGTAATACCGGTTGACTTGCTAATAGTCTTCCATGTTCATCTAACCATTTGATGATTTCTTTGTCGGATTTTGCATAATACATATCCTTAAATGGTCCTGCACCTTCACCTCTTTGAACACCTTTGCTATCAACTAAAACAATGATGTCACTATTTTCTCTTAGACCTAATAAATAGTCTTCTTTACCATAGCTTGGTGCACAGTGTACGCAACCTGTACCAGTTCCTAATTCGACATCAACGGTATCTTCGCTTCCAAGAACTACTTTGGATTCACGGTCTAAAAATGGATGCATACAGATAACGCCTTTTAATTCTTCCCCTGGAATTTCTTTTACAATTTTATATTCGGTAATTCCTGCAATTTTCATCACTTCTTCTACAAGATCTTTTGCAAAAATTAAGGTTTCTTTTCCTGCCTCAACAACAGCATAAGTAAAGTTCGGTCCAACTGCAATCATGGTATTACCTGGTAATGTCCAAGGAGTTGTCGTCCAGATCACAACGAATGCATTCGTTGCATCAAATAATCCTTTGCTATCTTTTACTGGAAATTTTACATAAGCGGTATTGGATGTCACATCTTTGTATTCAATTTCTGCTTCTGCTAAAGCGGTTTCACAATCCGTACACCAATAAACTGGTTTTAATCCTTTATAGATGTATCCTTTTTGATACATGGTCGCAAAAACACCAATTTGTCTTGCTTCCATTTGTGGCTGATAAGTAATATATGGATTTTCCCAATCACCTAATACACCTAATCTTTTAAAACCTTCGGTTTGTTTATCTTTATATTCCATGGTAAATTGCTTACAAGTATCACGGAATTTTGTAACTGGAATTTCATCTCGATTTAATCCTAATTTTTCAATTGCTTTCTTCTCAGTTGGCATACCATGGGTATCATAGCCTGGAATATATGGTGTATAAAATCCTTTTAAGTTTTTATATCTTACAATTGTGTCTTTTAAAACTTTATTTAAAGCGTGGCCAATATGAATTTCTCCATTTGCATAAGGAGGTCCATCATGTAAAACAAATGGCTCTTTTCCTTCGTTCTTTTTAAGCATTTTTTCATAAAGACCTTTTTCAAAAACATTTTCTAATATTTTTGGCTCTTTTTCTGGTAAATTTCCTCTCATTTGAAAATCCGTTTGTGGTAAATTTAGTGTTTGACTGTAATCTTTCTTCTCTTCCATCTTTCATCTCTCCTTTTCTTAAAATCAAACAAAAAAACCATTTCCTCCCAATAATAGGACGAAATGGCATATGTTCCGCGGTACCACCTAATTTAAAAGATTTCTCTTTTCTCTTCATTTCTTTTAACGCAAAGTTACGGCATCTCTTACTGTTTTCAGAGACACAGCTAAAAGGTGATAATTCATATAGCATTTTTCTACCAAAATCTCAGCTATTTTTTTGGCTCTCTGTCGATTTTCCTATATCAATCTTGTCCTTTATTTTCGCTTTTCAATATGGAAATATTCTATCATGTTTTTTCTCTTTTTTCAATAGTTTTCCATTATTTTACGCAAAAAGACTGTATGTACTTCATACAGTCTTTTCATCTATCCTATTTCCTTATTTTCCAAATAAATTTTGTAGTGATTCGTTTACAAAATCTTGCATTTGTGTTGGCAATTCATTTGTTTCATAATCAATTCGATTTTCCGTACGATCAGCAGCTTCTTTTGCTTGTGAAAAAATACCTCCATCATTAATTGTTACCGAAATTGTTACGCCAACTAAAATTACCATAATGACGATTGATACAACAAGAGCTACTAATGTTATCCCTCTTTGACTTTCCATCTTTTTCTCCTTTGTAACAGTTTCCTTTACAATAACTACTCTACCAAATCTTTATTTGATTTTCAATGTACATTCCACCATTTTTTATAATTTAATATATTTGTCATCTTTTTGTCACATATTCGTCATATTATTTCATGCTAATATGAATATTTTCAACATTTGCCTTTAATTCTCGTGATACAATGTTCTGAATCTGAGCAATTTCTTCTTCACTTAACCCCTCTGCTTTTACAATTACACTAATACTGTCCACATTTACAAACAGAACTACATCTTCAAATCCCTTTGTTTTAATTAAATTTTCTGTAATCATTACTGCATTTTTTTCTTGGTTAATATTTTGAATCTCCGTTTGAGCAATACTTTTTTGTTCTGTGGACATTTGCTCACTATCAATCATTTTTTGATAAGAATCAAGAGTTGCCGCATACATTTTGTCACGATCTAAACGAGATTTCGTAAAATATTCACTTTCATCACTATTGTTTACTTCTGCTGCTGTTGTTTCTACAACAACATTTGTCTGTATGTTCTCTTCTTCTCCTATCTCATTTTCCATTTCATTTTCACTTGCTGTTGCAGAACTGCTAACAAATGTAGCATCTCCAATACTTGCCATTTCTTCTGAATCTAATAAAGTCCCTGTTGCTAACGTATTATTTGCTTTTCCTGTATAATTTAAGTAACCTGCTGCAATCAACATAATGGCTGTAACCGAAAGAATGATTTGATTCTTCTTTAATCGTTTCATTGGTCTCAAACCTCCTTTCTCTATTTCATTTCAAAAACCTGTATTTTATTAGAACTTAATCCGTGTAGCAGCTTCAACCGCTTGAATAATATTTGCTTTTACTTCAATATTCTCTGCACCTTTTGCAGTAATCACAGCGCCTTCCATTTTGGGAAGTTTTGTTGTTTGCAATACGGGGGTTTTGGTACTTCCACTCTCTTCAAAAACGACTTCTTTTGTTGTATCCGTTTCTGTTTTTTGTCCTTCTTGGCTATCCGTTGTAATCGTTTCTTTTTGTTTTTCGTTATACATTGGAACGACTTGATTCGTTTCCGAATAGGTAATCAAAACTTTCACATCCTCTACCCCATTCATCTTTTTTAAAATTTCTTCTAATCTTTTTTCTAAATCGCTCTCATTTATTGTTATGTTTTCTCCTTCTTCAATATGACTTGTTGTTTGTGCCAATTTTACATTATTATCTTTCGGTATAGAATCTTCGGTTTTATCTTCTTTCCAAATTACATTAATGCAAATTACGGTAATAATTAGAATGATTAAGAAAACAACCAAGTTTTCCGTTTTTCTTTTTTGATCCACTCCGTTGTTTTTGAAAGATTCCTTTTATTTTTTCTTTCCAACTTCCCATATCTTCTATCTCTCCTTTTCTTTCAATGTAATTTGTTCTTTTTCAATTCCGTAGCTTTCATTGAGCATTTGCTTGATTTCATTTTTCTCACCTTCAGTTACCGGCATTCCTTCTAGAATTGGTTCTATTTTTTCAAGATCCTCAATCTCCAATCCTTCTAAGGCATAACTTCCATCCTTTTTGATTTGAATCTGAATAACTCCTGCTCGATATCCCATTTCTTCTAAACTTTTTGAAATGCTTTTCTCCAATTCTTTTTCATAAACATTTTCAATTCCACTCTCTCCCAGTGAAGCACTTGTTTGTGTTGTTTCTTCATATTCCTGAAAAGCAGAATTTACAGAAAAATTTTTCCACTCTTGTTGATCGATCCAGTTTGCAATTGGCGAAAAAATGGAAAAAAGCATATAGATTCCAATAACGGTTTTCGCATATTTCTTACTTGCATTTTCCGGTAAAAGAAGTTCAATGATAACACAAATAATGACAGCTAATACAATTTGATTAATCCAACTTTGAAACCACTCCATTTTCTTTCTCCTATCGATACATTAATCCAGCATTCGAAATTTTCATTACTAATGCCACCCCAATAATGAGCATGACCGAAATGCTACATAATATGGCTAATAGAACTTTAAAAGTGCCTCCCATTTGTTCTAAAATATGTATAATTTTTTCATCTGCAATTGGCTGACAGACAGCAGCAGTGAGGTAGTATAGAGCCATCATAATGGTAAGTTTGATAATCGGTCCAATGCAAATTCCCAAAATGACGATAAATCCAATGATGCCAACTGCATTTTTTAAAATGGAACTACATCCAATTACCGTATCAACAGCATCTCCCAATATTTTCCCTACAACTGGAACAAAAGAACTTACGGCTGCTTTTGTTGTTTTCGCAGTAATTCCATCGACATTGCTTGTTAAACTTCCTTCAAGAGAAACAACTCCAACGAATAAAGTTAGGACAACTCCTAAGATCCAAATTGCTGAACTATGAAAAAATTTTGCTAATTTATCTACCTGTACTTGTTTTCCTAAATTACTTACTAAAATTAAAACCGTAGACGCTAAAATTAAAGGAAGAATCACTACATTCATCAAGTTTCCGATTAATGTAATTAAAAATAGTAGGACTGGCTCTAGCATTCCAGCACTTGCAAAAGATCCCGTTGTTACTAATAACGTAATCAGAATTGGAATTAAGCAATTCATAAATCCAGTTAAGTTTTCGATGGAATCTTTCACCATTTCAATAATTTGCGTAAAACTCGTTAAAATAATCGTAGCAATTAAGATATATTGCGTAAAATAGGCAACTTTTCCAATCCCTTTATTTTCTAATCCTTCCGTAAAACTTCTTAAAATGCTATGAATGATAATAATGATTAAAATATTTAGGATCAATGTTACATTTTCAAGTCCTTCTTTTCCAACTTGTTGAAAAATTCCTTGAAAAATTTCTTCATGGTTGATCTTCCCTGAAAAAGCATTTGTTAGAACTTCCTGAAAATCGATCTCTCCGTATACCTCTTCTGTGTATTGTTTTCCCTGTTGTAGAAAATCACTAATTTTAAGCTCGTCCATCTGTGATTCTAGCAAATCTTCTTGGCTTAATGTTTCTTCTTCATTCTCTGTTGCATAAGAAGTTAGTGGAAAACACATCATCAGAAAGAAAATTAAGAAAGACCATAAAATCATTTTTCTTACATTCTTCATCATTTCTCCTTATGGTAATAGTTTTGTTATGGTTTCTACTAAACTAGTTAAAATCGGAACCGATAAAGAAATCACCATAACTTTTCCAGCCAAATCAATCTTACTTGCAATTGCACTTTCTCCTGCATCTTTGGAAACACTTACTGCAAATTCAGTCAAAATAGCAATTCCTGTTATTTTTAAAAGAAGCAAAATAAAATTTGTATGAAAAGAGGATCGATTCGCTAAATTTTCTAATAGTTGAACGATGTCGGCTATTTTTCCGATAACCATAGAAAGTAAAAGTATACCGGGCAGCCAGCGATATGTAAATTGCAAATTCTGGACGGTACTGTTTTAAAATTATTATCAGAACAACGGAAATTAATCCGTATTCCTATCATTTTGACAAGATCCATCTCTCCCTCCACGATTTACAGTCCAAATATGGTTCGTACCGTATCAAATAACGAACTTATTTCTTTAATCACCATACTTAGAACAATCACTAGTCCAGCAAGTGTTGTCATCATTGCTTGATCTTCCCTTCCTGCTCTTACCAGTACTTGATGGAGAACAGCTACCAAGATACCAATTGCCGCAATTTTAAATAGTAAATCAATATTCACTTTGTATTCCTCCTTTAGCGTTAAATTAAGATAATACAAATTGCTAGTCCAGAAATCACTCCTAGTGATTGATACATCTTTCCATTTTTCTTTTTCTTAATACGGGCATCTTCTGCTTGTTCGTCTAATAAAATATTGGTTAACTCAATTTCCTTTAACTGACCTTCGATTCCGCGTTTTTCCTAGCATTTTACCAAATGTTCTTAACATCTCAATATCTTCTTTGGTTAGGTTTGTCCTCGTTATGGTTAAACTTTCATTCCATGCACTACTTGCTGTGGTATATTCCATATGGTCAGCTGCTTGTAAAAACAACTGAGCAATATTTCTCGTTTCTAATTGATTCGAAATTTCTTCAAAGATATGACCGATTGGCTCTTTCGTTAATTTCATTTTCGTCTCCAAAATTGTCATAGCCAATCTTAAATCTTTTAATTCCTTTAATCGATCCTTGTATTTTTTGGCTAGCAAAAAACCAATTCCTGTACAAGTTATGGCAATTGCAAATAATAAAAATAATTTCATTTCTAACATCTTTCTTCTCCCCTTTTCTTTTGTTTTCCCTCTTGTCCTCTTTTCTAATATATATATGTTTTTCTTTTTCTTTTTAGAACTTCTTTAAGAAATCTTTTGAATTTTTCGATCAGATCCGGATGTATAAAATTGTTTCAAAAACTCCTTGATCCAGTAATTTCCTTAATTCAGGGTTTTTCTTTAATTCTTCGATCGAATCTCCATGAGCTGTAAAAATTCCTTTTACGCCAGAATTGACTGCATAAAGAATGGCTTCTACATCTTCTTTGGATCCAATTTCATCTGCAGCAATAACTTGTGGCCCCATCGATCGAATCAAGAGCTTCATCCCAACAGATTTTTTAACATGATCTAAAATGTCGGTTCGAATTCCCACATCTTTTTTGGGAATCCCGTGATCCATTGCTGCAATTTCTCCTCTTTCGTCTACAACACTAATATTAGCACCCTTCCATCCTAGATCATCTACACCATTACTTAACATACGAATTAAATCTCTTAATAACGTAGTTTTTCCTCTTCCTGGTGGAGAAACAATTAATGTGTTTCGAATTTGATTTTCCCATGCTTTTACAACATAAGGTAAAATTTCCTTACTCCATCCTTTCTTTTCTCTTGCAATACGAATATTCATACTGGAAATATAGGATAAATGGGTGATCTCTCCTTTGGTTTCAACCGCATTTCCCGTTATTCCAACACGATCTCCATTTGGCAAAATTACATATCCTTGACAAATTTGTTCTTGATAAGAATAGATCGAATTTTCACACATTCTTTCTAAAATTTCTTGCATTTTTTGAGAAGTCATTTGATAGTTTAATCTTTTCTCTTGACTTGTACATCTTAAAAGAACCGGAAGATTCACACGAAGGCGAATTTCTTCTAAATCGTCTTTTTGTTTCGTATTTCGAATTTCTTCTCCTAATTCTCTCGGAAAATATCGTAGAATTTCTTCTTCCATTTTTTCATCTCCTTAGCTTGTCTTTTTTTGAGCACAAAAAAGAAGAGCCTATATTAAACTATATGCTCTTCTCCTCTTTTTTATGACTCTTTTTTTGCTTTGCTTTTATTCTTTTATTTCTATTTTTATTTTATTCTTCCCAGTTATGGTATACATTTGCTACATCATCTAGATCATCTAAGTTATCTAATAACTTTTGCATTCTTTCTGCTCCTTTTTCATCTAGTGTGATATAGGTAGAAGGAATCATTTGAATTTCTGCTTCTAAGAATTCTAATCCTTCTTTTTCTAATGCTTCTCGAACAGTAGAAAAATCCTCTGGTGCCGTCGTTATTTCATAACATTCTTCTTCTACGGAAAAATCTTCTGCTCCACTATCGATTGCTAATAACATTAACTCATCTTCAGATAAGTTTGTAGTGGTTTTATCGATAACGATAACTCCTTTTTTATTGAATAAATAGGATACACATCCAGTTGTTCCTAAATTTCCACCAGCTTTATCAAAAACGTGTCTTACATCTGCTGCTGTACGATTACGATTGTCTGTACTTCCTTCTACAATAACCGCTACTCCATTTGGTCCATATCCTTCATAAACAACTTCTTCATAGTTTTCATTATTTCCAGCTCCAGAAGCTTTTTTAATTGCATTGGTAATTGTATCATTTGGCATGTTATTTGCTTTACATTTTGCAATAACATCTCTTAACTTTGCGTTTCCTGCCGGGTCAGGACCACCTTGTTTTACAGCAATTAATAATTCTCTTCCTAGTTTTGTAAATATTTTTCCTCTTGCAGCATCTGCTTTTCCTTTTTTGGCTGCAATATTATGCCATTTGCTATGTCCTGACATTGTTCATTCCTCCTTTTTTATTTCTCATATCTAAGTCATTTTAACATATTTTTTTTCTTTTGTGTAGTATTTTTCGAAAGAAAACTAGTTCTCGTGGATTTATTTCTATAAAAAAACAGAATAGTAAAACTATTCTGTTTTTTCTTAATCAATCTCAATTGCACCAGTATATAGTCCATAATAGGTTCCTTTTTGTGCAATTAATTCCTCATGATTTCCTCTTTCAATAATCTTACCATGATCTAATACAATAATGGTATCTGAATTTTTAATGGTTGAAAGTCTATGAGCAATAACAAATACGGTTCTTCCCTTCATCAATTTATCCATACCTTCTTGCACAATCTTCTCTGTTCTTGTATCAATACTAGAAGTTGCTTCATCTAAGATTAATACCGGTGGGTTATTTAAAGCGGCTCTTGCAATGGATAATAATTGCTTTTGTCCTTGTGATAATCCTTCTCCATTTCCACTAATAACCGTATCATATCCATGTGGTAAATTCTTAATAAAATTATGTGCATTAGCAAGTTTCGCTGCATCGATAATTTCTTGATCCGTTGCGTCTAATTTTCCGTATCGGATATTATCTTTAATGGTTCCTGTAAATAAATTGGTATCTTGTAAAACCATTCCCAATGATCTTCGTAAATCGCTCTTTTTGATCTTTCTGATATTGATTCGATCATAACGAATCTTTCCTTCTTGAATATCATAAAAACGATTGATCAAATTGGTAATTGTAGTCTTACCAGCACCTGTTGCTCCCACGAAAGATACCTTTTGCCCTTCCTTTGCTGCAAGAGTAATATCATGCAAAATCCTTTTATTTTTCTCATAACCGAATTGTACATTTTCAAATTCCACTTGTCCACGAAGTCTTGTATAGGTGATTCTTCCATCTTGATGAGGATGTTTCCATGCCCACATACCAGTTCTTTCTTCTGTTTCGACGATCTTGCCGTTTTCCATTTTAGCATTTACTAAAGTTACATATCCTTCATCAATTTCTTCTTCTTGATCAATTAAATCGAAGATTCTTTCTGCACCTGCTAAAGCCATAATAATGGAGTTCATTTGTTGCGAAACTTGACCTAATGGATTGGTAAAAGCTTTTACGTATTGTAAGAAAGCAGCAATACTTCCGATAGATAAGATTCCATTTACAGATAAAATTCCTCCGATAACAGCTACCAATACATATCCTAAGTTACCAATATTCATAATACATGGCATTAAAATATTGGCATATAGATTGGCTTTTGTCATACTATCACATAATTGTTCATTTAAATCATCAAATTTTTCTTTGGATTCTTCTTCATAATTAAATACTTTGACAACTTTTTGTCCTTCCATCATTTCTTCAATGTATCCATTTACTTTTCCAATGTCTTCTTGTTGTTTAACAAAGTATTTTGAGCTATTGCCACCCAAATATTTGGATACAAATACCATCAGAATCACCATTGCTAATACAACAAGTGTTAGATATAGATTGGTAGCAAACATTGCAATCAAAACTGCTACCATTGAAATACATGCCGAGAAAACCTGTGGAATACTTTGACTTAACATTTGTCTTAAAGTATCTACGTCATTTGTATAGGTACTCATGATTTCTCCATGGGTACGGCTGTCAAAATAGCGAATTGGTAATTTTTGCATATGACTAAACATTTGCTTACGAATTTTATTCAAAACACCTTGGGAGATGTTAATCATTAATCGGTTATAGGTATAAGTACAAATAACCCCAACTAAATAGATGCCTGCCATGATCATAATCACATTGAATAATGCAGTATAATCTGGCATCTGGCTTTGTACAAGAGGAGTAATAAAGTCATCGATGAGATATTTGATAAACTGAGTACCAATTACACCAACTAATGCACTAACGATAATGCTAATCAAAACGACTACTAATTGAATTTTGTATCCTTCTGTTACATAGGTTAATAATCTTTTAATAGTTTTTCTTTTTTTACCTTTCGTTTTTTGCATTGTCATCTTCATCTCCTCCTTTCATTTGCGATTCATAGACTTCTCGATAAATGGAATTCGTTTTTAATAGTTCTTCTGAAGTACCGATTCCATCAATTTTTCCATCATTTAATACGACAATTCGGTCTGCATCTTCGACAGAAGAAACTCTTTGTGCAATAATGATTTTGGTTGTATTCGGAATTTCTTCTCGGAAAGCTTTTCGAATTAATGCATCTGTCTTGGTATCAACAGCACTTGTTGAATCATCTAGAATTAATATTTTTGGTTTCTTTAAGATAGCTCTTGCAATACAAATTCTTTGTTTTTGTCCTCCTGAAACATTAGTACCACCCTGATCTAATACAGTTTCATATTTGCTTGGGAATTCTTTGATAAAGCCATCTGCCTGTGCTAATTTACAAGCTTCTTCTAGTTCTTCTTGATCAGCTTCTTTGTTACCCCATCTTAAGTTTTCCGCAATGGTTCCTGAGAATAATACATTTTTTTGTAACACCATTGCCACTGCATCTCGTAAGACATGAATATCGTAATCTTTTACATCGATTCCTCCTACTTTAATGCTTCCTTTGGTAGCATCATAAAGTCTTGGAATTAATTGAACTAAGGTTGATTTGGAACTTCCTGTTCCTCCAATAATCCCAATGGTCTCTCCTGCTTTAATATCCAAATTGATGTTACGCAATGCATATTTATCTGCTATTTTTTCATCACTGTATAAAAAGCTAACATTTTTAAACTGAATCGAACCATCTTTTACTTCTTGAATTGGTGTTTCTTTATTCTTGATGGTTGGTTCTTCTTCAATTACCTCAATAATTCTTTCTGCTGATGATTGCGCCATAATGATCATAACAAATACAAACGAAAGCATCATTAAACTTGCAAGGATTTGCCATGCATATGTAATAATACTCGATAATTGACCGGTTCCGCATTTCTCCACCAACAATTAATTGCGTTCCAACCCAAGAAATTAATAAGATACAAGTATAAATGGTAAATTGCATGACTGGTCCATTAAAAGCAACGATTTTTTCTGCTTTTTTGAAGTTCTCATATACTTCATCATTTACTTCTTTAAATTTCTTTTCTTCAAAAGACTCTCGAACATATGCTTTTACAACTCGAATTGCTGATACATTTTCTTGTACGACTCGGTTCAAATGATCATATTTTTTGAAGACTCTTTCAAAATTCGGATGTGCTTTAATCGCAATATAGAATAGAATGGCTCCTAAAATTGGAATGGCTACAAAGAAAATTGCTGATAATTTCGTGCTAATGGACATTACCATTAAAAGTGCAAAAATCATCATAATTGGGCCTCTTACCAGAATTCGGATAATCATTTGAAAAGCCATTTGTACGTTGGTAACATCTGTCGTCATACGCGTTACTAAGCTAGAAGTAGAAAATTTATCAATGTTCTCAAAAGAGTAATCTTGTACTTTATGGAACATTGCTTTTCTTAAATTTTTTGCATAGCCTGCTGATGCTTTTGCTGCAAATCTTCCGGATAGCATTCCAAAAGTCAACGATAAAATAGCTGAAATGATAAGCAATACACCCATCTCTAAGATGTAGTGAACATCTCCATTTTTAATTCCAATATCAATGATATTTGCCATTAATACAGGAATAATAACCTCCATCACAACTTCTGAAATCACAAAAAGAGGGGTTAAGATGGCATCTCTTTTATATTCTTTTACATAGCTTGCTAATTTTTTTAACATTTTTTTCTCCTTTCTTTTTCTAAATTTCCCTAAGCTTATTGAAATATTTAGTGGCATAAGTTATTGGATGCTTTTTTTAAGAATTGCAAGAACAATTCTTGTTCTTCTTTTTTCATACCATTAATTAGCTTTTTTTCAACACAGTTAATTTGTTCCTCAATCACTTTTTCAATTTCTAACGCTTTTGGCGTTAATTGAATTCTTTTTAATCGAGAATCTTCTTCTTTTGCTTCCCTTTCAATTAGTCCATTAGCTTCCATTAATTGAATGATTCCAGCAATGGTTGCTTTCCTCATATTAAATTCTTCTTCAATATCTTTAGCAAAAACCTCTTGTTCTTTTGATTTTTTATAGATATATTGTATGATTCTAGATTGTACACCTGTTACATGGTAATCGTTCAGTGTCTCATCCATATTTCGTTTAATCTGTCTGGAAACAATGTGAATGTATTTTCCAATTTCATATTTTTCCAAAATTACTCCTCCTTTTAGTTCGCGACCTAACTATTTTAATACGCAATTTTCGATTTGTCAAGAATGTTTTGCAAAAGAAAAAGCATTTACTTTTGCATAGAAAAAACGTCAAGTGAAAAGTTAAATGCAATTTAAAAGCAATATTTTTATCTTAAAGTATTGCTTCTTTTGCTTTTTCTCTTTCCTTCAGGCATTGATTTCTAGGGAAAAATTTGTTATAATGGATTACATAAAATCCATATATTTTGGAGACAGCACATTCTCAATTGCATATAATTATAAGTAATTCACTGATTAAGGTTTTATGAAATGGAGGAAACCCAATGAGTTATTACTATTGCACAATTTATATGACTCTATCACTTCTCGTTCTAATGTTAAGCATTATCTTTTGCAACAAAAATATGCTAAAAAACAAGCGGAAAGTATTTATCATCATTTATTTCTTACTTGGAATAGCAACCTTTTGTGAATGGTTAAGCATTTGTATGAATGGAGTGGCTCGAGAAGATATTATTACTTTACATAAGTTTGTAAAATTTTTGGAATTGTCGATTACTCCTACTTTTTTTGTCATCTATGCTCAAATGATTTTTTCGATCTCCAAAAAGTCAAAAATAGTTTTTGACATCTTTCCTATTATCTTACTCGTTGTTCATACCATCTTCGAATTCCTATCGATGAATTATGGCTTTGTTTTTCTAGTAGATGATGCAGGCTATTTCCATTACGGAGATTTTTACAACCTCTTTTTGCTTACCTTTGCTTTAACTTCGATTTACTTTTTCCAAAAACTATTTTTGTTTAGCAAATATTATCAAAACAAAAATGGAATCATTATCCTGTTGATTGTATCCTTCATCATTATAGGAATGTCTATCCAGTTTGCATATCCTAATTTAAAAACGACTTGGTTAACGATTGGAATGGCATCCGTCTTCGTTTATATTTATTATAACGAAATCACGATGTATATCGATTATCTCACACAATTGTTAAACCAACGGAGCTACAAACTTTATTTGGAACATATTTCTTTTCCAGTAACCATTCTTTTATTTGATGTCGATTGTTTTAAGTCTATTAATGATACTTTTAGCCATCATTTTGGAGACACGATTCTCAGTATGTTTGGAAGCATCATTAAAGAAGTTTATGGAAATCATGGTAAGTGTTATCGAATTGGTGGAGATGAGTTTTGCGTTATCTTAACCGACTATAACTCTGCAGAAGAACTACAACACCGTTTCATTGAGAAGATTGAAGAAGCACGTAAATTGGAGCCTCGTTTTCCCTATATTTCAATGGGTAGCGCACATTGTGAACCCGGTTATCAAGATATCTCAGATGTTATCAAAATCGCAGATCAAGATCTGTACTATTGGAAGAATAAGCGGAAGCAAACACGCAACTTAACTAACCCAAAAAATCCAGAAAAGTGAATGGAGGAATGTGCATAGACCAGACGTTTCGTCTGGTCTACTTTTTTGGTTATTCTTTTAAAATTCTTAGATAATGATTTGCTTCTCTTAGTACATGATCTGCTAAAAGTGGTAGAATGATGGATCGTATTTTACATTGTGTAATTCCTTCCGTTCCAGCCTTTTTAAAATCACGATATTTTGTTGTCTCTTCGATGGTTTGATTGGTAAGCGATTGAATCGTTTGATCTGTTGCACTTTGAGCTTCTTTTAATAGATTTTCATATTCTTTCGCAAATGTATCTGCTGTGCTAATTAATGTTTCTTCAGTTGGATCCAATAGTCCTCGTATAAATAAAGCATGTTCCATCATGATTTGATTCCAAAATAGCTCTGTTTCCTTTTCATTTTCTTCTATGTTTTGGCCATTTTCAATCATTTCGATGGATCTTCGATATCGTTTTGCTTCTCGAATAATATGTTCTAATAAAAGTGGATAATTTGCCGTAAATAACCTGCAGGCTAATACTTCTCTTAGAATTCTTTCTTTCAAATCAATTAATCCATCTAATAGGGATAAAGCTCTCCTATTCAATTCATGAACATACTCCATTAAGATCGGATCTATTTGATTACTATCTCCTGGTTGCAGTCTTAATTCTTGTAAGGTAATACTTTTGTCAATCAAAATTCCTGTAAATGCTGCTGTCTTTTTTTCAGCTCCATAGGTATAGGAAGTTACAATCTCCCCTGAATTGATGACAGCAGAACGAAGTACATGATTACTGAATCGAACCGTATCTAACAAAAGCCTTTCAAATTCTCCTTTGTACCATTGTGCTTCACAAATGAAATCATTGCTTATTGGTTGAAATCCTGCTTGTAAGAAGAGTGAATGTTCTTTCATGATTCTTGCAAAGAAAATATGTAGCTCT
Organism: uncultured Clostridia bacterium; assembly: GCA_944393505.1. Lineage (GTDB taxonomy): Bacteria > Bacillota > Clostridia > TANB77 > CAG-508 > CALYAK01. The sequence continues at coordinate 22,189 of CALYAK010000011.1, read as the reverse complement.
AATGAGTTTCGAATAGCATTTTGCATCATTAACCTTCCTCCTAAATTCTTTTACTTCATTATATGCCCTATTTTCTTTTTGTTTCTTGTTTTTTTCTTGTTTCCGTTTCATAACAAAAGACAGTAATCGATTCATTACTGTCTTTGATTTTTCTTTTATCCTAACGCTACGTCTAAGATCATCATAACCACAAATCCAATTGCTACACCAATTGTTCCAATGTTCGAATGTTCTCCCATCTGTGATTCTGGTATTAACTCTTCTACGACTACATAGATCATGGCACCTGCTGCAAAAGCTAACAGATACGGAAGAATTGGAACAACTAAATTGGTTAATAAAATAGTTAAAAGTGCTCCAATTGGTTCTACAATACCAGATAAAGCACCATAAAGAAAGGCTCTTGTTTTGGAAACTCCTTCACTTTTTAAAGGCATTGAAATAATGGCACCTTCTGGGAAATTTTGAATAGCAATACCAATTGCTAAAGCAAGAGCCCCTGCCATTGTAATACTGGTATTTCCCACCATCATTCCTGCAAACACAACTCCGACAGCCATTCCTTCTGGAATATTGTGTAATGTTACAGCCAATACTAACATCGTTGTTTTCTTTAATTTTGCTTTTACACCTTCTGGCTTTTCTTTATCCAAATGCATATGGGGAATGATACTATCAAGAACTAGTAAAAATAGCATACCGAGTAAAAAACCAATCGCTGGTGCGATCCATCCCACTTTTCCTTGTTCTTCTGCCATATCAATCGCGGGGATTAACAAAGACCAAACAGATGCTGCAATCATAACTCCGGAAGCAAAGCCTAACAAAAGTTTTTGTAGTTGACTTTTCATTTCTTTTCCCAGAAAGAAAACCATTCCACTACCTAATACCGTTCCGGCAAATGGGATGAATAGTCCTAATAAGACTTGCGTATTCATTTTGCTTTTCCTCCTTCTTTTGTGTTTTTTTCTTTTATCTTATTCCTATTTCATTCTTTTTGCAACTCTATTTCTGGATCAATTTTTAAATATTTATCTTCAAACTCTTTAATGGATAGTGGCTTTGAAAAATAGTAACCTTGAATGATATCACAGTGAATTCTCTTCAAAAAATCAACTTGTTCTTTTGTCTCAATTCCTTCTGCCACAGTTTTTGTTTTTAAACGTTTGCACATTTTTACGATCGATTCAACAATGATTTGGGCTCTTTTGTTTTTTTCCAACTCATCAAAAAAAGTTTTATCAATTTTTAAAATGTCGATTTCAATATCTTTTAAAACATTAAAAGCCGAATAACCAGTTCCAAAGTCATCCATCGATACAAGAAAACCTATTTTTTTCACTGCTTCCGCTGCTTTTTTGGCGACTTCAATGTCTTCTACCACAGTGGTTTCTGTCATTTCCAACTCAATCAGTCTTGGATTTGCTTCTTCTTGCCTTAAAATTTCTTCTAATTCCTTCACATGATTTGGATTTTTTAAGTGATGTCTTGATTCATTTATGGAAATTGGAAAAAGTGGAAGGTTTGCTTCCTTCCACTTTTTTTGTAGCTTACATACTTCTCTCAACACGTACATGTCTAAAATTGTAATCCAACCGGTTTCTTCATAAAGTGGAATAAATTCATTTGGCAAAATCATTCTATTTTTGATTTGTTTTCGAATCAAAGCTTCAGCTCCTACTATTTTCTCCGTCCTTGTGTCAAACTTCGGTTGTAAATATATTTGAAATTCGTTTTTTCGAATTGCCTTAATTAGGTCATCCATATACTTTCCTTTTATTCCATACTTTGTTTTAACATCCATATGTTTTTCGAATAACTTCCAATTATATCGTCCATGAAAGTTGATGTTTTATGTTCTTCGATCGCATCAGCATCTTTCTTAATTTGAATTGCATCTTGAAGTAACTTAGAATAATCTTGAATTAATTCTTCAAAAACACGAACATATTCAATCTTTTCATTCTTCGCTTCTGTAATTTTGGTTGTATTTAAATAGTCTTGCAAAGTTCCCAAAGGTTGTCCTCCTAATGCTAAAATATGTTCTGCCATTTCATCAATTTGTTCATTTACTTCTTCATAATATTCTTCAAGCTTTGCATGAACAACAAAGAAATACTTTCCCTTCACGTTCCAATGATAATTTTGTAATTTTCGATAAAATACATTTAAATCGCTTAAAAAAGCATTCAAATCGGTTAATAGATTTTCCATAGATACACTCCTTTGTTTCTTTTTTATCTATTCTTTCCAAGTTTGAATGCTTTATACATTTTTATTCGGTTATCTCATTCATATTTTCTGAATCTTGCTCTAGATCCTCTCCTAAATTAGGATCATATTCTAAATTCCATCCTCCAATTTCGATTTTTTGAAATCCATTGGATTTATCATATTTAATTACTTTGTATCCAAGTCCAATATAGATCTCACTTCCACCATCTCCAACATCTGCCATTTTCGTGCAAAAGATTGGCATCTTTCCTTGTTCGATTCTTGCTGTATCAATTCTTCTACTAACAAACGCAAAGAGGATAAGAAAGATAATAATCGAAACAATTAGGATAATTTTTGTTTTTCTTTTCATTCTTGTTCTCCCTTCTTCTTTTGAAATTGATCTTTGATTTCTTGATAGACTTCTTCATTGATATATTTTTTGTTTTTCTCTAGATCTTGTCGAATCATTGTCGCACTAATTGGAACATTTTTTCTTTGTGGATCAACACGACAATCTTCTACTTGCATATATTCTGAAACTTTCGCTCCATATGGTTCACTACTAAAAAAGTGAGTTGGATGAATCCCTTTGGTTAGTTCTTTTAAATATTCTATTTGGATTGCAACACTTTTATCGTCCATTCCATATTGCTTTGGAGGATGGTAACCATAAATAATTTCTACTTGCGGATATTGATCTTTGATCCATTTTGCTCTTGTTTCGATTGGCGTATTTATTTCTTGTGCATCATTAACAATTACATAAACTTTATCTGTTTGTTTCAAAGCTGTTTCAATTAAGTATTCATGTCCCTTATGAAAAGGAGCAAATTTTCCTATTGTAAAACCTATTTTCTCCATATTTTTCACCTAGTTAACATTATACACATTTTTTAGATAAAACGCAAGAAAGAAGGAATCCTCTTTTTTCTTAATCCATTAAAATTGCAAGTAAAAAACGAAGGAACCTAGCATTTGTGCCAGGTTCCTCCACATGCATGGTTACACTTTAAAGATTCCATAGATGCTCTGGGTCTCCGAGCTGCAAACCTTGAGGCCCAAATTCTCGAAAATTGTCTGAGCGACCTCCGGCAGGATTTCTGCGTCCATCTTGAAGCTGAACTTCACCTCGCTCGGACGCTGGTTGCGAATCGTTGCACGCTCCAGGTTTTCGTATTCTTTCTTTTTCTGCTCTAAAAAGGCTAGCAGAGCTGTCTGGATGATCTGGATCTGCCGGTCAATCTCCGCTTGGTACTTCTGCTTCCGAATTTCCTCGATTTCAGCCAGAATCTTCTTAACGTTTTCTTGCATGTTTCTTTCCTCCAATGTAAAATAATTCTGTAAGACTTATCAAGTCAATTGCCTTCGATAGGGGAAAAGATTGAATTTCAAAGATCTTACACTTATCCATATTATACCATATTTTACATAATTTTGCAATTTAAGCTACCTCTTGTCCCCTGTTTTCTATTCCCAGAAACAAACATCTTCTTTGATTTGATAATAGATTTCCGGATTTGCTCTTTCCAAGTATTTCGTTTCCGAACGAACCGATACTCCAAGAGTAATACAAATTGTATACAAAGTTAAAACAATACAAATTCCTTCGAATAGTTTTGCGATTAATTCATCTTTTTTCAATCGTTGGTGGACAACCATCATAAGACAAACACCTACTATCGAAATGAGCCAAATAAAGTCAAGCGAATAACGGTAATAGCTTGCTCCTACCAAAGTAACAACAATTGCTGAAATAACGGCAACAATAATGGCATCCAGTATAAAAAACCATAACTTTGGATAATGCTTTTGAATTTCTTTCTTAAGTAATGGCAAAAAGAAAATCAAAATACAAATTGGCATTAGCATAAAGATACCGACTCCCGCAAAGCCTGTTCCATAAAATCCCATATATTGTGGCATATTTGGTCTCGTATTGATAAATGGAAATTCTGCGCTAATATCCGCTGGATTAAAGAAATAGTGCCAAATTCCTATCGGAATCGTACTCACACGATAACCAAGTTTCGCCATATCATTCGACGTTAATTGGTACACTGCCCCAAATTCTGTTACAGAACCAAATCTCACATAGTTTAAAACCATTAGAGTAATTCCCACAACTAAATATGGAATTGCAATCGCAATGGTGTATTTGATCCAATCTTTTCTTCTTTCTTTTTGTTTTGCTAACTTAATAAAATAGGAAAGGAAGATTGGTAATACAAATAAAGTCATGATGATTAAGTTTGGTCGAGCCGATACTGCACAAGCGAGCATAAGAGAACCAATCGCTAGTTTGCGATAAGAAATCTTTTCTGGTTTCTTTAAAGCAGTTAAAATTCGATAAATTCCACCAGTTACTAGCCAATAGCCTAGTACAGCAACCAATTCATAAACTGCTGGACTTGCTACCGTATATAAAAGTGTATTCGAGAAAAGTACTAATAAAATCGCTAATACAAACATGCGGAATTTACTATCTGGGAACCAATATTGGAAAACTGCATTGATTAGTTTGATTGTACTAATCACGCCTAAAATCATAAATATAACCACTAACCACATTAAATTTAAATAATAACCAGTTAGTAAATGGAATGGTACTAAAATCAATTGTGGTAAAATGGAAAAATAGACATAATAGGCTCCATCATAGTAGACATAGTCATACATTTGTTTATAATCAATTGCTGTTCGAGCGGTTTCATCATATGGATTTTTTAGTTGTAATAATCCTTCATCTACTTCCATCAGTAGTTTTAAACTTCCATTACATAACGCATTGGTATACTCTACTTCATAAATATAATCATGATAGGTTGTATTCTCTGGTATTACTAAAAAAGACTTGTTCGTAGCTGCATTGATCGTATAAGTTGCAAAAATCACACAAATAGCAACGCCTAGGAAATAGGTAATGAAAAACTGTTTTTTCTCTTTTAAATTCAATTTTTCATCCATTGTCTTGGCAGAAAATAATGTGCAAATTGCACCTAGTATTCCAACAGTCAGAAGAAAACGCAATCCATGAAATTGAAATGGGATTGATTTATTGAATTCGAATTCTTTTAATTCGAGAACAGTACCTACTTCCGTTTCCAATTGAATTGCAATCGTATTCACATTACCTGATAAATGTAAGGTTGTATATTTGCTTTGCTCAATATCCGTATAAATCGTTTTGGTTGGCAAGTTTCTCAATCCTTCTGAAGTTTCATCTGAATAAAACAACGTAACCTTTTGTACTTTGTCACCTTCCATTTTTTGGAGGTTAAAATACATCGTTCCACATTCTTGTTGAATCTCTTTGATGGTAATAACCGGATTATCCGATGTAACTCGATAGGAATTGGTGTCGATTTTTTCTAATCCTTGTAACTCACAATCTTCAATAGAAACAATTTTAGATTGGTAGTCTTTTCCTACCAATCTAAAACTTCCAATATTAAATATAAAAATTTCTAAGAACAATGCAATGATCACTATGACAAATATTTTTCCAATATTTTTCTTCATTTCTTCTGTTATTTTCATCCTTTTATTTCCCTTATTTAAAATTTATAATTTTTCGTAAAATTCCACGAATCTCTGCACATATCTTCTAAATTACGAGTTGCTACCCAATCTAATTCTTCTTTTGCTTTGGTTGGATCCGCATAACATGCAGGAATATCACCTGGTCTACGCTCTGTAATTCGATATTTAATTTTAATTCCATTTACTTTTTCAAAAGCTTGTACAATTTCCAATACCGAATATCCATTTCCAGTTCCTAAGTTATAGATATGTGTTCCATTTTCTTCTCTTAATTTCTTTAAAGCTTTTACATGTCCGATTGCTAAGTCTACAACATGGATATAGTCTCTCACTCCAGTTCCGTCCGGTGTTGGATAATCATTTCCAAATACTTTTAACTCATCTAGCTTTCCAATTGCTACTTGTGTAATATATGGCATTAAATTATTCGGAATTCCATTTGGAACCTCTCCTAATAATCCAGATTTATGTGCTCCAATTGGATTGAAATATCTTAATAATACAACACTCCAAGTAGGATCTGCAATTACTAAGTCTTTTAAGATCATTTCGATCATTAATTTTGTTGTTCCATAAGGATTGGTTGTGGATAAAGGAAAATCCTCTTTAATTGGTAAAGATGCAGGATCGCCATATACGGTAGCAGAAGAACTAAAAATAATTTTTTTACAACCATATTGTCTCATTACTTCTAAAAGAACTAAAGTACCATAAACATTATTGTGATAATATTCTAAAGGTTTTTCAACCGATTCTCCTACTGCTTTTAATCCAGCAAAATGAATAACACTTTCAATATCTGGATTTTCTTCGAAAATCTTGACCATTGCTTCACGATCTTGAATATCTGCTTCGTAAAAAGCAAAGTCCTTCTTTGTAATTTCTTTAATTTTGTCTGTTACCTCTCTTTTACTATTCGAAAGATTATCGACAATAATAATTTTCTCTCCTTTTTCTAATAATTCCACACAAGTATGGCTACCAATATAGCCTGTACCACCTGTTACTAATATTGCCATTTCATTTCCTCCTCTTTTTTATTTTTGATATAAGTTTTGATAAACCTCATAATCTCTTATAATTTTACGAACATATGCGTTCGTTTCTTTATATGGAATATTTTCAACATCTGATCCATCTTCTTGAATGATTCCATCTTGAATCCATGAATTTACATTTCCAAATCCAGCATTATATGCAGCCATTGCTAAAGCAAGGTTTCCGTTATAAAGCTGTAATAGCTCTGCAAAATAAGCACAACCCAATTTAATGTTTGTTTCAGGATCATATAGGTCTGCTGCTGATTGAATGGTTTCTCCTACTTTTTCTGCTTGTTCTTTTGCCGTTGCTTCTAATAACTGCATAAGTCCAATTGCTTTACTAGAAGACACTACATTTGGATTAAAATTACTCTCTGCTTTGATTACTGCGTAAATGAGCAAAGGATCTAGTTCATTTTCTGTCGCATATTTATCTACATATTCTTCGTATTTCTTTGGATATGTTATTCTGAGGGCAACTTCTTTTGTCACCAAAAGAAGTCCTATGATCAAGATCAAAACGATTCCATACTTTAATCCTTTTTTGAATGGTCTTGTCAATCGAATTACTCCTATCTTTTGTTTTATTTTGTGTCATACCAACTTGTTGCTTCGGATAAATCTGCTTCAAGTGGTACTTTTAAAAGTATAACATTTTCCATATTATTTTTCAATATTTCTTTCACAGCTTCTTTGCAAGACTCTTGACATTCAATGATCAATTCATCGTGAACTTGTAGTACTAATTTGGCATCTAAATTTTTCTCTTTCAATTCTTGATAAACATGGATCATCGCAAGTTTCATAATATCTGCTGCTGTACCTTGAATTGGTGTATTCATAGCAGCACGTGAGCCGAATTGACGTACCATATAATTATTGGATTTTAATTCTGGAATATATCTTCTACGATGAAACATGGTTTCCACATAGCCTTGTTCTTTTGCTTTTTCTACAATATCGTCCATAAATTGCTTGATTCCTGCATATTTTTCTAGATACTGCTGGATATATTGTTTTGCTTCTTTAACTGGAATCCCTAATTGTTCCGAAAGACCATAATCACTAATTCCATAAACAATACCAAAATTTACAGCCTTTGCTGAAGACCTCTGTTCTTTGGTTACTTCTTCAATCGGAATTCCTAGCACTTTGGATGCTGCTTGCTTATGAATATCTTCATGATGAACAAATGCATTGATCATGTTTTCGTCTCCAGAAATATGTGCTAAAACTCTTAATTCAATTTGCGAATAGTCTGCATCAATATAGACATAACCCTCCTGTGGTTTGAAAGCCTTTCGAATATTCTTTCCTAATTCTTCTCTGGTCGGTATATTTTGAAGATTCGGATCTGTACTACTAATTCTTCCAGTTGCCGTTATCGTTTGATGGAAAAAGGAATGAATTCTTCCAGTTTTTGGATTAATAAACGGCATTAATCCTTCTACATACGTAGAATTTAATTTTACAATGGTTCGATATTCTAGAATTTTTTGAATAATGGGATGTTCCTTTTTTAATTTTTCCAAAACATCTACATCAGTTGAATAGCCTTTTTTGTTTTTCTTATAGACTGGCAATTTCAATTTTTCAAAAAGAATTTTTCCAAGTTGTTGGGTTGAATTAATATTAAATTCTTCTCCACTTAACTCATAAATTTCTTGTGTTAATACTTGAATTCGATCTTTTAACTCTGCACCAAACTGATTCAATTCTTCCCTGTCGACCTTCATACCATTAAACTGCATTTCTCCTAAAACCGTTACTAATGGCATTTCGATCTCTTGAAATAAAGAAAGGGCATGATCTTGTTCTAATTTTTGAAGCATGATTGGTTTTAGCTCTCCAATGACGTAAACAGTAAAAGCATCTTTCGGATCCAATTCTTCTTTTTCGTTTGATCCTTCCATTTCAGAAAAAAGATTCATTTGTGTTTCGTCTTTTCCCTTATCATTAGAAGAATCGTTTTCCATATCAATCCCCAAATATTCGAATGCTAAATCTGATACCTTATATTTTCCTACCGAAGGATTTAAATCATAAGCAGCAATTTCAAGATCGTAGGAAATCCCCTGCATGGTAATCTCTCTTTCTTTTAAGAAAACATAGTCTTCCGTCATTTGATAACCATTTTTTAAAATGGTGGGATCTTCCAAAATTTCCTTCCAATTTTTCAAATCCTCTTCCTGTTTTAATTGGATTTGATAGACCATGTTTTCTTCTGCTTGGAAAATATGAATTGCTGTTACATGTTTTTTGATAATTGCTTTTTCTTGGTTAAGATCAGCTTCTTTTGAAAAGAAATAAGTCATTTCCTTTTCATGCTGAATTTTTTGTTGCAACTTTGCGATTTCCTCGTCTGTTTTCAATTCTTTGGTTTGAAATGCTTTTTCTTTTTTTGTCTCTTCTGATTTTTCTTGTTTTAAATCAAAACGTTCGATAAATCGGTTAAAACGTAATTCTTGAAAAGTTTTTCCAACCTCTTCTTTGTTCCATTCTTTTCTTGCAAAATCTTGCATTGACTCCTCAATTGGAACTTCTAAATTAATCGTACCAAGTGTTCTGGATAAGTAAGCAAGATCTTTATTTTCTAGCAACTTTTCTTTTAATTTTCCTTTAATACAATTTGGATCTTCTTCTAACTTTTGATAGATCGCATCAATGGAACCAAAATCTTTAATTAAACTTAAAGCTGTTTTTTCTCCAATTCCCGGAACTCCTGGAATATTATCCGAAGAATCTCCCATTAACCCTTTTACTTCAATCATAGAAGCTGGCTCTACGCCGTAAGTTTCTAGCACCTTTTCTCGATCAAAATCATCTTCTTCTGTCTTTCCCATTTTCGTATGTGGAATACGAATGGTGATTTTGTCAGAAGCTAGTTGAAATGTATCACGATCTCCAGAAAGAATAGTAACTTCTAGTCCCTCTTTTTCCCCTCTTTTGGCTAACGTCCCTAAAATGTCATCTGCCTCATATCCGTCTTTTTCCATAATGGAAATATTCATCTCTTGCAAAATTTCTTTGATCATTGGCATTTGTTGAGCTAGCTCTTCTGGCATTCCATGTCGATTCGCTTTATATCCCTCATACATTTTATGTCTCGCCGTTGGTGCTTTTCGATCAAAAGCGACACCAATATATTCTGGGTTTAAGTCTTCTAAAACCTTGAACAGAATTGCTAGAAAGCCGTATACCGCATTGGTATAGCGTCCATCTGGCGTTGTTAACATCTTTGATCCCATAATTCCATAAAAGGCTCGGTTCATAATACTGTTTCCATCAATTAAAAGTAATCTACTCAATAGCTTCCGCCCTCCTTTTTTTCCATATTTTTTCGATCGATTCTGTTACCAGAAGAATACAAATCGAAAGAATTGGAACAATTAATCTTGTATATTCTGCTTGCGCTCCTAATAGGGTAACTGATAAAATGCCAGCCATTAAAATCATAGCAAAAAAGCGCATTTGTTCAATTAGTTTCCATTTTTCTTTTCGAATGCACTTCCAAAGAAAATAGATTAGTTCAAAACCAATGATTAGAAATACGAAACCGATATTTAATGGGAAAACACATTGTGAAAAAGCAATTAAATAACTTTGGATTTTACCTCCATCTCGATTGACTAAAGCAGTATTAATATTCGTAGAACCCAATTCCACAATACGTCTTATTTGTCCTATCAAATAGCTTTTTAAATTGTGTTTGATACATCTTTGATTATATTCTCCTAGTGTTTCATAGCTGAATTGTTCTAAAACTTTATCTTTTGCCACATACCATGGAGCATCGGTAGCATCATAGTTTTCTACAATAATTTGCGTAATCTGATCATCAATCGGATTATTTTCATAACTTCCATATAATTTCATATCGAGAATGATATCGGTTTGATTAATTATGTTAACGTAGGAAAGTCCCAGAAATCCATTTTGCACTTGATTTAGCCATGAATATCCTCCTAGGATAAGGCAAACGACAACGGTTGAAAGAGCTCCAATCCCTGTCTTCTTACGCTCTTCTTTTGCAATGAAAAATTGGAAAATCCAAAAGATGGCAAAGAAAATCAATAGACACAAAAAGGTTGGTCGCAATAGGATCATAATCAAAGTTAGAGCAGCCAGTAAGATTTGTTGACTGATTTTCTTTTTTTCAAGATAGCAACAGAATGCATAAAGGAAAAACACAACAAAACTAATTGCCAAAGATTCCGTCAAAATACATAGGTTATACGTAAAAATGCTTGGTAAACAACCATAATATAATGTTGCAATACTTTGCGTGACCTTACTCTTTGTTAGTTTTCTCATTAGCAAGTAGAAAAATGCAACGCTGATTAAAGAAATAATTTCTTGCGCAGCTGTTACATTTGCATATAGTTCATCCACTGAATCGTCGCCAAAGATTCCAACGATTTTTAGAAAAATTGGATAAACCGGGGTACGAAAAGCATTGATCTCTCCAAACTCACTTTGATAACCTTCTAAATAAGAATAAGAACTGGTATCGTAGAAATACTCATAGTCTGCTTCGATTACTTGATAACAAACAAATCTCACTGCTATCGTTATCAGCAGTAAGATAATCCCTAACATTAGTTTTTCCTTCCAGATTTTTAAAAACTTTTCTCTCATACTTCTTCTCTTTTCCATTTATTTAAAATAACATACATCATTTTTCTTGCCGTAAAATTCCAAATAAACACGAGCAAGGTGGAAATAATTTTGCTTAGCATATAATAGAAAGCAAATACATCTGTAAATAACCAAACAAACAAAGTATCTAATCCTAAACCTACAACACCAATAATTGCATAGGATAAAAACTCAGCAATTTTTCCCATGTTATTTTCCTTGGTAAAAACAAGTAATTTGCTTAATAAATAATTCACGATTAGACCTAAAAGGAATCCTAAAATATTAGCAATTAGATAATAAATCTGAAAACATTCCTTGAATATAAATAAAGATCCAATATTTACAACCGCTGCTGCTCCTCCTACAAAAATGTATCTGAAAAATTGGATTTTTGTATCATCTGTTTTTTTAATAAATAATTGGTATAATAAGTTCTTCATTTTTTCTCCTTTTCTCTCGTGTTTTGCTTCTTCTCTAAAACTTCTTACACTATATCATATTCTCCCAAATTCTTCTATCTTTTATTTTGATTTTATCAATAATTTTGTCTCATTTTCACCCTTTTCCATAAAAATACCCATTAAAAAGTTGCATTAGCAACAATTTTAATGGGTACAAACTATTTTGATCTTTCATTTTGGTTTCTTAAGAATTCTTGTAAGGCTTGCAAAGCTTGCTTTCGACTACTTATCTTGTTCTTTTCTTCTTTTGATAATTCAGCTAATGTTCTACCATCTTCTAATTCAAAAATTTCATCAAATCCAAATCCGTTGGATCCTCTTCTTGTTTTGGAAATATATCCCTCCACTACTCCTTTAAATACTTTTCCGGGAGCATTTGGCGTTGAGAGAGAAATACAAGTTACAACTTGTGCTTTTCGTTCTTCTTTTTCCAAGACTTTTTCTAATTGTTGAATTAAATATTGATTTCTCTCTTCTTGTGTTGCCTGTTCTCCTAAAAAGCGTTTGGTTTCCACCCCTGGAAATCCTTTCAAGAAATTAATACAAATTCCGCTATCATCCGCAATACAACTCTTTCCGGTTAGTTTTGTAATTTCTTCTGCCTTCTTTAAAGCATTGCCTTCAAATGTGTTTTGATCTTCTTCTACATCAATTGTCATTCCCGCTTCTTTTAAAGAAATCAACTCCACCGGGAATTCCTTTAGAATCTCTTTTATTTCTTGTATCTTTCCTGCATTGTTTGTTGCTAGAATAATTTGTTCCATTTTGTCTTTTCCTTTCTGGTTATACCCAATAAATTACATATTGATCGTTATATCGATATGCCTGTGCTGGTCGATATGCCGCTTCGGATATCACACGGTTTGTTTTCTTCACCATTGGTTCTATTTTCTTGCGAAAATTCGCTTTTTCCAATTTTCGATCTAGTAATAGCTCGTAAACTTGTTGCAACTCGGACAAAGTAAATTCCTTTTCTAAAAAATGAAACGCTAATTTCGTATTTTCAATGCGGTGCCTCATTCGTTTGATCGCTGTATGTAAAATCGTTGCTGTTAACAAATTCACTTGTTCTGAATCTTCAATTTCATTTTGATAAATAACATTTCCATGCCATTCTTCGTTTTTGGTAAAGATTCGATAGGAGGTTTGCTTTTTTTCATTTGATAATTTTACTTCTTGAATCTTTCGTTTTAAGTCTCGCTCTTGTTCGATTAATTGAATTCGAAAGAACTGGTATTCATCTTTTAATTTCTTCACCAAATTTTGGTTAACCGTTACCAGATATGTAATAATAATCTGAGGTTCTTCTTCATAGTATTTTGGATCAGACCAAGTATAGAGTTGCTCAATATATAGATTTTGTGTTCCTAGGATTTCACTTGCTTTTTCATAAGCAGTATCTCTTAGACTCTTTCCTTCATCCACATCAAAGATTGGAAATTGATCCTTTTGATCCATTAAAACTTGTAACGTTTTTTCTTTTCGTTTTCGGATATCTTTTCGCTCTTCTTCTGCAATTGTGAAGATAATCAAATTATATCTCGTTTTCATTAGCTACCTCCCTTCATCCTTTCTTCTATTCCAATTCTGTCCATTCACCAGCAAGACCTAAATATTTTTCTGGTGTTAATTGCAATAATTTTTCTTTTTCCTCTTTTGGAAGATCTAACCCTTGTATCCAATTTTGTATTTTTTTGAAACTTACTTCGTTTCCTCTTGTTAAGTCTTTTAATAATTCATACGCATTCATAACTCCATTTTTTCGCAAAACGGTTTGAATTGCCTCTGCTAAAACTTCTGGTGAATCTTGTAACTCTTGTTCCATTTTTTCTCGATTTACATCCATTTTTGCAAATCCTGTTTGTGTTTGTTTCATCGAAATAACAGAATGAGCAAAAATAACGCCTAAATTACGAAGCATCGAAGAATCACTTAAATCTCGTTGCATACGTGAAATTGGCAAGTACTCTCCGAAACAGGTGATTAACGCATTCGAGATTCGGATATTGGCCATGGAATTTTCATGATTAATCGGATTTACTTTATGTGGCATAACAGAAGATCCCACTTCTTTTGCATTCACCTTTTGGGTAAAATAGTGATAACTAATATACATCCATAAGTCACTATTAAAATCCATGGTAACTTGTTGAAAAGAGCGAATTAGATTTAATAGCATCGTCAAACTATCATGAGATTCAATTTGTGTTGTCATTGGATTATATACTAGCCCCAATCCTTCTACCAATTCTTTTGCAACCTTTGGCCAATTTATTTCTGGATATGCTACTACATGAGCATTAAAATTACCAACTGCTCCATTTAATTTTCCTTTTAAATGACTTTGTTTAATTTGTTGAAGTACAAATTCCCAGCGATAAAGGAAAACAGCTAGTTCCTTCCCAACCGTTGTCGGAGTAGCACTTTGACCATGTGTATGGGAAAGCATCGGAATTTCTTTCCATTCTTCTGCTTTTTCTCTTACTTGTTTCATAAGTGCTTCTGCTTTTGGAATCCAGATACGTTCCAAAACTCCTTTTACCATCGTTCCATATGCTAAGTTATTGATATCTTCTGAAGTACAAGCAAAGTGGATCAAACTGATTTGATCTTGCAAGGATGATCCTTGCAATTTTTCTCGAAGATAGTATTCCACTGCTTTTACATCATGTTTTGTTTCCTGTTCAATTTCTTTTACTCTTTTTGCTTCTGTCAAATCAAAATTCTCAATCAATTGGTTTAAGAATGTAATTTCATCTGAACTTAATCTTCTCTTTTCTGGTAAAACGCCATTTTCGCCCACAAGTTTCAAAAGCCATTCGATTTCAATTTTCACTCGATTTTTGATTAACGCATATTCGCTAAAATATTCCTCTAATTTTTCTGTTTCTTTATGATATCGTCCATCAACGGGAGATATCGCATATAGGGGATGTATTGTTTCCTTTTCCATTTTCTTTTCTCCTATTCCACAATCATATCTTCTCTTCCTGGACCAATTCCAATAAATTTAATTGGTACTCCTACTACCTCTTCAATTCTTGCTAAATATTTTTTAGCTTTTTCTGGCAATTCTTCTCTTGATTTTGCTTGTGAAATATCGCCAAAGTTTCCTTCAAGTTCTTCATAAACTGGTTCACATTCGGAAAGATAGCTTTCATTCGTTGTAAATTTCATACTAACTTTTCCTTGATGTCGGTATCCAACACATAATTGAATCTTATCTAATTTTCCAATCGTATCAACATGGTTAATCGCAAGTCCTGTAATTCCATTGATACTAACTGCATATTTTAAAGCGACTAAATCCAGCCAACCACATCTTCTTGGACGTTTGGTTGTTGTTCCGTATTCATGTCCTAATTCTCGGATTTGATCTCCTATTGCATTACATTGCTCTGTCAAATATGGTCCTTCTCCAACTCTTGAGGAATATGCTTTTAACACACCATAAACTTCTCCAATATCTTTTGCTCCAATTCCACTTCCTGTACAAATTCCTCCGATGGTTGGATTCGAAGATGTAACATAAGGATAACTTCCAAAGTCAATATCTAATAAGGTGGCTTGAGCTCCCTCACAAATTACTTTTTGATCTCGTTCTAAGGCTTCATGAACTAACGTAACCGTATCCGTAATATATGGTGCTAGCAATTTGGCATATTCTTGATATTCTTCTACAATTGCTTTTGTGTCAAAAGTTTCCTTTCCATAAAAGGCAAAAATTTTATTTTTGCTTTCTAAATTTCTTGTTACAAGTTCTTCAAATTTTGGTGATAAAAGATCTTCCATTCGGATTCCACATCTTTCAAACTTATCACAATACGCAGGACCAATTCCTCTTGCAGTTGTTCCAATTTTTCCAGATCCTCGATTTTCCTCTAATAGTCGATCCATTGCAATATGGTATGGAAAAATCACATGTGCTTTTTCGCTAATGTATAAGTTATCTGTATGAATTCCACTTTCTTTCAATTCTTGGATTTCTTTTAATAACACTTTTGGATCCACAACAACTCCATTTCCAATCACAGCCTTTGTATCTTTGTGCAAGATTCCAGACGGAATTAAATGAAAGGCATATTTCTTTCCATTTGCTTCTACGGTATGACCCGCGTTATTTCCCCCTGTACATCGAACCGAAACATCAGCATGGGAAGATAAATAGTCTATGATTTTTCCCTTCCCTTCGTCTCCAAAAAACGTTCCTAAAACAACATCTACTTTTGACATAAAACCACCCTTTCTTTACTTATTGTATTTTTTATACTAAGTACAGGTTGATTATATCGATAACTAATTTTCTTGTCAAGGAATTATTTTAAATATTTTTCCATCATAAAAAGAGAGGGCAAAAAAGCTCCCCCTTATTTGTAATTTTTCTATTTCTAATTTCTGCTATTTTTCTCGATCTTCCACCGATACTTCAATTTGATTCGTCCTTTGAAAAGTTGTTAAATCGTCTTCGAAAAGATAGAACTGTACTTTCTCTATTGCTTGTGGATCTCTTACTTCAACAGCTAACTTTCTTGGTAATTCTTTTGAATTTTCTGCAACAAAGCTATATACTTGAATTCCTTCTGCAAATTTTCGATCTGTGCTCTTATCGAGAATCCATTTTAATAGGGTTTCCCAATCATATGACGTTGGTCTTCCTAGATACTTAATGTTTTTGGCTCTTTCCCAAAACTGCAAAAATTTTTCTGTTTGTGTTTCTCCTGACAAATCATTTGCCAAAGTAGCTAACTGCTCATCTGTATACGCTCCACCAAATTCTTCTAAATAGTCAATCGCTTGATCGATTTCTTCCATCACTTCTGAATCAATCTCTTCTACCTCATATTCCGCCGCTTCTGTTTCTTCCAAATGATGTCCGCTTTTTTGAAAATCTTCTTTTGAAACACCAAAGTTTTGCGTTCGCATTCCAAATTTTAAAACAACTGAATCCATGGTTGGATCTGTTAAAAAATCTTCTCCTTCCGATGTTACTAAGACATAGTCATGATCTTCTTCCGATAGTACCATACTTTCTAATCCACTGCGATAACATAAATAGTCGTAGATGCTAGCAAAGGAAGAACAAATTCCCCAATTCTTAGAAATTGCCGTAAAAATATTTCTCGCATATTTTTCATGTAAACTGCTATATGGTGCATAAGTTAAAACATTCAAATCATAGGATAGCATTTGACCTGTTTGATTGTATAGATATTTTGCTTTTTGTTTCTCCGTCCATTCTGGATTAATTCCGTCGAGAATTTTTTGAAAAATTGCTTCTCCTTCCCAATATTCTTGGTTTTTCATTGGGATAATCGGAGTTCCTCCAACTTTTTCTGTTTTCATTCTTACTTCGAATTCTGGAGCTAACTCTGTTAAAATTTGCATTGTAGCAACACTTGGGATATATTGACTTGTTACAATGGGAGAAAGGTATTCTTTTAAATTGGCAAGAATCCATCGTAATTCTTCTTCGGAAAAAGTATCGATATTTTCCAAAATAGAATTTCTCACAAGAATTCTTCCATTTTTCTTAATATCCACTAACCCTTGAAAAACGGTTAATTTTGGTAATTTTTTGTTTTGATCTAAATCGATAAATAGCTGGTTTTTAATGGTCCTGTCCTCCTTGTTTTTTCTTACTATATCATAAATGCAAGTAATGATCAATCTAATAAACTTCATCTAATTAATCGATACTTTTCTCTAGTATTTCGAATATATTTCGATAAGCCTATTATAAAAGGATTAGAGTTTTACCTCTAATCCCGTTTTTGTATAAAATCGATTCAAAAAACTAATCCACATTTACTCCTTTGCTTAACAAATGATTTCCGATCCAATACAGGATAACATTATATACAGCATAAACAACAATTCCAGCAAACATGATACTTTTCATTGCATTTGAACTAATCTCTATATTTTGAAACGCATCCATAATATCTGGATTTAAAAAACCTGCAAGATAAAGCACAGCTACAGAAAAAGTAGATAAGATCATATAGATTCCAAAACCGCTGATGATTGATTTTACTGTTTTTAAATGATTGGATCGATAGCCTAAAATAATTCCTACAATTCCAGATATAATCAAAAATAGAAATTCGAAGAATACAGTAATGATTAAAACTAGAATTAGACTAAAAACTGAGCTATTAAAAAATATGGCTGATTGCTCTAAATACTGTTTTAATCCATCCCATGAAATTTCATTCAAAAAAACAATCGCAATACATCCAATGATCACAGCAAAAGAAGTCAATAGCGTAATCATTGCTGTTAAAATTTTGGATAAATAAATGGTATTTTTGCTTACTGGAAGAGTATGCGTTAAATAGGATTCGTCTTTATATATATTTCTAATTACTCTTACCCAAACTCTCATAAAGCAATTAATTAAGATACTAATTAACATTGCAATAACAATACCCGAGCATATTTTATCAATGATTAATACCATTAACGTTTGTTCAAAGCTTTCTATGATTCTTGTAATAATCGAAAAAAAGATTGCTAGGATATAGAAGACAAGCAAAGGCTTATAACACCATTTCAAATCATACTTTAATAATTTTCTTAGCATTTAAAACACCTCCTAAAGATTTCATCAATTGATGCATTTTCTTTTTGTCTCAATTCATCTGCAGGTGATGTTAATACGATTTCACCTTGATCGATAAAAATAACTTCATCTAGGATCCTTTCAATATCACTTATTAAGTGTGTCGATATCACGACACTTGCTCCTTCCTTGAAGTTAGAAAGAATCGTATCTAAAATATAGTCTCTTGTTGCTGGATCTACACCACCTAATGGCTCGTCTAAAATATAGAGTTCAGCATCTCGGCTCATAACCAATATGAGTTGCAATTTTTCTTGCATTCCTTTTGACATTTTATTGATTTTCGCATCAATCTTTAAATCCAAGTCTTTCAATAACTTAATTGCTTTTTCTTTACGAAAATTCGTATAAAATTCTTCGAAAAATCTTAATACTTGCGAAACCTTCATATCTTTATCCAAATAGGTTCTTTCTGGTAAATAGGATATGATTTGTTTCGAATGGATTCCTGGCTTTTCTCCATTAATTAATATTTCTCCGCTCGTTGGTGTTAATAAATCATTGATTAACTTAATTAAAGTTGTTTTTCCTGTTCCGTTTTTGCCAAGTAATCCGATGATTTTTCCTTTGGAAATACTTAAATTAATATTCTTAAGAATTTGTTTTTGATCAAATTCTTTGCATAAGTTATTACACTTTACTAATTCCATCTTCCCCTCCTAACTCTTGCAAGTACTTTACTGCGGTCTGATAACTGATTCCAATGCTTTTCATACTACGTAAATACTGATTTACTTTTTCTTGTGCGAGCTCTTTTTTTACTTTTTCAATTAGAGCTTCATCTTCTGTGACATATTTTCCATTGGTTCTTTCTGTATAAATTAATTTTTCATTTTCAAGTTCTGCTAATGCTTTTTGCATCGTATTGGGATTAACCTTCATGGTAAGTGCTAGCTCTCTTACAGAAGGTAATCTTTGTCCTTTCTCGAATTTACCAGAAACAATGTCAATTCGAATCATTTCTACTAATTGAATATAGATTGGTCTTTCATTGTCAAAAATAGGTTCCACAATTATCTCCTTTCTTATTGTGTTACTTGCATAATACAATAATACTATTTCATTTTTTAAAAGTCAATAAAAAAGAGCAATTTTTTTATTTGCTCTCAAATTCTACGAATCTATTTTTCTTGGTTGATTTCGTTTATTCTGTATAAAGGTAATTTTAAAACGATCTTAAATTCTTAACATATCTAACATTACATGCAAAATGCTCGGTCTTTACAAGTGGTTCATCTATTCTTTTAAATCCACATTTTTCATAAAATTTTTGAGCTGCTATCATATTCTCTAATGTTTCTAAGTAACATCTACGATAATATTTTCTTGCATGTTTCAAAGCGATATTCATTAATTTATGAGATATTCCTGTTCCTCTTACTTCTGGTAAACAATACATTTTTTGTAATTCACATACATCATCTATCCCATCTAATTTACCAATTCCTACTCCGCCAACTATTTTTCCATTCTGCTCTTCTGCCACCCAGTATTTATTTTCTTCCGTGTGATATATCTCTGAGAATCTACCCAAATTAGGATCTGTCCAAGCAGTACCTTCATGATTTGCACCATACTCAATTAAACAAGTTCTAATTACCTTCTCTACTTCTGCATTATCTTTTTCTTGAATTTCTCTAATTTTATATTCCATTTTTTACGCTCCATTAATTTTGTAAATTATATTTACCGAATTCTTGTTTATTATATTTTATCTTTTTGATATGCTTTTAAAAAATCTTCTAATTTTCCTTCATTGTTAAAATTTTCTTCAAAAATATTATACAAAGTATCCATTGCTTCATATTCTCCTATAGCATAACACTTCTTTCCTAATCCATAAGCAATACTTGATTCAATATGAGCTGCTTTTCCAACTAGCAAAACCAGTAGCAGATTTCTAGAATTCTCTTTGCCTTCTAAATCATTATGAAATAAGTTTAAAACTATATCGCTCTTTAAATTTAATGACTCAAATTCTTTTTGCTTTTCTTCTGGAGTTTGATTTTTATTTCCATATCCCAAATTTTACTCTCTTTCTAACTAATGTAATTTATATAATAGAAAACATTGCTATAATTGAAGCAAATATATTCGATATTGCGTGTATAATCCAACTAGGAAAAATTGAACCATTTGCTTTTTTCTCATTTATATATCCCATAGCATAAGCAACTATTCCTGTAAATAATATAATAATAATTGATTTAACGATTCCTATTAAACTAAAAAACATTATTCCATGCAATAGTCCAAATATAATACTTTGAATTACATTTGCAATTGTAAATCCGAATTTATTCGATAATCGTTTTAACAGAAATCCTCTAAAAAATAATTCCTCCGGTAAAGAAGTATTAAATATAGCATATATAAGTGCTGGTAATAATGCACTTATTCCTAATCCTTTAAATTCCGAAGTTGCTGTTTCAATATCTTTTACCATATAAAGAGTAAGGATAGAAACAACCATAAAAACCAAAAGTATTACTATTGTATTGATCAATACTGACTTCTTATTTTTATTTTTTATTCTTTTTAAACCTATCCAATTAAAGAAACTCTCTTTTTTCTTCGTTGATATTAGCCACCAAATAAAAGGTATAAAGCTAATTAAAATGATTTCAATAATACTACTGATTATTTTACTTACTAACATATAAATTCTATCTCCTATTTTTTATAATCTACTAATTGTAATTTATCTTTCTAGTTCATCTTTCTTTGTTCCTATATTCATTCCATTTGTTCCTTGAATTCCATCTACTTTTGTCCTATTTAAAGTTTGCGAATAATTAGTAGGTATATTATGATTTTTCTTCATTCCTAATACTGCGTCTAATTCTGCTATCATAACAGATGGATTAAGTAGAGAATCCTCACAATGTCCTTTACCTTGAAAGCATTTTATTTTAGAGTTAGGATAATTGTTCCTAATATATTCTGCTGTTTTCTTTGCCAACAATTCGTTTATTTTAGTACCATAGTAGTAGTAAATTTCTGTATTTGGAGTATCTATATCACTTGGCAATTTATAACTTCCAATTTGTCTTATATAATTAGTAATTGTCGTATCAGACATATTATCCATCATTTCTAAAAAAACATCCAACTTATCTTCAGGAATAATAGAATTAACTGCTTGTGCAACAACTCTTTTATCTCTTGCTTGTGTTTTGTGAGTAAGCATAAGATATTGTTTTGTCATCATTAAAGTCATTAGCCTATTATAAGAAATTAAAGGTGAACTTTCTAAAATAACTTTATCAATATATAATTTTTTATTTTGCCAAATTTGAGATGTTAAAACACCACCCATAGACATACCATAAATTGCAAATACATTATTTCCATAACGAGAAATAATATAATCTTCTATATCTTTTGCACTTTCTTCAAAAGAATTAAAATCTTCTTTCATATTTGGATTATGTCCTTGTAATATAGGAACTATAATATGATAGTTATTTTTATAATGTTCAATATATTTTTCCCATATTTGATATGGTGTTTCAAATCCGTGTATTAAAATTATTTTATCTTTTTCTTTATTTCCAAATTCTAATATTTCCAATAGTTTTACTCCTTTTAAAATTGTAATTTATCTTTTCACTTTGTATTTTAACTGAATATAAGAATTATCTAATTGTTTACATTCAAGAAGTTCC
>CALYAK010000010.1 GCA_944393505.1 uncultured Clostridia bacterium | reverse complement strand
TAAAAGATTTAGCCCTAAAACTAAATTTTAGGGCTTATGTTTAAAAAATTTTGGGACATTTTCTAAAATGATTGACAATGGAACATGTCGACAGGAAACGACAAGGATCGAAAAGTAACAATCGTGGTGCTTGTGATCTTAGCAGGAATCACTCTAAATGCAGTTATTGGAGAAGATGGAATCATCTTTCAAGCAAAAGATACGAAGAATATGATAACGAATGAAACAGAATATGATAACGAACAACTAGCAGCTCTTCAAAATGAACTAAGAGATAATGAGCTCTATACCGGAATTGGTATTATCCCGGGTACCGATACAGGAGGAAGCTCTGAAGGTGGCGAAAATGGATCAAGTGGAGGAGGCAATCAAGGAGGATCAAATAGCGGAGGAACGAATACGAACACCGGTGGAAGTGATGGAAGCATGATCGGAGGAGATGCTGTACCACCAACTATTACCGTACTAGAAGGAGAAGAAATTGCAGCAAGTTTCTTCCGAAGCGATGTAACCATCCAAATTGCAACAACGGATAAAACATTAAGAATTAAATATATCTTAACGACAACCGTAGATGAAATTAATAACGAACTTTATCCAAGTGGATTAATTAAAGAGATTGATATTGAAAATGGTGGAACCTTAACTTTTACCAAAGATGGAGAATATACCATTACAGCATATAGTTATGACTTAGAAGGAAAAAAATCAAATTCAAGTATTATGTGGTTAAAGAGAGAAACAGGATCAACAGCAGGAAATGGAGTAACAGTCAGTGTATCCAGTGGAAATATGGGACAAAATGAATGGTATACAAGTAATATAACGCTACGTGTATTAGGAACGGATACTGGATCATCCAGAGTAACGTATCGAGTAAGAGGAACAGCATATAGTAACGGAACAATTGGAAATACCGAATATCAAGCAGGAGCAGTTGACACAAACGAGGTAGAAATAGCAAATGGAACAACATTCCGTATTGCCATTGATGGAGAATTTGCAATCGTAGCATATACCTACGATAGTGGAGGAATGAGACTATCGACAGCACCAACATTAAATGTGAGAAGAGATGCATCCAGACCAATTGTAACGTTGTATAAAGGAGAGCAAGTAATTGGAGAAGGATTCCGAATTAGTATGGCAGCAGATGATTATGCGTCAGGTTTAGCAACAGAAGGAAGATATACGTATCGCCATAAATTAGCACCCAATATGACCTATACGGATAACTTAAGTCAGGAGACAACGTATTTGTATACGGGATTAGAAGCAGATAAAACCTATGATATGTATATGATCGTAAAAGATGAAGCAGGAAATATGACAGCAAGTGATGTCATCTCAAGACCAGCAATCTGGATAAGTAATACACCAACCGTAGGAGATACAGTAAGTGGAGGAGTAGAAGGAGCAAGAAAATATTGTAGTACGGATGTAGATGTAAGTCTAACAGGACAAGATGAGAATAACGTAGATATCTCAAGAGTAACGTATCAGATCTTAGGAACAACAACAGGAGCAGGAAATATGGATGGAACGTACTATGATAAAGGAGTAGCTCTAAGTGAAGATGAGATTGAGATGGCAAATGAAAAGACAATTCAAATACGAGCAGATGGAAACTGGACGATTAAGATCCATACATATAACAAAGAAAATGTAAGAGTAACAACGAATACCTTAGAAGTAACAAGAGATACGGTAACACCAGAACCACCAGTGATCGAAGTAACAGCTGGAACAATGGGAGAAGAAACGTATTACAGAAGTGATATCACGGTAAAACTAAGTAGTCAAGATGATACGTGTTACAAGAAAACAACGTATACAGTAACGGGAACAGCAACAGGAAATGGAACAATAGGAGGAGTAAGTATCACAAGTGGACAACAAGTAAATATTACTGAAACAGATATTGCAAATAATGGAACATTTGTCATCGCAGCAGATGGAAGGTGGACAGTAAAAGGATATACGTATGATAAAGCAGGAAGAAAATCGGTAGTAGCAGAAGGAATTGTGGTAACAAGGGATATGGTAAATCCAACAGCAAATACACCAAGTGTATCAAGTGGAACACAAGGAGAGGCAAGTTATTACCGAAGTAATGTAACAGTTAAAATAAGTGGAAGTGACGTAACAAGTCCAATCAAAAAGATAACCTATACAGTAACAGGAACAGCAAAAGGAAATGGACAAGTAGCAGGACAGAGTGTAACAACGAATCAAGCAGTAAATATCGGAGAAACAGAGATAGCAAACAACGGAACATTTACGATAACAGCAGATGGAAAGTGGACAGTAACAGCATATAGCTATGACTATTCAGGAAGAAAGTCAGCAGTAAGTAGTAGTCTAGTGTTTACAAGAGATACGGTAGCACCAACAATATCAAGTTTTACAAAGACAGGAGTTACATTAACAACACTTTCTGTAAGTGTAAGTGCAAGTGATGCATTAAGTGGACTCGCAAGTAGTGGAACGTATCAATACTTAGTAGGAACATCCAGTCAAAGTACAACGACAGCAAACACACATACATATACAGGATTAAGTTTTAATTTTAGTTCAAAACCAAGTTCAGTAACAGAGAATAATGTAAAAGTAATCGTAAAAGATAAAGCAGGAAATACAACAACAAAAACAGGAATAACATTTTCACCAACCTATACAGTAAAGAAAAACTTTGCTTATACAGGAGCACAACAACGTTATACAGCGACAAGAAATTGTGCGGCTATCCTAGAAGTATGGGGCGCTCAAGGTGGAAGTACCAATGCATGGGGGTATAGTGCAGTAGGAGGAAAAGGAGGATATTCGGTGGGAACGATTTCTTTAACTTCCGGAACAACTCTCTCTATATATGTTGGAGGACAAGGAAGTACAACTACTGCTGACAATTCGACTATTTACGGAGGCGGATTTAATGGAGGCGGAAATGGAAATAACGGTGGAGGAGGCGGTGGAGGAGGAACAGATATAAGAAATGGTGGATCTGCGTTATCAAATAGAATTATAGTAGCTGGTGGAGGGGGAGGTTCTAGTTCATTGGCAGCTCAGAGTCCTTATGGAGCCTATATAGGTGGCGTTGGAGGAGGATCATCTGGAGCAAGACGGAAACTATCCTAACTGGAATGCTGGCGGATATGGCGGATCTCAGACTGCTGGTGGTGCAGGTGGTTCGAATGGTGCAACTGGTACGGCGGGAACACTTGGACAGGGAGGAAGTGCAGGAGGTTATGATAGTAGATGGGGCCGAGCAGGAGGCGGCGGAGGATACTATGGTGGAGGTGGAAGTGGAGCAGCAGGAGGCGGTCGGAGGAGGTTCTGGATATATAGGGGGAGTAATTAATGGAACAACGATAGCAGGAAATGCTTCAATGCCATCAACCTCGGGCGGAACAGAAACGGGACATAGTGGAAATGGTTATGCAAGAATTACCTTAGTAGAATAAATAAACAAATAGATATCATCCTTAGAATAGATGGAAGAGAGAGACGCAGCCATATTGTTTCTCTCTTCTTTTTTCTTTTTCAGAAATCTGAAAAAAAAGTCGGAAAGGATTTGCTTTTTCTTTTGCTTTATGTTACAATAGCTATTGTTAAATATGAGAGACAGTAAAGGGAGAGATAAAAATGGAAATTTTAAAATATATATTAGCTGCAGTTGATATCATAATTTGTTTTGCATTAATCATTATCACAACCATGCAAACAAAAGATTCTCAAGGAGCTTCTGGAACAATTACAGGATCTACAACGAATAATTTCTATGAGAAGAATAAAGGAAGAACCAGAGAAGGAATGTTAAAAAGATGGACGATCATATTAGGAATACTTTTTGCTATCCTATCGATCGCATTAGGAATTGTGTATGTAATCTAGAAAAGAAAGCAGCAGATTTTAATTTCTGCTGTTTTTTGTATATAAATTGAAAAAAGAGAGGAACAAGATGAGTCGAAAAAAAGGGAAAACAAGAGAAGGAATTTTCCGTGGTAGTGTCAAAGGATATGGCTTTGTTAAAATTGACGGAACCGAAGAAGAAGTATATATTTCAAAAGATCACACAAAAGGTGCACTAAACGGAGATCGCGTTTGCATTAAAATTTTAGAAGAAAAACAAGAAAATGATTTTCATCAAGAAGGAAAAGTCGTTGAAGTATTAGAAAGAGAACGTGATACTTTGGTTGGAATTTTCCAAAAAAGTCGAAACTTTGGATTTGTGGTACCAGATGACAAAAAGTTTGGTACGGATATCTATATTTCGAAAAAAAATATGGGAAAAGCAAGAAGTGGACACAAAGTATTAGTAAAAATTTTAAAGTATCCAGTTCGAGGGAAAAATGCAGAAGGAAAAGTGATCGAAGTAATTGGAAATGTCAATGCTGCAGGTGTGGACATGCTTTCTTTGATTAAAGAATATGATCTTCCTTATCGTTTTCCAGATTTTGTAGTAGAAGAAGCCAAAAAGATAACACAACAAATTGATCCAAAGAGCTGGGGAAAACGAGAGGATTTAACCAAACGTGAGATTTTTACCATTGATGGAAAAGATGCGAAAGATTTAGATGATGCAGTCTGTGTTGAAAAAACAAAAAACGGAACCTATTTATTAGGGGTGCATATTGCAGATGTGAGCCATTATGTGAAAGAAGGAAGTAAGTTAGATCAAGAAGCAATTTTACGAGGAACCAGTATCTATATGATGGATCGAGTGATTCCAATGCTACCAAGAGAATTATCCAACGGAATTTGTAGCTTAAATGCGGGAACGGATCGATTTGCAATCTCTGTATGGATGGAAGTGAATGAAAAGGGAAAAGTCATTTCTTCCGATGTGAAAAAAAGTGTGATTCATGTGACCGAAAGAATGAATTATACCGATGTGACTAAGATTTTAGATCGAAGTGATGAAGCGGTTTTAAAGCGCTATGAACCATATATCGAACATTTTGATCGTATGAAAGAATTAGCTGAAATCTTAATGGAACGTAGAAAAAAAGAAGGAAGCTTGGATTTAGATCTACCAGAAAGCAAGATTATCTTAAATCAGGATGGAATTGCGATTGATGTACAAAAAGAAGAGTTAACCATTGCAAACAAAATCATTGAACAATTTATGCTACTAGCAAATGAAACCATTGCAGAAAGATTCTATTGGTTAGAAGCTCCTTTTATTTATCGTGTACATGAAGTGCCAGATATGGATAAAATTGAAGAATTGAATAAATTTTTATACAACTTTGGGTACAAAATTAAAGCAACCAAAGAGCAAGTTTATCCGAAAGCTTTTGCTGATGTGTTGGAGGAAATTAAGGGAAAACCAGAAGAAAGAGTTATTTCGAACTTGATTTTACGTACTTTAAAAATTGCAAAATATGAAAGTGAGAATAAAGGTCACTTTGGAATTGCAAGTAAATATTATTGTCATTTCACATCTCCAATCCGAAGATACCCAGATCTATTCATTCATCGAATCATCAGTATGTACTTGGAAAATCCAAAACAAATGAATGAAGTAAAAAAGGAAATTTATCGATCCCAAGCAGTTCGTTATGCAGAAACATCGTCGGAACGAGAAAAAATCGCACAAAAAGTAGAACGAGAAGCAATTCAAATCAAAATGGCAGAATACATGCAAGAAAAAGTGGGAGAAGAATTTGATGGCGTTATTTCCAGTATCACTTCTTTTGGTATGTTTGTAGAATTAGAAAATACAGTAGAAGGTTTGATTCGTTTTGAAAACTTAGGAGAAGATTATTATATCTACGACGAAAATCGCAAAACGTTATTCGGAGAAAGAACCAAAACCATTTTTAAAATTGGAGATTCGATTCGAATTCGTGTGATACGTGCGAATAAAGAGTTAAGAGAAATTGATTTTGAAAGAGTCATTCCAGAGGAAAAACAAGAAGAAAAAGATGAAATCGTGGATTGATTTTTAAAATTTAGTTCGATATAATGGAAGAAAATAACAGAAGAAAAGAGGTTTTGTAAGATGGAAGAAAGTAAAAAAATAGAAGAGCTAAATGGTTTTCGCGATCTAAGGATTGTTGATAATTTTTATCAAACATCGAGTTTTTTTCCAATGCCAACAACGGAAATTGGAACACTAAATGAAGCAGGAGAAACAAATTTAGGGTCATATTCTTTATGTTTTCCATATTACATCGCAGGAAAAGAATATTATGCAATGCTTCTTTGTTGTAGAAATAGTTCCAACACAGCAAAAAATATTTTACGAACTGGAAAATGTACCATTAACTTTATTCCAGATAAAAGAAAATACTTTAAAGAAGCGGTAAGACTTGGATTTCCGGGAGAAACGACAGAAGAAAAGATGAAAGATTGCCTATTCCACTTAGTAGATGGAAAATGTGCGAGAGAGCATCCAGAAGAACAATATCCGAAGATCGTTGAGGAAGCTTTTCAGGTATTTGAATGTTCGTGGGTAAGGGAATTAGATGGTGCAGAAAATGATCAGGTACAAGAAGAATATTTGCCACCATATCATCAATTTAACGGAATTACCAGTCAGCATGGAGCTCATTTTATTTTAAAAATCGAGCACATTTTAATGAAACCAAAATATTATGATGCCATTATCAATGGAGTGGATGCAAGAAGTTTTCTGACTGTTCCAGTTGATTATGGTTATCGTGATAGCAAAAATTTCTGGTATACTAGATTCCGCAGACCAATTGCAGAACCAATTCCGGAGAATAAAGGAGTGGGATTAGATTCAGTTAAATATGCAGCATCCCGTATTGATCCAGAAGTAAAATTTACAGATGAAGCATGTGCAATGTTAGTGAAAGTACCAAGAGTCTTTTTAAATACTGTTTTAAAAGGTTGTGTTTCTTGGGCAAAGGAAAATAAGGTTACTTTAATTACCGAAAAAGAAATGCAGATCATTCAAGATAAAAGAAATAAAGAGAAAAAATAAAGGAAAGAGAAAAAGAAAGTAGAAGCAAATTTTGATTGCTACTACTTTCTTTTTTATATTTTAATATTGATTTTTAATAGCAATAGAATAAAACATTGGAGAAGACAAAGGCAAATATAGCAAGAGAAATTACGAGAATTCCTCCTACCTTATTCTCCATTTGCTTGTATTCATAAATCCCATAACTAATGGTCTTAATGAGGACACCGAAAGTTAAGATTAAATAGACGATAAACATAAAAACCTCCCTTTAAACACGTTGCAAGAATGAAGACGAATGAATCTGCATATCCACATTTACTTCAAAGAAAGAATCTTGATAATGAGATAACCAGTTATATTCTTCCCAATCTTGCCAAGTTAGAAAATGGGCAGATGCTTTGCTACCAAAACTTGCAATATCAGACTTGTAAACTTTGGATGTTTTGTATAAATATTCCAAGATATTTTGCTTCAAATAGGTAGAAGCATAATCCTCGATTTTTCCAATGTTTTCCTCATTCGAATAATCTGTATTCGAATCAATCGACAATAATTTTGAGTCAAGGGAAACGGTTACTTGAATAAATGGAGTACCATTAACGAGCTTTACTTTGGTTTTGGTCGATTTTTTTAGCTCAACCGATAGATCAACAAAAGTAGTTTCATTTAAAGGGTTTGGAATCGTAACAAGAGCTTCATTTAGCTGATTGGTGACCAGTAAATGGCTGAAAGTTTCAATTCCATTTAATTCTCCAACGAATTTATCTCCTCTAAATACAGCCAGACCTAAATGTTCAGCACTATCTTGATTGCGATTGATAGGAGATTCTCCAGCGATATAATTCGAGTCTAAATTAGCTCCAACAGAATTCATAGACGGAACGACATTTGATTTTTGATCAATGGTATTTTGGTTATTAACGGAAACCAAAGTCGTATAGCCACAAGAAAAAGTATCTTGCAAATTTGAGAAAAAAGTTCCGAGTTTTGAACTGCCAATATATCCGTTATAGCGAATGGAGTTGGTGGTTGATTCATAAGATTTGGAAGTGATTCCTTGAAAATGGGTTCCGGAAGTTTTTAGAAAAGAAGTAGAATCACTACGACTGATAAAAATCGAACAAGTAGGTCGAATTTCAACATCATTAAATAGGGTATTAATATAAGGAGAAATTCCTTCACTTGCTAGTTCTTCTGAGAAGATCAATACTTTGCAGTGGGTTAAAGAAACTTCTTTACTTAAATAATCATTTAAAATATTAATACCGGAATCAATACTAGAACATTCTACCGTATTAATTGTAGAATCTTGTGAATTACTACTGTCACCAGAACTAGAAGAAGGGCTTGGAATTGCTACTTGGAAAGTTAATTTCAAAGGAGCAGAAGTTCCTTTATCAAATCCTACAGCAATGACATAGGAATATTGATCAATACTTTTTAAACTGGTAAAACCACAAAGTGATAAACAAGAAAAAGCAGATAGACATAGCAAAACAAGAAATGTAAATATACGAAAAATAATTTGCGACAATTTATTCCATTGTTTCATCTGGATGATTTGCTCCTTTCTTTTTCTTTTTGAAATACCCGACTAATAAAACCAAAGAAGTAATGCCAAATACAAAGATTAATGAGAAATATTTGTAAATGACCGATTCTAAAAAATTCAAGGATGGAATATCTTTGGCGATTAAAGAAGCACCTAACACGATTTCAGCAAGCGATAGACTTAAGGTTGTACCATTTTTGAGTTTTCCGATTTTGGAAATAATGTACAAAGAAACCATCATAAATACCGATAAAAAGGAGATCATGGAAAGTATGAAAATAAAAGTAAAGATGGCTTCTGGACTTTCAAAAAAACTACCCCATTCAATGGATCGAATCACCAAATACATGGGAGACAAAGCACTGGATGTAAAAGAAAAAGATAAAGCTAAAACCATGCAAGTAATACTAAAAATAAGCATAAGGGAAGTAATGATGGTGGTAATCATCGTTACTTTTTTTAAATCTGCCTTTTTTTCAAGTAGTGGTGGCAAGAAAAGCAGAACGGATAAACTGCTAAAAGCATAAAGGTTGGATGCCCCAGTAAAAAAGGTTTCATTGATTCCATATCCAAGAATTGGGAAAATACGATACCAATTAAACAAACCAGTAACAGAAATAAAGGTAAGGAAGATTCCCAAAATGGTGAGAGGCGTAATAAAGGAAGCGACTCTTCCTACTAATCCAACTCCTTTTCGATTGGCGATGGCAGCAGCAAGTAAAAAGATGATTAAGAGAAAACGTAAATCCAATTCTTTTTGATAAAAGATTTTAATATTTTCCACAAAACTACGCACGGAAATGGAGCAAACAAATAAAAAATAGATTAGGAAAGCAACGGCAAAGAACCATTTAAAAGTCTTTCCAAAACTAAATTCAGCAATATCTAAAACATCGCTATTGGGAAATTTCGAAAAAACTTTCCAAATACCAACACTAAGAAGGATTGCTAATAAACAAACATAAATAATATTTAAAACAGAAGAAGATCCTGTTTCATAAATGATGTTTTTGGTCGGGTTTAAGATGATTTTATTCAAAACAATAATGCAACAAACTGCTATTGCTTCAAATGTGCGCAATTTGCTTAAATTCATTGAACAAGAACCTCCTTTTGTTTGAATTAAGCTTTTTTCGGAAATTTCCATTCCATACTAATATGCTTTTCTTTCTTTTCTTTTTTGGTGGCTAAAAAGGCATCTCTAGATTCTCTTTTCCATGCGGGAATCAAGAAAATTCCGAAATGAGATTGATTACCAGTATTCGGTAAAAGAGGTGCTAAATAAGAAACACCAAAGGATTTCATACTACAGATAACGACAGCATTGATAAAGATACCAACACCAATTCCGACTAGGCCTAGAAAATAACCGAGAATGATATAAAAGAATCGAGTTAAACGAGAGTAAAGTCCAAGCGAAAAGTCAGGTATGGTAAATGAAGCAATTCCGGTAAATGCTACGATGATGATAAGAATTGGACTTACAATGCTAGCATCAACTGCTGCTTGTCCCAGGACTAAAGCTCCAACAATACCGATCGTTTGCCCAAGTGGAGTAGGAACACGAACACCGGCTTCTCGAATCAGTTCGAGAGAAATTTCCATAATGAGAATTTCAAAGAAAATCGGGAAAGGAACTGATTCACGAGAGCCAATGATGACCAGTAATAATTCAGTTGGAATAAATTCAACATGAATGGTAGCAATGGCCATATACAAGCCTGGTAGAAGAACAGAGACCAAAAGACCAATGAAACGAAGAAATTTAAAAAAGTTGGAGAATTGGTACTTTAAGTTCAGATCTTCAGGAGAAGCTAAATAATCGAAAAATAGGCCTGGTGCAATTAAGACATATGGGACTCCATTGGTAATAATAACCACTCTTCCTTCTAAAATTAAATCAGCTGCTCGATCAGGTCGTTCAGTTGCAATTAGTTGAGGAAGAATACTTTTAGCATGGTCTTCAATTAATTGTTCAAGCTGACCAGAAGAAAGAATATAGTCGACCTTAATATTATTTAATCGATAACGAACTTCTGCTACCAGATCATTATTAGCAATGTTTTTCATATAGCAGACAGCACATTTTGTTTTACTTACGCTTCCAACTGCAATATTTTCAATCATTAAATTCTCGTTATTAATAATACGACGAAGAAGAGAAGTATTGGTTCGAATAGATTCGGTAAAAGCTTCTTGTGAACCGCGCACAACAATTTCATTTTTAGGCGTATCAATTCCTCGTTGTTTAAAACCCTTCACATCAATATCAAAACAAACATCGAGTGTATCAATAAAAAGAGCGCAGTTTCCACTATTGATTGAGTCAAAGATTTTCGAAAATTCTTTTTCTCGATTAACAGAATTTTGTGGAATTAAGCAATTATAAATATAATCCGACATATCAAATTTCTTAATTTTACGAACGGTGATGTTATTCGTCACAGCCTCTGAAATAATTTGATTTTCAGAATCATGATAGGTGTTGGACTGATTACGTAGCATTAAAGGATTTAAAACAAAATCATTAATTAGTTTGGTATCTACCATTCCGTCAATATAGAAAAGGAAAGCTTTAAATTGCTTATTACGTGCAGTTAAGGTAAAGTTTCGGATGATAATATCACTATTTATCATACTGTTATAGCGAGATTTTAGATATTCTAGATTGACATCAATACTGGGAAAAATATTTTTTTCTTCGGTATATTCTAAAACTTTGGTATCAGAAGTATATTCACCTTTTTGTTCACGCTCCTCTTCGGTAAGAGAAGGACCATTTTCTACCGTTTCTTTTTCCGATGGCTCAAGCGTAAAGTCATATTCTTTTATATCTTGATAAAGAAAAGTTCGTCGGAGAAATTCGCGAATATCCATTATAAAAACTCCTTCATGGTTTGAATGTTATTCTCCTGTAGTTTTTGAAAATCGGTTAAAATATTTTTTACTTCTTCTTTTGCATAAGGATTATGGTTCAGTAATTTTTGACATTCAATAATTCCCATATAATTTCCTTGCATTAAAAGTTCGGCAATATGGGAAGGACTTTGATCTGTCATGGTATTCATTTGAATTCCCATATAACTCATCATTTTTGTTTTTATTGGTGCAGGATCTGGAATTTCTCCATATTGTTTGAATTGTTCATTAACACGATCAACAATTTGACTGTAATCCGTATATTGATCCGATAATTGTTTTTTCATTTTTGGATTTGAAATTTTTTCCTCCAAATAATGAATGGACTCTAAGCCCATTTTTGCAGCTTTCGCCGTTTCATTTAAAATCGTTAAATCAATATTTTGATCTTTTCCATCCTGTTTTTCTATTTCATCTTTATTTTGTTTCTCCATAACAAAACCTCCTAACATTTCTATTTTTGTATTAGTATGAGCAAAATTCCAAAAAATATGATTGAAATACAAAAAATTCTAAGATATACTTTACCTAACAGAAAAAAGCGAAAAATACGATTCTTGAGGGAAAATGAGGTGAAATGACATGGCAGAAGTAAAATGGACGAAAGAGCAAAAACAAGCAATTGAAGAAAAAAATTCGAATCTATTAGTAGCTGCTGCAGCACGGAAGTGGAAAAACAGCTGTATTAGTAGAAAGAATGATCCATAAAATATTAGAAGAAAAAGTAGATATTGATCAAATTTTAGTCGTAACGTTTACCAATGCGGCAGCTGCTGAAATGAGAGAAAGAATCTTAGATGCGATCTATCAAAAGATGGAAGAAGAACCAGAAAATCGAGAGTTGCAAAAACAAATTACCTTATTGAATAAAGCAAGTATTTGTACGATCCATTCATTCTGTTTGGAAGTAATCCGAAATCATTTCTATGAAATTGACGCATCTGCTAATTTTCGTATTGCAGATACAGCAGAAATTGATCTATTGCGTTATGAAACCATCGAAGAAATTTTTGAAGAAAACTATGAAAAAGAGGATAGCAACTTTTTATCTTTTGTAGAAATGTACACAAGTTATCGTGACGATCTTCCTTTAAAAGAGCAAATTTTGAAGGTAGATACCTTTATCCAAAGTATGCCATTTCCAGAAGAATGGCTTTCTGAAAAAGTAGAACAGTTAAAAATGGAAGGAAAGAATGATTTTTCTCAAACAGATTGGGGAGCTCTTCTTTTACAAAATGCAAAAGAAGAAGTAGAAGAAGGGATTCATAACTTAGAGAATTTAACGAGAAAAATGAATCAATTTTCAGAATTGACGAAATTTCAAACCTGTATTCAAGAAGATCTTCAAATGTATCAATCACTATTAACACATATGGCAACCTGGAAAGAAGCGCATCTTACAGCTAACCAAATGCAGTGGGGAAAATGGCCAACTGATCGAAAAGTAACCATGGAATTGAAGGAAGAAGCAAAAGAGATCAGAGATCAAGTAAAAAAACAGATCAAGAAGATGATGGAGCAAACGATCCTTCTTTCGAACGAAGACGTTATGGAAGATATTCAGGCAATGTACCAACCAATGAAAAACTTACAAAACTTAGTGTTAGAATTTGAAAAACGTTTTGCAGAAAAGAAAAAAGAAAAAAACATTTTAGATTTTCATGATATTGAACATTTTGCATTAAAAATCTTGATCCAAAAGGAAGACGGCAAGATTGTTCCTACCGAAGTTGCCAAAAAGTATCAGGCGAAATTTCAAGAAGTTGCAATTGACGAGTATCAAGACAGTAACCTAGTTCAAGAATATATTTTAAAAAGCGTTTCCAGAAGCAATAATCGATTTATGGTAGGGGATGTAAAGCAAAGTATCTATAAATTCCGACAAGCAAGACCAGAACTATTCTTAGAAAAATATCATACCTATGGATTGGAAGAAGCAAATGAAAACGGAAAAAAGATCCAGTTATTTAAAAACTTTCGTAGTCGAGAAAACATTTTGCAAATAACTAATTTTGTTTTTCAACAAATTATGAGTGAAAAATTAGGGGATATTAACTATGATGAATCTGAATATTTAAATTTAGGAGCTGACTATCGAAATCATGAGCAAGTAGAAGCTCAAAATTTTGAAAAGAAAGAGATACCGGAAACATTCTTGTTGGAAGGAAAAACACAAGTCTATCTACTGGAACAAACCGAAGAAAAATGGAGTCAGTGGGACGAACAAGAAGAGGCAGAAGAGAAAGCAGAAAAACTAGAGGATATTGTATTAGAGGCCAAATTTGTTGCAAGCAAAATTCAAGAAATCCTAAAAAGTGATCAATATGTATTCGATAAAAAGAAGAAAATTTATCGAAAAGTAACTTATCGCGATATTGCCATCCTATTAAGATCGACTTCGAATCGAGCTCCGATTTTTGAAAAAGAATTTCAAGAAAAAGAAATTCCTGTATTTACCGATACCGGAACGCAATTTTTAGATTCCGTTGAAATTCAAACCTTTTTATCGTTACTAAAAATTATTGATAATCCAATGCAGGATATTCCGTTGGTAACGGTATTGCGATCCAGCATGGGAGGATTTTTGGATAATGAATTAGTACAAATTCGCATAGCAGATAAAAACTGCCATTTTTATGAAGCAATGCAAAAAGCACAAATACAAGTACCTCCGAAGTTAAGAAAAAAAATTGAACAATTTTTAGCGAAAATTCAGGAATGGAAAAAAGAAGAAAATTACTTACCATTGGATGCTTTCCTTTGGAAACTTTATGATGATACTGGATATTATCATTTTGTAGGATTAATGCCAAATGGAGAGAGAAGACAAGCTAATTTAAAAATTCTTTTTGAAAAAGCAAAACAATATGAAAAATCAAGTTTAAAAGGTTTATTCCAATTTATCCGCTTTATTGAAAAATTACATCAAAATAGTGGGGATTTTGGTTCTGCGAAAGTCATTGGAGAAAATGAAAATGTCGTTCGTATTATGAGTATTCATAAAAGTAAAGGATTGGAATTTCCGATTGTATGTTTATGTGGGATGGGAAAGAAATTTAATTTGCAAGATACCACAGAACCAATCTTACTTCATCATGAATATGGGCTTGGTGTAACCTATAAAAATCCAGAATTGAAAATTGAATATCAAACACTTGCAAAAGAAGCAATCAAAAAGAGAATGGAACAAGAAACGATTTCAGAAGAAATGCGAATTTTGTATGTTGCTTTAACCAGAGCAAAAGAACATCTCATTTTAACAGGTGTTTCAAAAGATGTGCAAAAACAAATTGAGGAGAAAGAAAAAAGATTGGAAATCAATCCAATCGAAAAGGAAACAGAAAAATTAAATCCAAGCTTGCCAAAGAAATATCGTTCTTACTTAGATTGGGTGGAATTGGTGTATTTAGCTAATCAAGAACAAGCAAAATCAATCCTAGATTTTCATATTTTAACGAAAAAAGATTGGGCGCCATATGTGCAAGACACGCAAGAAGAAAAACAAGAAAGAAATGTGATCGAAGAATTAAAAGAACAAGTGGAAGAAAGAAAGAAAAATGAAACTGATTTTCAAGAAAAGCAACAAAAAGAAATTCAACAATTAAAGTGGCAATATCCTTATCAAATCTTGGCAGAGATTCCAACGAAGACATCGGTTACGAAACTAAAAGAACTTGAAAATGAGGAAAGAGAAAACCAGCCACAGTTATTATCAATTTTCCCACAACCATTGGGAGAAGAAGAAAGTGTCCAATTAGAAAAACCACGTTTTCGAAAAGAGGAAGAAAAGTTATCACCAGCAGAAATTGGAACCATCATGCATTTATGCATTCAAAAATTGGATGAAAAAAGAAATTATACCAAAGAAGAACTAAAACAGTTTATCGAAGAGTTAACAGAAAAAGGAATTTTAACTCAAAAACAAAAAGAAGGAGTATCGCTAGAATTACTAGAAACCTATACCAAATCAGCGTTATTCCAAGATTTAAAAGAAGCAAAAGAAATCGAAAAAGAAAAACCATTCTATATTCAAATTCCTTTGCAAGAAATATATCCAGAACACAAGGAAATCTTAGAAAAATCTGGAGGCAACATTTTAGTGCAAGGTGTGATTGACTTGTATTATGTGGATAAAAATGATAAACTAATCCTAGTGGATTACAAAACAGATTTTGTAAAAGAGGGAAAAGAACAAGAGATCATCAAACGTTATGAAAAGCAACTACAAATTTACCAAAGAGCATTAGAAAAAGCTTTGAACAGAAAGGTAGATCGTGTTGCAATCTGTTTGATTCGAAAAAATGCAACTTGTATGGAGTTACAAAATGAGAAGGGATGACAAATGAGATTAGATAAATTTTTAAAAGTAACAAGAGTGATCAAAAGAAGAACTGTTGCTAACGAAGCGGCAAGTGGAGGAAGAGTAACCGTAAATGGAAAAGTAGTAAAACCAAGTTATGAAGTAAAAGTGGGGGATTTGGTTCGTATTCAATTTGGAGATAAAGAAGTAAAGTTTGAAATTATCAAAATACCAAATCAAGCAAAAGAACCAGGGGAATGTATTAAAGTCATTTAAGAAGGAGAAGAAAATGGGAGAAAAATTTGTACACTTACATGTCCATAGTGAATTTAGTTTGCTCGATGGAGCCAATCGAATTAAAGACTTACCAGTTCGAGCAAAAGAATTAGGAATGAATTCCATTGCCATTACAGACCATGGTGTTATGTTTGGTGTGATTGATTTTTATAAAGCATGTAAAGCAAATGGTGTAAAACCAATCATTGGCTGTGAGGTATATGTGGCACCGAGATCTAGATTTGATAAAGATCCTGCTTTAGATGGAAAATA
Source organism: uncultured Clostridia bacterium (assembly GCA_944393505.1). Taxonomy (GTDB): domain Bacteria; phylum Bacillota; class Clostridia; order TANB77; family CAG-508; genus CALYAK01. Next base: position 48,461 of record CALYAK010000010.1, on the reverse strand, counting down.
CAACCATTTGATTCTACTTGCTAAAAATAATCAAGGTTATCGTAATTTATCCAAGCTTGTTTCTTTAAGCTTTTTAGATGGATTTTACTATAAACCACGTATTGATAAAGAAATATTAGAGCAATACCATGAAGGATTAATTTGTTGTAGTGCATGTTTAGCTGGAGAAGTTAATCAGGCCATTTTAAGAGATGATCTTGTCGAAGCTGCAAAAGTAGCCAATTGGTATAAAAATATTTTTGGCAAAGACTATTATCTAGAGATCCAAAATAATGGACTAAAAGAACAAGTATTGGTGAATCAAAAACTAATTCAACTATCGAGAGAATTGGATATTCCACTTGTAGCAACCAATGATGCCCATTACTTGAAAAAAGAAGATGCCTATAACCATGAAGTGCTATTATGCATTCAAACTGGTAAGAAAATGTCGGATGAAGATCGTATGCGATTTGAAACCGATGAATTGTATGTAAAATCACCAGAAGAAATGATTGAATATTTTTCCAATGTTCCAGATGCAATTGAAAATACGGTTAAGATTGCAGAAGAATGTAATGTGGAATTTGAATTCGGACATACGATTTTACCAAATTATGATGTTCCAGAGGAATTTGAGACTCATTATGACTATTTGAAAAAACTTTGTGAAGATGGAATTAAAGAACGTTATGGAGAAAATCCTTCGAAAGAAGTCTTAGAAAGAGCAGAATATGAAATTGGTGTCATCAACAAAATGGGATATGTTGACTATTATTTAATTGTATGGGATTTTATTCATTATGCCAAATCACAAGGGATTCCAGTCGGACCAGGACGTGGATCAGGTGCAGGATCCCTTTTGGCATATGCAATTGGAATTACCGATATTGATCCAATGAAATATCAGTTAATTTTCGAACGTTTCCTAAATCCAGAAAGAATTAGTATGCCGGATTTTGACGTAGACTTTTGTTATGAGAGAAGGCAAGAAGTAATCGATTATGTTGGTAGAAAATATGGACATGATCATGTTTCTCAGATTATTACATTTGGAACGATGTCTGCTCGTATGGTAATTCGAGATGTAGGAAGAGCATTAGATGTTCCTTATGCAGAAGCAGATAAATTAGCTAAAATGATTCCTAATGAATTACATATTACGATTCAAAAAGCATTAGAACAAAACAAGGAATTGTCAGAGTTATACTTAGGTGATGAAGGAATTCATAAATTGTTAGATATCGCAATGGCATTAGAAGGAATGCCAAGACAGGCATCCACTCATGCTTGTGGAATTGTTATCACTAAAGAACCAGTTGATACTTATGTACCACTTTATGTTCGTGATAATGCAATCTCTACACAGTTCATTATGACGACTTTGGAAGAATTAGGTCTTTTGAAAATGGACTTTTTAGGACTACGTACCTTAACTGTAATTGAAGACAGTAAAAAATTGGTGAAGAAAAACAAAGGAATTGATGTCAAATTTGATCCAGAAATGAATGATCCAAAAGTCTATGAGTTATGGCAAGATGGATATACGAGTGGTATCTTCCAATTTGAAAGTCAAGGAATGACCAACTTTATGAAGGAATTAAAACCAGACTGTTTAGAAGATATCATTGCAGGGGTTTCGCTGTATCGTCCAGGTCCAATGGATCAGATTCCAAGATATATTGCGAATAAAAAAGATCCAGAACATGCTGTGTATACCCATCCAGCCTTAAAACCAATCCTACAAGTTACCTATGGTTGTATGGTTTATCAAGAACAAGTTATGCAAATTGTACGTGATTTAGCTGGTTACTCATTAGGACGAGCTGACTTAGTAAGAAGAGCCATGGGAAAAAAGAAATTAGATGTCATGGCAAAAGAGAGAGAAATTTTCATTCATGGAAAGCTTGATGAAAATGGAAATATTGAAATTCCAGGATGTATTCGTAATGGAATTGATGAAGAATCTGCAAACCGTATTTTCGATGAAATGGCGGAGTTTGCAAAATATGCATTTAATAAGTCACATGCAGCTGCGTATGCAGTGGTATCTTATCGAACTGCTTATCTAAAAGCATATTATCCAGCAGAATTTATGGCAGCAACCTTAAATAGTTTCTTAGGAAATTTGGATAAAGTTCCAGAATATATTGACGAATGTAAAAGAATGAAAATTGAAATTTTAAAACCAGATATTAATCGTAGTTATACGAGATTTACCGTAGATGGTGAAAAGATTCGATTTGGATTAGGTAGTATCAAGAATGTAGGAACTTCTGCAGTTGATGCGATTGTGCGTGAAAGAGAAGAACATGGTCTTTTTGTAAGCTTTGCCGATTTTTGTGAAAGAATTCAAAATGAAGCAGTGAATAAAAAATGTATTGAAAGTTTAATCAAGGCAGGTGCCTTTGATGAATTTGAACAAACAAGAAGTACCTTAATGGCTTCTTTCGAAGGAATTGTGGATTCGATTACGGATTTATCCAAAAAGAATTTTAAAGGACAAGTTAGTATGTTTGATCTAGGTGGAGGCGATCAAGAAAAAGAAGAAGACCTAGAAAAAATGAAATATACGTATACAACGCTAAAAGAATATTCTGAAAAAGAATTATTATCCATGGAAAAAGAAATGTTAGGGTTATACATTTCAGGCCATCCATTAGAAGAATTACGAACTGAAATTGAGAAACAGACGAATATTAATTCTTTAAAAGCAAAAGAATCTTGGGAACAAATGCTGAATAACGAAAAACAAGATTATCAAGATGGACAAAATGTAAAATGGGCTGGAATTATTAGCAGTGTGAAGAAAAAATATACCAAAAACAATAAAATCATGGCGTTTGTAACAATTGAAGATTTGTATGGACAAATGGAAGTGATTCTATTCGAAAATGCTTATCAAGCAAGTTCTGGCTGCTTAATGGAAGACCAAGTTGTTTCCGTAGAAGGAAGATTAAGTCTACGAGAAGATGAAATGCCTAAAATTGTTGCAAGAGAAATCAAAAGTTTTCAAGCAAAAAAGAAACAAGTTCTTGTGTTTGACATTACGAATTTTAATGAAGCAGAAAAAGAACAGGCAAGAGGAAGTATCAAGTTCTTCATGGGAGACCATAACAATATGCCGATTCAAATCAAGAATGGAGAATCCATGGTGCCTGCTGGTGGAATCTATTTAACAGAAGAAATTTTACAAGCCTTACAAGAAGAATTAGGAAAAGAAAGAGTTTATCTAGAAGAAGGATAAAAGGGATAAAAGAAAAATAAAAGAGCAATAAAACAGAATCAAAAGTACGGTAAAAGGTAAGAATAAAACAGAGGAAATTTTCCTCTGTTTTATTCTTTTTGGACAAATTAAAAGGATTGATCTCCTGGAATTAAAAAGGAAACAATACCATAAACGAGAGCACCAACGATAGATGCAATCCAAGAAATCGTATAACCTGCTACAAAATATTGTGTGACATATAGAATAATAGCAGACAACACAAATCCTACAAATCCTCGACCAAAACTACTAGCTTGTAAACCTGTAAATTTTACAATTAAGTAATCCATAACAGCAAGAACAACTGCTGCAGCTGCTAAGGCCCAAAAACCACTAATTTCAAATCCAGGTGTGAAAAAAGCTGTGATTGCTAAGATAACTGCAGAAGCGATTAATCGACCAATAATTTGCATTGCAGTATTACTACCACTTTTCACTTGTCCATTTGTTTGATTATCTGACATTTCGATAAACCTCCTTTTTTTGCTTAAACAAAGTTGTATAGCATTATTATGAACGAAAAAACATAGATTATACTTCTTTTTTGTGAATAGGAAAAAATATTTTGAAGAACAATAAAAGAAAAGAGAAAGAAAAGGAAGGTTGAAAACGATGTTAATTACGTTTTTTCGTGCCATTATTTTATATGTTTTAGTTTTAATTGTTATGCGTGTGATGGGAAAAAGAGAAATTGGACAATTGCAACCTTTCGAACTCGCGATTTCGATCATGATTGCCGATCTTGCGACAATTCCAATGGCAGATGTAGGAATTCCGATTACGACAGGTGTAATTGCAATGTTAAGCCTATTAATTATGCATTTACTCATTTCATTTATTAATTTAAAAAGTATGCGAATGCGTGCCATTATTTGTGGAAAGCCACGTATTTTAATTTATCGTGGTAAGATTCAAGAAAAAGCTTTAATCAAAGAACGTTTTACCATGAATGAATTAGAAGAGCGATTAAGAAGTGCAAATGTCATGAATCTTGGAGATGTCGAATATGCAATTTTAGAAACGAGCGGACAAATTAGTGTCATTCAAAAACCAAATAAAAGAAACGTTACACCAGAAGATTTACAGTTAGAGGTGGAGTACGAAGGAATTTCCTATGATTTAGTCATGGATGGAAGAATTTTAAATAATAACCTAAAAGCGATTGGAAAAGATTATCATTGGTTAAAAAAACAAGTAAACAAATTTGGTTATGAACCGGAAGAAGCTTTAATTGTAACCTACAATGGAGGAGATGAGATTTTTTGCCAGAAAAAAGAAGGTAAAAAGAAAGGAAAGTAGAGGAGAAAGGAAACGATGTATAAAGAGATTATCATTAGTGCTGTCTTGTTAGTTTTTATCTTTACTGCCAATTATTTTACGAGAAATTATACACAAAAAAGTATTGAAGAAGTAACTCAAAAGTTAGAAAGTTTAAAAACGGAAATGCTGGAAAAGGGAGAACAAACAGGTGAAAAATACGACGAATTAGAAAAAATATGGCTTGAAAAATATGAAGTCTTAGCCTACTATATCGAACATGATGAATTAGAAAAAGTAAGTTCTGAGTTATTTCAATTAAAAGGAAGCATTCAAACGGATCAAGTCGATGAAGGAATTCCGACAATCGAGAATTGTAAATTCATTTTAGATCATATTAAAGATAAAGATAAATTTGAGATTAAGAATATCTTTTAAGAAAAATAAAATGTGGGTAGCAAGTTTAAATAACTTGCTGCCCACATTTTTTCAGAATTAATTTTATGAACGGTGGATATAAATATAATTGTCCGGTTTGTGATTCAACTGATAGTTTGCTTTAAGGAGACGGTCAACAATCGGAGACAAGGAGATCATATTCTCTGTCTGTAGGATTAAGAAGGTCCGTCCATATTCATCGCAAACGAGCAAAAAAGTTTTTCCAAAAATAAAAGTACCACAATTGTCCAGCCCCTTTATTTCAGGGTAGCAGGAAACCATCCCATAGCAAGTAACCGAAAGCTTTTCTTTCAGAGGAGAATGGTGAAGTGTTTTTTGAAATGTGTATGGTTCAAAAGTTACGTCGTGAACTTCCAACGTCTCGGGAATCTCAACGGTGTCGAGTTTGGTTTGGCGAAGCTGGTTGGCTCTGTAACAATGATCAAAGGCATAGCTCCAGAACTGTAACTCCGCTTGCTCTTTTAACATAGAGGTTTCCAGCGAAAGTTTTTTGATAAAATTCAGACAGAAATCTGTTAACTCGTTGGATTGATTCGATTGAAAGCCATAGGCAGAAAAAAAGGAATCATTGATACCAACCCAGGAAACCGTGATAAACTGCATACCATCCTCTAGGCTAAAAAAATAATAATCGCCAACATGGATATATTGCTTGGGAGTGAGCGGTGTTGTCTGCGGAGGAGACAATTGGATGGAGTACTTAATCAACTCTTCGAGAGAGTTGATTTTGGGAATTAACCGAATGGGACCGTAAAACATAAAATTCATCCTTTCTCCACAATTCGTGGAATAAATTCATTTACGCTCAAAAGAGCTAAGAATCCGAGAGGATTCCTTGAACTCATTATACCATATGTTTCCATAATATGCAAAAAAGCTCTCATAAGGAGAACTTCTTTGTATTAATTTTTTTGAATTAAATCATTCATATCATAAAAACCATTTGGCATATTAATTAAGAAACGAGCAGCTTTGACAGCTCCTTCTGCAAAAACCGTTCTGGAATAAGAAGTATGGGTTACTTCGAAAGTTTCATTTGCGCCAATAAATTGAACGGTATGAGTACCAACAATATTTCCTCCGCGAATCGAAGAAAAACCAATTTCTCTTTTTCCTCTTTTTTCACGTTTAGAATGACGATCAAAAACATAATCACATTTTTCTGGTAATACATCATTGATTTTATCAGCAAGTTGAATAGCAGTTCCACTTGGTGCATCGATTTTTTGATTATGATGTGATTCAATAATTTCAATATCTGTATCTGACAAATGTTTCGCAAGTTCAGCAACTATTTTTCCCATTAAATTAATATCAAAAGACATATTAGCAGATTGAAAAATTGGTAAGTCTTTTGCCATTTGGTGGATGGTATTTCGTTCTTCTTCTGTAAAGCCAGTTGTGGCAATTACCATCGGAATATGATGTTCTTTGGCATAAGATAGAAGATGGAAGGTAGCTTCTGGAACGGAAAAGTCAATGATGACATCAATCTCGGAAGCCGGAAGATCTTCTAATTTCGTGTAAACATGATAACTCATATAATCGGTTTCGGTACGATCAAAACCAGCAAGGACTGTCATATCTTCTTGATTTTGTACGACTTTTGCAACCTCTTGTCCCATGCGTCCATTACAACCATTAATTAGTACATGAATCATTTCATTTCCTCCTATGATTTTGATGGAAAAGCTGCGATTGCTTTTTGTAAAGTTTCTTTTCCTTTTTCAGACATTTCGATTAAAGGCAATCTTGGCAATCCAAAGTTATACCCAAGCATATTTAAACCAGCTTTTACTGGGATTGGGTTAACTTCACAAAATAGAGCATCAATTAAAGGTAGGGCATCTAATTGAGCATTTTTTGCTTTTTCAAAATTGCCATTTAGATAATCCATTACCATATCATGAACATATTGTGGATATAGGTTGGATAAAACAGAAATAACACCAATTCCACCTAAGGATAAAATTGGTAGAACTTGATCATCATTTCCAGAATAAATTTGTAACTCATCTTTACATAGATTTGCAATTTTCGCAATTTGTGAAAGATTTCCACTTGCTTCTTTGATCGCAACAATATTCGGAATCTTAGATAAAGCAAGACAAGTTTCAGGTGTAATATTAACACCGGTACGTGATGGTACACTGTATAAAATAATTGGTAAGTGAACAGAGCTTGCTATTGCTTGATAATGAGCGACAAGACCTGCTTGCGTCGTTTTATTGTAATATGGTGTAACAACTAAAAGGCCATCAACACCGATACCTTCTGCCCATTTTGACATTTCGATCACAGAAGCGGTGCAGTTTCCTCCAGTACCTGCGATAACAGGAATACGACCTGCTACTTTTTCCACTGCATATTGAATTGTTTTTTTCTTTTCATCTTGTGTCATGGTAGAAGCTTCTCCAGTTGTTCCACAAACGATTAAAGCATCTACGTGATTTTGAATTTGGTCTTCAATTAATTTTCCAAATTCTTCATAGTTTACGCCATCTTTTGTAAATGGGGTGGCGATAGCGGTACCACATCCTTTAAATAGTATTTTTTTCATTTCTTTGTCTCCTTTAATAAGAGCATTTGGTAATAGAATATCTAATTAGAAACTCTATGCTACCATTATATGATAATTCTGGAAAAAAAGAAAGAAAAATTCTGATTTTCACCAGAAAGAACCAAGATGAATTGACAAAAAATTGAATCATACCATACAATGAAATGGTTAAAATCAATCAACTGTATGGCTTACGAAAGGAGAATTCCAATGGTAAAAAGAAAAATTTGTGAGTACCGGATTGGTGGCTTTTGTCAGAAACTAATGATTCCGTGCCACAGGAAAAGAGAGCCTTGCAAAGGGCGGAACGGCAACATGTCCGATCCAGAAAGACATGGAGGGGATGGAATGGAAAAGAAAATCATTCGCTATTAACAAAAAAGAAAGGGAGCTGTATTTCAGCTTCCTTTCTTGGCTATTTTAAAAAGCCATTAATAATTTGTTCTTCTGCTTCTTGTTCAGTTAAGCCTAAGCTCATTAATTTAATTAATTGTTCTCCAGCAATTTTACCAATCGCTGCTTCATGCACAAGACTTGCATCAATATGGTTGGCTACAATTTTTGGTGTAGAAATAACTTTGGCGTGTCCCATGATAATGGCATCACATTCCACATGTCCAAAACATTCTTCATTTCCATTGACATTGGAGATAAATTCTTGGGTAGAATTATCTTTAGCAATGGAACGAGAAGCAACATGAGTTGAAGAATTTTTCCCATTTAGATCAACATTGAAAATGGTTTTGGCTGTTTGATGACCATGGGTCATAATGCGTTCTGAGATTACCAAATTTGTATCATCTTCTAATACTGCATTGGTTGTACGAACAGTAGAATCCACTCCCTTAATTTGAACGGTTTCCATTTCTAAAGTAGCACCTTTTTTTAGATGGATAATGGTTTCTGGATTTAAAATACGCTTGCCAGATCCATCTCCTTCACCATAGTGTTTTTCAATATATTTTACATGAGCACCTTCTTCTAAATAAAATGCATGGATTCCATCATGTTCTGCTGTTTGACAGGTACTGTTATGAATCCCACAACCAGCGACAATAACAACATCGGCATTTTTTCCAACATAGAAATCATTGTATACAATATCATTAAATCCACCTTCCGTTAGAATAACGGGGATATGGATACTTTCATTCTTTGTGTTTTCTTTGATATGGATATCAATTCCTGGTTTATCTTGTTTGGTAACAATATCAATATTCGCTGTGGTTTGGCGCATAATTCCTTTTCCGTTTTCGCGGATGTTGTATGCTCCCATTGGAACGGATTCAATATCTGCAATTTGTTTTAACATATGTTTTTCCATTGAATTTAATTCTGCCATATTAATAATCCTCCTTTTTTAATCGACTACATACTTGACTTGAGGATAAAAGAAGAGGAAGTACTTCTTCTTTACTACCGATTTTTTCGACTTGTCCATCGGTTAATAGGATTAGTTCATCTGCAATATTTAGTATTTTTTCTTGATGAGAGATAATAACGATGGAACCTTGTGTTTCAGCATGCATTTTTTCAAAAACATGGATCAAGCTTTGGAAACTCCATAAATCAATTCCAGCTTCTGGTTCATCAAAAATGGTAAGTTTTGATTTTTTCGCAGCAAGCATAGCAATTTCAATACGTTTTAATTCACCACCAGAAAGTTCAGCGGTAATTTCACGATTGATATATTCTTTAGCACAAAGTCCAACATCGGAAAGATAATCACAAGCTTGTGTGAATTTTAATTCTTCTCCGGATGCAATATTTAATAAATCCTTTACAGTTAATCCTTTAAAACGCACTGGTTGTTGAAAGGCAAAACCAATCCCTAATCTTGCTCGTTCTGTAATGGATAGGTGAGTAATGTCTTTTCCTTCCAATAGAATTTTGCCGGAAGTAGGTTGAAAGATTCCCATAATGACTTTGGCAAGGGTGGATTTACCAGATCCATTTGGTCCAGTGATTGCAATAAATTTTTGTTCATCAATTTTTAAGTTTATATGTTTTAAAATTTGTTTTCCATCTTTGGTAAAACAAATATCTTGTAATTCTAGCATATTTGCTCCTTCCTTAATTTAAAAAAAGTTAGTTTCGTCTAACATTTTAACATAGCCAATATGAAATTGCAAGAGAAAGGACAACAAATCTAGAAAAAGGCATGAAAAGTAACAATCGTTGTGCTTGTGATCTTAGCAGGAATCACTCTAAATGCAGTAATAGGAGAAGATGGAATTATCTTTCAAGCAAAAGATACCAAGAATATGATAACGAATGAAACAGAATATGATAATCAGCAACTAGCAGCATTGCAAAACGAACTAAGAGATAATCAGTTATATACCGGAATTGGGATTATCCCTGGCACTGATACCGGAGGAAGCTCTGAAGGTGGTGAATCTGGATCAGGAGGAAGTGGCAACCAAGGAGGATCAAACAGCGGAGGAACGAATACGAACACCGGTGGAAGTGATGGAAGTATGATTGGAGGCGATGCAGTGCCACCAACCATTACGGTACTAGAAGGAGAAGAAATTGCAGCAAGCTTTTTCCGAAGTGATGTAACCATCCAAATTGCAACAACAGATAAAACATTAAGAATTAAATATATCTTAACGACAACCGTAGATGAAATTAATAACGAACTTTATCCAAGTGGATTAATTAAAGAAATTGATATTGAAAATGGTGGAACGTTAACCTTTACAAAAGATGGAGAATATACCATCACAGCATATAGTTATGATTTAGAAGGAAAAAAATCAAACTCAAGTATTATGTGGTTAAAAAGAGAAACAGGAACTACACCTGGTAACGGTGTAACAGTAAGCATTGCAAGTGGAAATATGGGACAAAATGAATGGTATACGAGTAATATAACCTTACGTGTATTAGGAACCGATACAGGATCATCCAGAGTAACGTACCGAGTAAGAGGAACAGCATATAGTAACGGAACAATTGGAAATACCGAATATCAAGCGGGGGAAGTTGACACAAATGAGGTAGAAATAGCAAATGGAACAACCTTCCGTATTGCCATTGATGGAGAATTTGCCATTGTAGCATATACCTATGATAGTGGAGGAATGAGATTATCAACAGCAAATACCGTGAACGTAAAAAGAGATGCATCAAGACCAATTGTAACACTGTATAAAGGAGAGCAAGTAATCGGAGAAGGATTCCGAATTAGTATGTCGGCAGAAGATTATGCATCAGATTTAGCAACAGAAGGAAGATATACGTATCGCCATAAGTTAGCACCCAATATGACGTATACGGATAACTTAAGTCAAGAGACAACGTATTTGTATACTGGATTAGAAGCAGATAAAACGTATGATATGTATATGATTGTAAAAGATGAAGCAGGAAATATGACAGCAAGTGATGTTATCTCAAGACCAGCTATTTGGATCAGTAATACACCAACCGTAGGAGATACAGTAAGTGGAGGAGTAGAAGGAGCAAGAAAATATTGTAGTACGGATGTAGATGTAAGTCTAACAGGACAAGATGAGAATAACGTAGATATCTCAAGAGTAACGTATCAGATCTTAGGAACAACAACAGGAGCAGGAAACATGGATGGAACGTATTATGATCGAGGAGTATCATTACCAGAAGATGAGATCGAGATGGCAAATGAGAAAACAATCCAAATACGAGCAGATGGAAACTGGACAATCAAAATCCATACATATAACAAAGAAAATGTAAGAGTAACAACGAATACCTTAGAAGTAACAAGAGATACAGTAACTCCAGAACCACCAGTAATTGAAGTAACATCTGGAACAATGGGAGAAGCAACATATTATAGAAGTAATATAACAGTAAAACTAAGTAGTCAAGATGATACCTGTTACAAGAAAACAACGTATACAGTAACGGGAACAGCAACAGGAAATGGAACAATAGGAGGAGTAAGTATTACAAGTGGACAGCAAGTAAACATTACCGAAACAGATATTGCAAACAATGGAACATTTGTAATAGCAGCAGATGGAAGATGGACAGTAAAAGGATATACGTATGATAAAGCAGGAAGAAAATCGGTAGTAGCAGAAGGAATCATTATAACAAGAGATATGGTAAATCCAACCGCAAATGCACCAAAGGTATCGAGTGGAACCAAAGGAGAATCAAGTTATTACAGAAGTAATGTAACAGTACAAATGAATGGAGCAAGTGATGTAACAAGCCCAATACAAAAGATAACCTACACCATAACAGGAACAGCAAAAGGAAATGGAACAGTAGCAGGACAAAGTGTAACGACAAATCAAGCAGTAAACATAGGAGAGACAGAAATAGCAAACAATGGAACATTTACAATAGAAGCAGATGGAGTATGGACGGTTACAGCATATAGCTATGACTATTCCGGAAGAAAGTCTTCAGCAAGTAGCACACTAGTCTTTACAAGAGATACAGTAGCACCAACGATAACAAGTTTTACTAAAACAGGAGTAACATTAACATCTTTATCAGTACAAGTAGGAGCAAGTGATGGAACAAGTGGATTAGCAAGTAGTGGAACGTATCAATATTTAGTAGGAACATCAAGTCAAAGTACAACAACAGCAAATACACATACCTATACAGGATTAAGTTTTAATTTTAGTTCAAAACCAAGTTCATTAACAGAGAATAATGTAAAAGTAATCGTAAAAGATAAAGCGGGAAATACAACGACAAAGACAGGAATAACATTCTCATTAACTTATACCGTAAAGAACTTTGCCTATACAGGAGGACAGCAAAGCTATACGACAACAAGTAACTGTGCAGCTATCCTAGAAGTATGGGGCGCTCAAGGTGGTGGAGGTTCATATGGTGGTAAAGGGGGGTATTCTATAGGAACTGTTACCTTAACCTCTGCAACAACTTTATATGTTTATGTGGGAGGGCAAGGTACGTCTGGAATGAGTGCAGCAGGAGGATTTAATGGTGGAGGTCAAGTATATAACCGCAATAGAGTTGGTTATTCTGGCGGAGGAGCATCAGATATTAGAATTAATTCTACATCTCTATATGCAAGAGTAATTGTAGCAGGAGGCGGCGGAGGACGAAGTTGTACTGGAAGTTATATTGGAGGTTATGGTGGTGGAACTAATGGTGGCAATGGTTCTTTTGGTAACGTCGCTAGATATGGTCAAGGAGGATCGCAGACTTCGGGAGGAGCAACAGGAATATGTCAAAATGGTGAGACACTATATGCTTCAGGATTTGGAAACGGGGGATATACGTATAACTCTACCTATGGAAATGGTGGAGGTGGAGGTTGGTATGGAGGAGGAGCAGCTTCTGCTGATGCAAGTGCTGGTGGAGGATCTGGTTATGTGTTAACTTCAAGTTCTTCTAAACCAGGAGGGTATTTATTGGGATCGCAATACTACATGACAAATGCAGCAACTTATGCAGGAAATACATCCTTTACTTCAACTTCTGGCGGAACCGAAACAGGTCATAGTGGTAATGGCTATGCAAGAATAACAGTAGTAGAATAATTCAGATACTTTAGAATATCGAAGAGGAAAGCACTGCCTATTGTTTTCCTCTTCATATTTGTCTTTGTTTCTTTTTACATTTTCATATCTTTTAAAACAATTTTTATATTTTATTGGAAAATATTTACAGGTTGTAAATAGTATGGTTAGATAGTGGTGGCTATGAAAGATAGCTTTTCTTTCGAAAAAATTAATTCAGAAAAATTTGTTCAAAGATTTTTATTCCAACATTGATGTCAATGAAAATTCAAAAGTGAAAAGATAATGAAATAAAGTAAGAAATGGTCTTGTAGAAAGGTATATTTTTCATGCCTAAAAATAGGGAATGAGGTTAAATATATGACAGAATATAAATTGTTATCTCCAAAATTAGATGTGGTATTCCAAAGGCTATTTGGAGAATTAGGTAGTGAAAAGATTACAAAAGGATTTGTTGAGAAAATATTAGGAGAAAAAATAGAAAAGGTAGATTTAAGTAAGAATCCAATTTTAAGAAGAGAAACAGTTCACGGAAAGTTAGGTGTACTAGATGTATTAGTAGAATTTAATAAAAATGAGAAGATCAATCTTGAGATGCAAGTAGCGAAAAAAGATGATATGCCAGAAAGACTTTTATACTATTGGTCAAGGCTATATAGTCGAGGGATCCAAGAAGGAGAAGAGTATATAGGGTTAGAAAGAACAATTGTAGTTTTAATTACAGAATTTGAACTAAAAGGGTTAGAAGAGTTAGGATACCATACAGAATGGAAGATAATCGAAGAAGAAGGAAGAAAAAAGATTTTGACAGATAAGTTAGAAATCCATATACTAGAATTAAACAAAATCAAGGGGAAAGAAAAAGAAGAGGACGAGCTATTAGATTGGCTGTTTTTCATCGATAACCCAAAATCAGAAAGGGTGAAAGAAGCAATGAAAGAAAATGAAGAATTACAAGAAGCAAATGAAAAATTAAATCGAATGAGCGAAGATGAAGAAATGCAGAGAATAGCAGAGTGGAGAGAGAAAGCACTTCATGATGAAGCATCAGAAAGAGAAACTGCAAGACGAGGAGCGATTAGAGAAATTGCAAAAAAGATGTTACAAAAACAAATGGATCGAAATACAATTATGGAATTAACAGGATTAAGTGAAGAAGAAATAAAGAAATTGGAAGATTAAAAAAAGAACCAAAAAAGAAGGAGTAATCGCTTTTGCAGTTTACTCCTTCTTTCATATAAGATTTATTGATCTTGTTCAATCATTTTTTCAACGATTTGGATGGCATTGCTTGCAGCACCTTTACGAATGTTATCTGCAACAACCCACAAGTTTACGCCTGAATCAACACTTTCATCACGGCGGATTCGGCCAACATAAACTTCATCGTGTCCGCTTGCTTGGGTGGCAAGTGGATATTGAGTATGTTTTTCATCATCTACAACAATCACTCCAGGAGCATTGCGTAATATTTGAATTAATTCGTCTAAATCGAAATCTTTTTCAAATTCAACATTAATACTTTCGCTATGAGAATTGAAGACAGGAACCCTTACGGTTGTTGCCGTAATTCTCATATCTGGTCTTTTTAAAATTTTACGAGTTTCATTAATCATTTTTTCTTCTTCTTTGGTGTATTTATTCTCTAAAAATACATCAATATGTGGAAGACAGTTATTAAAAATTGGATAAGGGAATTTTACAAGATCGTTTGGTGTATGTTCCGGATCTATGTAATTTTGAATCCCTGTTTCTAAGTCAACGATTCCGTTATGACCAGCTCCTGATACAGCTTGATAGGTGGAATAGACAATACGTTTGATTTTGTATTTGTCATCCAATGGTTTTAATGCAACAACTGCTTGAATGGTAGAACAGTTTGGGTTAGCAATAATTCCCTTGTTGTTTGGAATTTCTTCCGGATTGACTTCTGGAACCACAAGGGGAACTTCTGGATCCATTCGAAATGCACTACTGTTATCAACGACAATACAACCTTTAGACGCAGCAATTGGTGAAAAGTGTTTGGAGGTTGTTCCACCAGCAGAGAAGATAGCATAATCGAAACCTTCATCAAAAGAGGAATCTGTTAATTCTCTTACCGTATAATCCTTTCCTAAAAAATGAATTGTTTTTCCTGCAGATCGTTTGGAAGAAAAAAAGGCATATTCGGAAATTGGTAAATTCTTTTCTTCTAAAACCTTTAAAGCGGTTTGACCTACGACACCTGTAGCTCCTACTACAGCTAATTTGTACTTTTTCATAGTAAAGCACCTCTTAAATATATAATTTGATAAGATGATATCTAATTAGATGTCAAATTCTGTATTACATTATATGCGAAACACAAAGAAAAAGAAATAGAGAAATGAAAATTTAACGGAAATTGTTTACAAAGAGGTGGATTTGTGAAATAATAAACCAAACACACGTACTTGTATAAAATGTGGAAATCCAAGGTAAAGGAGAAGATATTTTTGCATTTAAAAGATGAAGTAAAGTATGTAAAAGGGGTCGGTCCCAACCGAGCCGAGTTATTAAAAAAATTAGAAATTCGTACATTAGGTGATCTCATCACCTATTATCCAAGAGAGTATGAAGATCGTAGTAAACCGAAAAAAATTGCAGAATGTGTGGATGGAGAAGAAGTTTTAATCGAAGCTGTTGCCATGCATCGTCTCTCTGAGGCACGCATTCGAAGAAATATGACCATTTATAAACTAGTGGTAAGAGATGATAGTGGAGTTTGCCAAATTACCTGGTTTAACCAAAGCTATTTAAAGAATAAATTTGAGATTGGAAAGACTTATCGATTTTTTGGAAAGGTAAGCAATCACTTTGGAAAAATTGAAATGAATAGTCCTGTTTTCGATAGTGAAAATTCCAATAAAAATACGGGAAAGATTATTCCAATTTATCCATTAACCTATCAATTATCACAAAATGTCTTAAGGCAGATCATCGAAAATGGAATCAAAATTGCAGGAACATTAGAAGAAAGCTTGCCAGAATATCTAGTAAAAGAGCAAAAATTAATGGAACGCAATGAAGCAATTCACAAGATTCATTTTCCGGGAAATATGGAAGACATTGAACAAGCAAGATATCGTCTTGCTTTTGAAGAATTATTAGGAATGCAGCTTGCTTTGTTATCGCTAAAAAATCAATATACACAAGAGCAAGAAGGAATTGCGTTTCCGAAAGAAATTAAAATGTCGGATGTCATTGATCAATTGCCATTTCATTTAACCAATGCACAAAGAAAAGTATTAGAAGAGATTGATCATGATATGGAAAGCGACAAATCGATGAATCGCCTTTTACAAGGAGATGTAGGTTCTGGTAAAACCGTAGTATCCATTATTGCAGCATACAAAGCCGTAAAAAGTGGTTATCAAGTGGCCATTATGGCTCCAACTGCTATTTTAGCTAGTCAACATTTAGAAAGTTTTCAAGGAATTCTAGAACCATTTGGAATCCGTTGCGAGCTATTAATTGGAAGTGTAACCAAGAAAAAGAAGGAA
Organism: uncultured Clostridia bacterium; assembly: GCA_944393505.1. Taxonomy (GTDB): domain Bacteria; phylum Bacillota; class Clostridia; order TANB77; family CAG-508; genus CALYAK01. The sequence continues at coordinate 31,919 of CALYAK010000010.1, read as the reverse complement.
GAACTTTTAGAAAGATTAAAACAAGGAGAAATTGATATTTTAATTGGAACACATGCTCTATTAGAAGAAAATGTGGTGTTTCAAAATTTAGGACTTGTGGTAACTGACGAACAACATCGTTTTGGAGTAAGACAAAGAAGTACGATTGCATCCAAAGGAAATCATCCGGATGTTTTAGTTATGACAGCAACACCAATTCCAAGAACGCTTGCTTTAATTCTTTATGGTGATTTGGATATCTCGATTATTGATGAATTGCCACCAAATCGAAAAAAGATTGAAACTTATGCAGTAACGCCAGAACTAGAAGATCGATTAAATGTCTTTGTGAAAAAACAAATTGAACTAGGAAGACAGGCATACATCGTTTGCCCGCTTGTGGAAGAAAATGAAGAAATTGCTGCGAAATCGGTAATAGAGCTTGCCGAAAAATATAAAAAGGAAGTTTTTTCGGAATATCGAGTTGAATACATTCATGGAAAGATGAGACCAAAAGAAAAAGATCAGATCATGCAAGAATTTAAAGATGGAAAAATTCAAATTTTAGTTTCGACCACTGTTATTGAAGTTGGTGTCAATGTTCCAAATGCAAGCATTATGATTATTCAAAATGCAGAACGTTTTGGATTAGCACAGCTTCATCAATTAAGAGGACGTGTTGGCCGAGGAGAATATCAATCCTATTGTATTTTAAAATATGAAAGCCATTCGAAAGTCGTAAAAGAGAGAATGAAGATTATGCAACAAACCAATGATGGGTTCATCATTGCTGAAAAGGATTTGGAATTAAGAGGATCTGGAGAATTTTTTGGAACCAGACAACATGGTCTACCAGAATTTAAGATTGCGAATTTATTTGAAGATTTACCAATTTTAAAGAAAGTGCAAGCCATTGCAGCTAGAATCGAAAAAGAAGATCCACAACTAAAATTAGAAAAAAATGCAAAATTAAAAGCGTTGGTACAAGAAAAGTTTCAGGATCGAATCGAAATTTAACAAAAGATTGTAAAAATAAAAAAAGAATCGTAAAAGAAAGAAAACTTTTGCGATTTTTTGCTTGTTTATGGCGAAAAAAGACTTGACAGTTTACGTAAAAAACAATATGATAAGAAAGAAAAAAGAGGAAGGAGAATCAAGGTTTATGCATGCTCAAATGTTAACATCAAAATATGGTGGTGAATTAGTAAGTTTTAAACTAAATGACATCGAAAGAATACACCAAGGACAAGATTGCATAGATGATAATGGAAAAGTTTTTTGGAAAAGACATTGCCCTGTTTTATTTCCGGTTGTAGGAAAATTAAAGAAAAATCAAACGATTATTAATGGACGTGTTTATGAAATGCCTCAACATGGTTTTGCAAGAGACCAAGAGTTTGAGCCAATTACCAAACTTGATAATTTCCATTCCTATGTATTAAAAAGTAACAAAATGACAAAAGCAAGATATCCTTTTGATTTTGAATTATATAATACTTATCGTTTAGATGAAAATAAATTGACTGTTATCTATAAAGTAATCAATACTGGAAATAGTGATATGCCTTTTGGAATTGGAAGTCATCCAGCTTTTAAGATTGATCCAGAAGACTTAAGAAATGGTAACTATTATTTAGAATTTGAAGAAGAAGAAAACAAAATCCATTTTCTATATTTAGTAGACGGATTAATCGGAACGGAATATGCACAAAATCCAATGGTAGATAAAAAGAGAATTGAATTAGATTCTCATACATTTGATAATGATGCATTAATTATGAAAGGAATCACTTCTAAAAAGATTACGTTATATAACCGTAGAGAGAATAAAAAAGTTTTGTCCGTAGATTTTGAACAATTCCCATATTTAGGATTATGGTCAAAACCAAATGCTCCATTTTTATGTATTGAACCATGGTTTAGTATGGCGGATAATATAAAAACAAATGGAATTTTATCGCAAAAGTCTGACATCATCAAACTAAAACCAAAAGAAGATTTTGAATGTAAATATACCGTAGAATTCTTCTAAAAGGGATGAATATATGAGTATTGGAAATTTAATTGGGATTGTATTTGCTTTAATCATAATTGCGATTGGTGTAGTTATGATTTATGATGCGAGAATTCTTACACAAAAGTGGTTTAGTTTTGGCGATCAAAACGAGGGAACAAAAACAATGAAAATTGTTGGATTTATTCTTGCAATGATTGGTTGTGCAATCATTTATTGGATTCGAAGATAAGAAAAAAATATATATAACAAAGTAGACAAGCTAGAAAATGAAATACTAGCTTGTCTTTTTTGCACTATTAGTAACAATCGTGGTGCTTGTGATCTTAGCAGGAATCACTCTAAACGCAGTCATCGGAGAAGATGGAATTATCTTTCAAGCAAAAGATACAAAAAACATGATCACCAACGAAACAGAATATGATAACGAACAACTTGCAGCATTGCAAGAAGAATTAAAAGATAACGAGTTATATAGTGGAATTGGCATCATTCCAGGAACCGATACCGGAGGAAGCTCTGAGGGAGGAGAGTCTGGTTCAGGAGGAACAGGTGGTACTGGTGGAGACCAAGGTGGAGGTAGCACCGGCGGAACCAATACAAACACTGGTGGAAGTGATGGAAGTTTGATCGGAGGTGATGCTGTACCTCCAACCATTACCGTATTAGAAGGAGAAGAAATCGCAGCAAGTTTCTTCCGAAGTGATGTAACGATCCAAATCGCAACAACCGATAAAACATTAAGAATTAAATATATCTTAACAACAACGGTAGATGAAATTAATAACGAACTTTATCCAAGTGGATTAATTAAAGAAATTGATATTGAAAATGGTGGAACCTTAACTTTTACAAAAGATGGAGAATATACGATTACAGCATATAGTTATGACTTAGAAGGAAAAAAATCAAACTCAAGTATTATGTGGTTAAAAAGAGAAACAGGAACAACACCTGGTAACGGTGTAACAGTAAGCATTGCAAGTGGAAACATGGGACAAAATGATTGGTATACGAGTAATATAACGCTACGTGTATTAGGAACGGATACAGGATCATCCAGAGTAACGTACCGAGTAAGAGGAACAGCATATAGCAATGGAACAATTGGAAATACAGAATATCAAGCAGGAGCAGTTGACACAAATGAGGTAGAAATCGCAAATGGAACAACCTTCCGAATTGCTATTGATGGAGAATTTGCTATTGTAGCATATACGTATGATAGTGGAGGAATGAGACTATCGACAGCAAATACCGTAAATGTAAAAAGAGATGCATCAAGACCAATTGTAACACTGTATAAAGGAGAGCAAGTAATCGGAGAGGGATTCCGAATTAGTATGTCAGCAGAAGATTATGCATCAGATTTAGCAACAGAAGGAAGATATACGTATCGCCATAAATTAGCACCAAATATGACGTATACGGATAACTTAAGTCAAGAAACAACATATTTGTATACCGGATTAGAAGCAGATAAAACCTATGATATGTATATGATTGTAAAAGATGAAGCAGGAAATATGACAGCAAGTGATGTTATCTCAAGACCAGCAGTATGGATCAGTAATACACCAACCGTAGGAGATACAGTAAGTGGAGGAGTAGAAGGAGCAAGAAAGTATTGTAGTACGGATGTGGATGTAAGTCTAACAGGACAAGATGAGAATAACGTAGATATCTCAAGAGTAACGTATCAGATTTTAGGAACGACAACAGGAGCAGGAAATATGGATGGAACGTATTATGATAAAGGAGTCGCTCTAAGTGAAGATGAAATTGAGATGGCAAATGAAAAGACAATTCCAATACGAGCAGATGGGAACTGGACGATAAAGATCCATACCTATAACAAAGAAAATGTAAGAGTAACAACAAACACCTTAGAAGTAACAAGAGATACAGTAACTCCAGAACCACCAGTAATTGAAGTAACATCTGGAACAATGGGAGAAGCAACATATTATAGAAGTAATATAACAGTAAAACTAAGTAGTCAAGATGATACCTGTTACAAGAAAACAACGTATACAGTAACGGGAACAGCAACAGGAAATGGAACAATAGGAGGAGTAAGTATCACAAGTGGACAACAAGTAAATATTACTGAAACAGATATTGCAAACGGTGGAACATTTGTAATCGCAGCAGATGGAAGGTGGACAGTAAAAGGATATACATATGATAAAGCAGGAAGAAAATCGGTAGTAGCAGAAGGAATTGTGGTAACAAGGGATATGGTAAATCCAATAGCAAATACACCAACGGTATCAAGTGGAACGCAAGGAGAAGCAAGTTATTATCGAAGTAATGTAACAGTAAAGATCAGCGGAAGTGACGTAACATCCTTCCAAAAGATGACCTATACCATAACAGGAACAGCAAAAGGAAATGGAACAGTAGCAGGACAGAGTGTAACAACGAATCAAGCAGTAAATATAGGAGAAACAGAGATCGCAAATAACGGAACATTTACGATAACAGCAGATGGAAAATGGACAGTTACAACACGAGTTTATGACAAATCCGGAAGAAGTACAACAAGTAGTAACCTAGTCTTTACAAGAGATACGGTAGCACCAACGATAAGTAGTTTTACAAAGACAGCAGAAACAGATACTACTATTAGCGTAAGTGTCAGTGCAAATGATGCATTTAGTGGATTAGCAACCAGTGGAAGATATCAATATTATCGAGATAATTCAAGTATACAAACAACAACAGCGAATACATATCAGTATACAGGGCTGGGTTCATTAACTAGATATACATTGAAGGTGGTTGTAAAGGATAAAGCAGGAAATACGAGTGAAAAATCAATAACAGCAGGAACATATAGAAATTTTGCCTATACAGGGGGACAGCAAACATTAACTGTGCCGTATACAGGAACATATAAGCTGGAAGTATGGGGCGCTCAAGGTGGTAATAATACTACTCAAGGAGGAAGTGGTGGAAAAGGAGGCTACTCTCAAGGAACAATATCTTTAAATTCGGGTACTACGATTTATGTGTATGTAGGAGGTCAAGGTTCAACTAGTACGGGAGGTTTTAATGGTGGAGGGACAGCTTACAATACTGGAAATTCTGGAGCTTCAGGAGGAGGAGCTACAGACTTCAGGATAGGAAGTAATACCTTATATTATAGAGTAATTGTAGCTGGAGGAGGAGGCGGAGCGGGTTATCTCTATAACGCAAATAAAAACCTAGGAGGAGCTGGTGGAGGAACGGCAGGTCTTAATGGTACGGGAGATTCAATGGGAGCTGGAGGTGGAGGAAGCCAATCTTCAGGAGGCGCTATGGATAGCTCCGGTCAAACGTCTAAGTATTTTGCAGGAACGTTTGGTTCTGGAGCAGTGAGCTATGGATGGTCTATTGGTGGAGGTGCAGGAGGTGGCGGTTGGTATGGTGGAGGAAGTGGATTCCATTGTGGTGGGGGTGGATCTGGATATGTTCTAACTTCAAGCTCATATAAACCATCTGGATATGCTTTAGGTTCACAATATTATATGACTAATACTTCTACAAAAGCAGGAAATACAGCCTTTACAGCTCCAGGAGGAGGAACAGAAACAGGACATAGTGGAAACGGATATGCAAGAATAACTTTAGTAAATTAATAAAAAGAAAGAAACGATGATTTCGAAATCGTTTCTTTCTTTTTGCTGTATTGCATTTTGACAGTATTTGTAATATAATGGGCAAAGATTGAAATATATATGATGAGAGGGAATTATGAAAGCAATTGAGATAAGAAACAAATACTTAAACTTTTTTAAAAGACATGGACATGCTGTAATACCAAGTGCACCACTTGTACCAGAAAATGATCCATCCGTCCTATTTACTACAGCTGGTATGCAACCATTGGTACCATATCTATTAGGAGAAAAACATCCAGCAGGAAATAAATTAACAGACTATCAAAAATGTGTAAGAACGGTAGATATTGATGATGTAGGAGATAATCGTCACTTAACCTATTTCGAAATGTTAGGAAATTGGTCTTTAGGAGCATACTTTAAAGAAGAGTCAATTGCAATGAGCTTTGAGTTCTTAACAAAAGAATTAGGAATTCCAGTAGAAAAATTATCGGTTACATGTTTTGCAGGAGATGAAGATTGTCCAAGAGATGATGTGGCAGCAAATTGTTGGAAAAAAGTAGGTCTTCCAGAAGAAAAAATCTATTTCTTTGGAAAAGAGGATAACTGGTGGATTGCAGGAGAAGAAGGGCCATGTGGACCAGATACGGAAATGTTTTACGATACTGGGAAAGAACCATGTTCTGAAAATTGTAATCCATCTTGTGGATGTGGTAAATATGTGGAAATCTGGAACAATGTTTTCATGGAATACTACAAAGATCAAAATGGATATCGTAAATTAGAACAACAAAATGTAGATACAGGTCTTGGTTTAGAAAGAATGACCATGCTATTACAAGGAAAAGAAACTCCTTTTGATACCGAAATTTTTGCACCAATTATGGAAAAACTAGAATCTTTAGCAAAAGTATCGGATATTCAAAGTAGAAGAATTGTAGCAGAACATTTACGTTCGAGCATGATGATTATTTCAGATGGAGCAAAACCAAGCAATGTGGATCGTGGTTATGTATTAAGAAGATTAATTCGTCGCATGACAAGACATTTAAATAAATTGCAAATTAGTCTAGAAGAATTAGAAGGCTTAATCAATCTAACCATTGATAATGCTTTAGAAATGTATCCAGAATTAGAAGCAAATCGTGCAATGATTGTTTCAACGATTGTGGAAGAAAAGGATAAATTTGTAAAGACATTAGCACATGGTGAAAAAGAATTTGAAAAAGCTCTAGAAAGAGCAGAAGCAGAAGGAAAAAATGTAATTGATGGAGAAACCATCTTTAAGCTATATGAAACTTATGGATTCCCGCCAGAAGTAACAGAAGAACTAGCAAAAGAAAATGGTTTTGAAATTGATGCTAGTAAATTTGATGAGCTATTTAAGGCACATCAAGAAAAATCTAGACTAGGAAGTGAGCAAAAGTTTAAGGGAGGCTTAGCAGAGCAAAACGAAATTACGACAGCATACCATACTGCAACTCACTTATTACACAAAGCTTTACAAATTGTGCTAGGAGAACATGCAAAACAAAAGGGATCCAATATTACAGTAGACCGTTTAAGATTTGACTTTTCTCATCCAGAAAAAATGACGAAAGAACAATTAGAAGAAGTAGAGAAAATTGTAAATGAAAAAATTGCAGAGGATTTACCAGTAACTTGCCAAGAAATGACTTTAGAAGAAGCAAAAAAGAGTGGAGCAACAGGACTATTTGAAAACAAATATGGAGATAAAGTAAAAGTATATTCTATTGGTGATTTCAGTAAAGAAATCTGCGGTGGACCTCATGTAACACATACTGGCGAATTAGGACATTTTAAAATTAAAAAAGAAGAATCAAGTTCTGCAGGAGTTCGCAGAATCAAAGCAATTCTTGAGAAATAGGAGGAAAAAGAATGGAAGAAAACTGTGTCTTTTGTAAAATTATCAAAGGAGAAATCCCAAGTAAGAAGGTATATGAAGATGAGGAATTTTTAGCGTTTTATGATATTAATCCAGCAGCGACAATTCATATTTTAGTCATTCCAAAAGTTCATATTGAAAATTTACAACAAGTACAAGATGATACTTTAATTAGCAAAGCATATCGTGTGATTCAAAAAATAGCGGTACAAGAAAAATTTGCAGAAAGTGGTTATCGTGTAATTGTAAACTGCGGAAAAGATGCAGGACAAGAAGTAATGCATTTACACTTCCATATCTTAGCAGGAGAAAAATTAGGTCCAAAAATCCGTTAAAATGACGAAAGACTAGATTTTATTTCGAAAATATGATATAATGAAATAGATGATAAAATGCAAGAGATGAAAGGGATGAAGTATCAATGAATAGTAAATATAGTAAGTTATTAACCGTTATATTAATTGTAGCAATCATAATAGTCGTTATACTGTTTGCTTTCTTTGGATATGAGATCTATAACAAATATTATGTAGAAAAGCAAACAAGTGATATGCTAGACGTATTTGATAATAGTATTTCAAATACGGTAACAAATGTTGTAAGTAATCCAGAAAACACAACTGATTCAAACGAAGTAGTAGCTCCAGTATTAAGCGGAGATGAAAATACTACTACAGGACAGACCGGAGGATCTTCTAGTAGTTCAACAGGTGTTACCTATAAAGGATACACGATGGTTGGAAAAATTGAGATTCCAAAAATAAATGTTAGCTATCCAATCTTAGGAAAAACAACCAAAACATCAATCGAAGTAGCAGTATCGGTTCTATATGGACCAGGTCCAAACAAAGTAGGAAATACCGTAATTGTAGGACATAACTATAAAAATGGAACATTCTTTTCAAATAATAAAAGGCTAGAGGCTGGAGATGAAATTTATATCACAGATACCGATGGAAATCGCTTAAAATATATTATCTATGATAAGCAATTACTAGCGCCAGAAGATTTTGATTATGCAGCAAGAGATACACAAGGAAAAAGAGAAATTTCCTTATCAACTTGTACCGATGATGTTAACAGTCGTTTGGTAATCTTCGCAAGAGAAGCATAAAGCAAATCAAATTGGGTAAGATAAAGAGGGTTCTTTTAAAGGAACCCTCTTAAAAATTATTTTCTGAACCTTCAAAAAAATGTGTGGTTCATTTTAGAAAATGTCTCAAAATTGATTAAGAAAATGACTCAATTATTCCAATTTCCTTATTGACATTGAGCCTCAAATCCTTTGGGAACCTATTTTTGTCCAAAACTGTAATATCAATGCTTTGGAGCGACAAAAGCATACCAAAGGATTACTCAATATCAATAAGTTTTCTCGGCATAAGTGAGACATTTTCATAAATGAAAAGTTAAGACAAAATCATAAATGAATCAGATTATTTTCTGAACCTTCAAAAAAATGTTGACAAATGAAAGAAAAAAGTTTAAAATAGAAAATGCATTGTGGAAAGATACGGTGGATGTAGCTCAGTTGGTTAGAGCGCTAGTTTGTGGCACTAGAGGCCGTGGGTTCGAGTCCCATCTTCCACCCCATAAAATATATTGGGCTGTAGCCAAGCGGTAAGGCAGTAGACTTTGACTCTACCATGCGCTAGTTCGAATCTAGCCAGCCCAACCAATAAAAAATCCCTGTGAATAGTTTGTATTAAAAGATACAAGCTATTTATTTTTTGCGGCTTTTATGATATAAGAAAGGTAAGTTTGGGTAGGAATTATTGGATAGATGAAGAAAAAATTTAAAATTATCATCGTTATTCTATTATTGCTAATTTGTACTTTGGCTTTCGTTATTTGGATTGTACGAAATAACTAAGAAGAGTTAGAACGCCCAATTGCCGAAGGCCATTACGTAAGTATTATCGAAGGGATCTTAACGAATACAGGATGTCAAATCTCAATTTATGATCCAAGGAATATTTATGGTGTAAAGTATTTTGACTATGATTTCTATTCCATTGATGTATGGAAAAAGGTACTAAACTTTTGAATAAAGCGATTCAAATTGTTTTGGATACTAATAATGAGTTTGTTGTTTTAGAAGAAGTATACAAAAGAATAGCTTTAAATTATCCTGAATTAAATAGTGAGCAAATTAAAAACTTAATTAAATATGCTATAGACAATAGAAAAGAAGAAAAGTCGGTTACAAACTTTAAGAAGATTTTTGGTTTTGAATATGATGCATATTATTTTACTAATAAAATTATAATTGAAGAAATTGCGAGGGTTATAAGATATAGGATTAACCAATATTAGTATGATCATCGTTTTTTTATAAGGTTAATTTTAAATTATTATATAGGTTATATATGGTATAATCATAATATCAAATAGTAATTTATATTAGTTGTAATTCATTTTTTGGTATGTTATGATTGAAACACATTAAAATTAATTACTTGCAATGATAATGAAAAGGAGATAAGAGTATGATAGTATCAAAAATTTATGAAACGAAAGAAGGAGATTTAACAGCAGTTGTTTTGGAAGATGGACAATGCACTAATTTTATTTATGAGCCTGAACTAGTTGCTATGGATGAAGGCTTACTTGAAGATGCTAAATACGGTTTTCCCGATGCACTTTCTTATGAGGATGACATTTCTGAGGGACACTCGTTAGAAGATATGGTAAAACTTCAAGAGAAGGAAGGTAGATTGATTTTAGAAGTAGGAGAAAAAGTGGTTATTTATCCTCAACGTATGAATGAATATGCTAGGGATATTTTTGAAAATGAACTAGGAGAAGAACTTTGGAATGAAGTATTACAAAATGTAACTGGTGATGAAGGGGTTCAAATCAATATTTAATTGAGATAAATAGCTTGTATAAAAATTAATAATATATAGATAGAAAAAAGGACTAGCTTTGTACTAGTCCTTTAATAGATTGGTTAAATCTTCCTCATTGATTTCTTCTAAGCCTTCTACAGCAACTAAATGATCTTTCAATAGTTCTGCAATTTGGCTTTTGTTTAATAATTGATCGTAATGGTAAATACCATTTACCCATTCACGTCTCGCATCATAAATTTGGTCTAAATTTTCCGCACCTCGAACATCACATTTGTATTGGCTGTTTTCATAAACTTTTGCCTCTCGCATGATAACGCCTCCTTTGTTTTGATTATCTACAAAGGAGGAAAAATTGTCAAGCTTGAAAAAAAGAAAACCATCTTTCGAAGAGGAAAGATGGTTTTTTTACAATCGGGTAAAAAATTGCCCGACTTTTTGTTCTTTGGCAGAAAGGATTAGCAACAACCGTTACGATTGCCTCCACCACAACAACAGCAGATTAAGATAATGAATATGATAATCCAAATGCAATCACATCCAGATCCGAATCCAAATCCTCCACCGCATCCGCAGCAACTTCTATCTTCTGGCATAAAATTCCCCTCCTTTCAAAGGTAAAATCTTTTCTTAGTTGTTACAACAACAGCTGTTATTACCACAGCAGAAAAGCAACAAAAATAGGATGATAAACCACAAAAGTTCGCTATTATTACAGCAACAATTTCCCATCTGAAATACCTCCTTGAAAGAACGTTTGATGTTCTTGATTTATGATATATAGTATTCAAAAAAGAAGAATGTGTGACACTTTAGAAAAAAGTAGAAAAAGGGTATACAAAATTAAAATATTTAATGATATAATTGGGACGAAATGGATATGCAAAAGAAAGGAAATAGAGAAATTAATGGGAAATATTGTTTTATTAGATGATCTAACAATTAATAAAATTGCTGCAGGAGAAGTGATCGAAAGACCAGCATCTGTTGTAAAAGAATTGGTAGAGAATTCAATTGATGCAGGAGCAACCAACGTTTCTGTCGAAATTCGAAATGGTGGTATCTCATATATACGAATTACCGATAATGGAAAAGGAATTTTACCAGAGGATATGGAGATTGCATTTGAAAGACATGCAACGAGTAAAATTCGTAAAGCAGAAGATTTGACAACCGTAAAATCCATGGGGTTCCGTGGAGAGGCTTTAGCAAGTGTTGCTTCTATTGCGAAAGTAGAAATGGTATCCAGAGCAATAGGACAAGAAATTGGATACAAAATCGAATTAGAAGGAGGAAATGTTCTTAATAAAGAAGAAGCCGGATGTCCGCAAGGAACATCGATTACCGTAACAGACTTATTCTTTAATACGCCAGTTCGTTACAAATTCTTGAAAAAGGATTTTACAGAATCAGGATATATTGAAGATGTGATTACACGAATTGCATTAGTAAATCCCAATATTGCGATCAAATTAGTGAACTCTGGAAAAACAGTGATTCAAACCTCTGGTAATGGAGATATCAAAGGGGTAATCTATAGCATTTATGGAAAAGATATTGCAGAAAATGTGATTCCAGTAAATTTTGAGTATGAAGATTTAAAAATTACAGGGGTTGTTGGAAAACCAGTCATTGCTCGATCCAATCGATCCAATCAAATCTTCTTTGTTAATCATAGATATATTAAAGATAAAACCTTAACAGCTGCAGCTGAAAAAGGATACAAAGGAATGATTACCATTGGAAAATTTGGATTCTTAATTCTAAATATTGATATGCCAGCAAATGAGGTAGATGTCAACGTTCATCCTGCCAAATTGGAAGTAAGATTTGAAGATGAAGGTAAGATTTATCGAGCGGTTTATCATGCCATTAATAATGCTTTGTTAGCGGAAGATTTAGTTGCAGACAAAGAAAAAGAAGCAAGCAAAGGAGAAGAAAAAGAGATAACTGCTTCAACCTCTAGTTCAATAGGACTATTCCATAAAACGAAAAATGAGACATTGGAAGAAGAACAAACTGGTAACACCGGTAATATTCTAGAAGATGTTTTTCGAGCAAAACAACAAAGAGAACTAGAAGCTACAAGACCAATTACGACGCAACAAGAACCAAAAGTAGAAAGTGAAAAAGTGGGACAACCATCGGATGCTTTTCTAAATCAAGCATTAAATCAAATTAAACAAATGCAAGAAGCGCTTCAACAAGGAAAGGATCTTTCTCCGTATACACAACCTTCTGGTAATAGCGAAGGTACAGGAATGAAAACCCAGGTATTAGAAGCAGAAGAAGAGAAAAAAGAAGAAGACCTTGGTGAGACAAAGGTTTTGTCCTTAAAAGAACTAAATGAAGCGGTAAAGAAACAAGATGAAGAAATTGATGCAAGTTTAAAGCAAGCAGAAGAAATTGAGCAAAAGAAAATGCAAGAAGAAATGGCTCCAAAAACAGAAGTAGCAGAAGAAATTAATTTTGATGAAATGTATGCAAAAACATTTGGCAAAACGATTCAAAAACCAGAAGAAGTGGCAGAAGAAAAAGAAGAATATGTGATTAAACCAGAAGAATTGGCGACTGCACAAACCTATCAAAAAGAAGATAATGTTTCCGTATTTGAAGGGAGAGAAGAATATCAAAGACCAGTTTACAAATTTATTGGAATTGCATTTTCAACCTATATCATCATTGAAATGGATAAAGAGTTATATATCATTGATCAACATGCAGCACATGAAAGAATTATGTATGAAAGAGTAAAGAAAAACTATTATCAAGACCAAGGTCAAAAGGAATCTCAATTGATGCTTTTACCAGATATTATAACGCTAACGAATAAAGAAATGGGAATTGCAAGAGATAACTGGGCGATGTTTGAAAAAGCAGGTTTCATGCTAGAAGAATTTGGAGAAAACACGATTAAGTTATCAGGAGTACCAAATATTTGCTTAGATTTAGATACCAAAGAACTATTCCTAGAAACTTTGGATGAAATTAATACCGTTGCACGAACGGCAAAACAAGAGATTGAAGAAAAATTTATTGCAACCGTGGCTTGTAAAGCAGCAGTAAAAGCAAATATGGCTTTAGATAAAGAAGAGGTAGACCAATTAATGGATCAATTATTACGATTGCCAAATCCATTTACTTGTCCACATGGAAGACCAACAGCGATCAAAATGACGAAAACAGATATCGAAAAGAAATTTTCACGAAGATAAAAGAAAAGGAGCAAAAAAATGGATGTATTTATCTTATTATGTATTGCAGCAATTAACCTAATGTCAATTATAGGAATCTATCGTTGTTTAAAAGGATTGAATCAAAAACAAAAAATAGGATTTTTAGCGATTGGCTTTGGAGGAATCTATTTATTGGTTTCGTTTGTATATTTCTTATCGACTTTAAGTTTTGAATCGAAAGAAGCATTGGAGTATGCAAAACAATATATTACATTTACATTTGTACCAGTGAATGCTACCATCAGCTTGGTTTTCTTAGCAAGAGCTTATACAAGATTCTTAGCCAAACAAATTGATAAGAATAAGTTGAAAAAAACTTGTATCAAAATTGCAATTTTATTAATTGTTGTTTTTATCATCGAATTTTTCTATTTTCGCAGTGTAAATCAATCGATGTTGCAAATGGCAATGGAATCTAAAGGAGCATAAAGTGAAAGAAAAAGTAATTGTAATTGGAGGGCCAACCGCCACTGGAAAAACAGCATTATCCATTGAGCTTGCAAAACAAATTGGAGGCGAAATTATATCAGCAGACTCCATGCTAATTTATCAAGGAATGGATATTGGAACGGCAAAACCTACGAAGGAAGAAAGACAAGGAGTTCCACATTATATGATTGATGTAGTGAAGCCAAATCAAAGATTCAGTGTAGCAGAATACAAAAAAGGTGCATTAGAAGCCATTGAAACAATTTTAGCAAAGGGTAAGGTTCCTATTATTGTAGGAGGAACAGGATTATACATCGATACACTCGTTTATGGAATTGATTATCCAGATATTGAAACGGATCTTGTGTATCGTAAAGAACTTGAAAAAAGAGCGGAAACAGAAGGGCTTGCAAAACTTTATGAGGAAGCTTATCAAGTTGATCCGGAAGCAATGGAGAAGATTAGTTCAAATGATCAGAAAAGGATTTGTCGTGTGTTAGAACTTTATCAAGCAACTGGAAAAACAAAAACACAACTAGAAATCGAATCTCGAAAAAAGGGAGTACCTTATGAATATCATGTATTTGCTTTAGGAATGGAACGAGAAAAGCTTTATGAGAGAATCAATCAAAGAGTAGATCTGATGATCGAGCAGGGATTAATTGAGGAAGTTGAAGGAATTTGGCAAACTTATTCTGAATTTCCAACTGCCATGCAAGGATTAGGCTATAAAGAAGTCGTTGCATATTTACAAAAGGAAATAACAAAGCAAGAGATGATTGAAAAAATCAAAATGGAAACAAGAAGATATGCCAAAAGGCAGATTACTTGGTTTAAAAAGAACAAGGAAACGATCTGGTTAGATGGTTTCGCAGGCGTACAAAATAATATTGCTATTATTTTGGAGGAGGTAAAGTGAATAAAAAGAAGTTAATACTGACATTACTGATTTTTATTGTTTTAATTGGATATGCAGTTTCACTTGTTGTTCGAATTGTACAGAATCCAACCGATACTTTTGTTGTAGAAAAAGGAGATATATCACTAGAAGAAACATTGGAAGGATATATTTTAAGAGAGGAAACCATTGTACAAGGAGAAAACTACAAAAATGGAATTGTACAGATCAAAAACGAAGGAGAAAAAGTATCCAAAGGGGAAGCAATCTTTCGCTATTATTCCAATGGAGAAGAAAACTTGTTAAAACAGATCCAAGAACTAAATGAAAAAATCGATGAAGCATTGAATAATCAGACAACAATTTTTTCGAAAGATACCAAAACATTAGAAGATCAGATTACCAGTAATTTGGATAAGATTTATCAAGTAAATAATTTAAAACAAATTGAAGAATACAAAAAGGAAATCAATGAGAATATGGCAAAAAAATCGGAAATTGTTGGAGAACAAAGTCCAGCCGGTTCGTATTTGAAAGAATTGATGACAGAAAAACAAGAGTTACAGCAAAGATTAAATTCAGATGCAGAATACGTAAATGCTCCAATACCTGGTGTGATTTCTTACCGTGTAGATGGACTAGAAAATGTATTAACAACAACGGATTTTAATTACTTAAATCAAGATTTTTTAGAAGGATTGAATATTAAAACTGGGCAGATGATTGCGACAAGTACGGAGTCTGGCAAAATTGTTGATAACTTTAAAAGCTATATTATATTTTTCTCAAAGTCGGAAAATGCAGAAAGTGCAGAGGTAGATAGTACAATTAAAATTCGTTTGCCGAGTGAAAAAGAAGTACAAGCTACTTTAATTGAGAAAAAAGAGGATTCGGATCAATGGATGCTGATTTATCAAATTGATTCTGGAACCGATGAATTAATTAGCTATCGAAAGTTGTCTTTTGATCTGATTTGGTGGGATGATTCTGGATTGAAGATTCCAAACGAGGCAATTAAGCAAGATGAAAAAGGAACTTCGTATATTATCCGAAATCGAAATGGATCAGAAGATCGAATCTATATCAAGATATTAAGACAGAATGAAAATTATGCAATCGTGGATAATTACAGCAGTGACGAACTAGTTGAAAAAGGATATACGAAAGAAGAGGTAAGAACACTAAGTCTCTATGATGAGATATTTTTATAGAATATTACAAAAATATTACAAAAACATTAAAATTACATAACAATGCAATAAAAAGATTGACAATAATTAGAAAAAGATGGATACTATTAGCAATGGAAACTGATGAAAAAGAAAATGGGAGGTTGTTTAAATGTCAGGAGCACTAATGGATAAAGTATGGGGATTATTTGGAATGGATAATACAGAGCCAGAAGAAGAGAATCCATATGAGAATATGATAGATGACGAAAACCAAGAAGAGGAAGAAACAGAAGAAAAAAGAATATGGGGAAGAGGAAAAAATAGCAAAGTTGTTAATATGCAAGCTACACAACAAGTAAAGATGGTAATCTCGCAACCAACAACATTTGAACAATCTGAAGCTATTTGTGACTTATTAAAAGAGAAAAAATCTGTAATTGTAAACTTGGAATATGTAAATAAAGATGTTGCAAGAAGAATTGTCGACGTAATTAGTGGAGCTGTTCATGCATTAGATGGACATATCCAAAAAATTTCAAATTCGATTTTCTTAATTGCACCATATAATTATGATATTACAAATGAAATGGCAAGAGAAGAGATTAAAAACAAAATTTCTGTATCTTGGTTAAGAAACAATGGAAATAACTAAATTAAGAGGCTAATTAAGGGAGGAAGAATATGTATACGCCATTAGATATCGAAAATAAAAAATTTAGCAAGAAGATGATGAATGGGTATGATGTAGAAGAAGTAGATGACTTCCTAGATCAACTAACTGTAGATTATGGCAAAATGTATAAAGAATCTTCTGAACTAAAGAAAAAAATAGAAGAACTAGAAAAAAGCATGGAGCATTACAAGGCAATTGAAGCAACATTACAAAATACACTTGTTATGGCTCAAACAACAGCAGAAGATGTAAAAAAAGTTGCAAGACAACAAGCAGATCAAATTATCAAAGATGCAGAAGGTAGTGCAAGAAAATCAGTAGAAGAATTAGAGCAAGCTGTTGTATTAAAGAAAAAAGAACTAGAAGACATCGAAAAACAATTTGATGTATACAAAGCAAAAATGGAATCTCTATTAATTTCTCAACTAGAATTAATCAAAGAGATTAATAAAGAATAGGAATTAAATAAACAAAAGAAAAACGTGGTGCAAGGTTTCTTTTCCGAGCACTACTTTTTTTCTATGAAGATTGTTACAAGTGTATTAAATGTATGTTACAATTTAGTAAAGAATCTTGACATTAGCTAGATTAATTATAAAATATTAAGTGTAAAAGAGGTTTTATGAGAGTTATAAGTGGAAAAGCAAGAGGAACCAAATTAAATTCAATTGATAGCTTAAAAACAAGACCAACTTTAGACCGAGTAAAAGAGTCTTTATTTAATATTTTACAAAAAGATCTCGAAGATACAATCGTATTAGACTTATTTGCTGGAAGTGGAGCTTTGGGAATTGAAGCATTAAGCAGAGGAGCAAAACAAGCCTATTTTTGCGATTCATCTTCAGAAAGCATTCAAGTACTAAAACAAAATTTAGAAAAAACAAGATTACTCGATCAAGCCGTTATTTTAAATAAAGATTTTCGAAAAGGATTACAGGAATTAAGAGAAAAAAAATTTGACTTAATATTCTTAGATCCACCTTATAAAACAGATTATGTGATCAATGCTTTAGAAGATATTATTTCATTTGACTTATTAAAAGAAAATGGTAAGATCATTGTCGAAACAGATGAAGAAGAAAGAATTTTAAAATCATTCGAAGCAATCAAATCAATTGATCCATATGATCAGAGAAAATACGGACGTGTTACACTCGTATTTCTGAAGAGGAGGAAATGACAATGGAAATTTATACGTTATTAGATACGTTAAAAGATATGTTAGAAAATAGTAAAAATGTACCATTTTCACAAAAGTGTATTGTGAACAAAGATGATGCACTTGATATTATTGATGAAATTATTGCAAAAATGCCAGATGAACTAAAACAAGCAAAATGGGTAAAAGAAGAAAGACAAAGAATTTTAGTCGAGGCACAAAAAGAAGCAGAAGAGATTGTAAAAGAAGCTGAAAATCGAATCATTTCAATGATTGATGAACATGAAATTACCAGAAAAGCTTATGAAAAGAAAGTAGAGATCATTGAGAATGCAAACGAAATGGCAAGGGAAATCACACAAGGTACAAATGATTATGCTGATAATGTGTTATCTGAGGTAGAAACAGCACTAGAAGAAGCACTAAAAGTAATTCAAAACAATCGAAAAGAATTAAAATAAATCTCGGAAAACAGAAAACGGATGTCACAGAGAAAAAATGGATTTCCGGATTTTCTGTTTTCTTTTTTCTGGCTAAAATTACGAGGAAAAGGAAGTGGAAAAAGAGTGGCCAAAAGAGGAAGAAAGAAAAAAACAAAAGTAGATCGTACCAATTTGCAAGTAATTGGGTTAATTGTTCTTAGTATTTTATTAGGAATTTTAATTTATACAAATTCTGGAGAATTGGGACATATTTTAACACCTATTTTAGGAGGGATTTTTGGACCAATCAAATATGTCCTTCCAGTGGGCGTATTTTTTGTTGGGCTATATACAGCCTATGGAGATCGAGATTATCTCATTCGAAAATTAATACAATTTGCATTGTTAATCGTTTGTATTCAAGGAATTTTAAGTGTTTATCAAATATCGGTAGGAAATATACCAAAAGAAGTATCCATTGGCGATGCAGTTGAAAGAGGTTACTATTTAGGAACGGAAAATATAGGAGGAGGCGCAATTGGAACGCTTGTTGCAGCGACCTTGAGCAAATTTATTGGCGAATTTGCAACCGTTATTGTCTGCCTAGGAGTTGCTTGTGCAGTCTTAGTCTTTTTATTAAAAATGAATCCGGCAGAACATATTGCTGATTGGATGGATGAACGCCGTGAACGAAATAATGAACGACGAGAAGCTCGTAAAGAAGAACGTTATCGTAAGAATCGTAAAGAAACCGAAAAAATCTTAGCTGATATGGAAGAAGATCGACCAGAAACAAAGAGAGAAAGAAGATTAAGAGAAAAAGAAGAAGCAAAAAAAGCAGCTTTAGAAGTTGATGATCAGCTAATTATTAATTTAGATGATAAAGAAGAACAAGAACAAAAAACAAGAAAGATTTTTAAACATGGAAAAGATGACATTGTACCATTAGATAGGAAAGAGGGTGCAAAAGAAGAAAAACCAGAGTTTATCGAAAATAACTTGTTTAAACAAGAACAAGAAACCAAAGAAGAGAAAGTAAAAGAAGTTTTACAGTTAGAACATACGATGACAGTAGAAGATGAACATTATGAATTCCCACCAGTAACGCTATTGAGTCCTGGAGAATCCAAAGGCGTAAAAGGAGGAAAAAAAGCAGTAACCGATACCGCTGCAAAATTACAAAAAACGTTATACAGCTTTGGCGTATCAGCAAAAGTAGAAAATGTTTCGGTTGGTCCTGCTATTACGCGTTATGAATTAAAACCTGCAGAAGGTGTGCGTGTTAGCAAGATTGCTAACCTAGCAGATGATATTGCTCTAAATCTAGCAGCAGAGACAATTCGTATTGAAGCACCAATTCCAGGAAAACAAGCAGTCGGAATCGAAATTCCAAACAAAGAAAATGAAGTGGTTCATTTCCGTGATATTATCGAAACGGAAGATTTCATCAATCATAAATCAAAACTTGCTTTTGCACTAGGAAAAGATGTTGCTGGTAATGCTCTTGTTACCGACATTGCTAAAATGCCACATGTCCTAATTGCTGGTGCGACAGGATCTGGAAAAAGTGTTTGTATTAATACCCTAATTGCAAGTATTATCTACAAAGCAAAACCAAGTGAAGTGAAACTTGTCATGGTTGATCCAAAAGTTGTTGAGCTTTCGGTATATAACGGAATCCCACATTTATTAATTCCGGTTGTAACTGATCCGAAAAAAGCTGCAGGAGCATTAGCGTGGGCTGTTCAAGAAATGGTAAATCGCTATTCGTTATTTGCTAGCAAAAATGTAAGAGATATCAAGGGATATAACGAAGCTTTAGATAAAGAAGGTGGAATGGAAAAACTACCACAGATTGTCATCATTATTGATGAGTTATCTGACTTGATGATGGTATCACCAAAAGATGTGGAAGATGCAATTTGTCGTTTGGCACAGATGGCAAGAGCAGCAGGTATGCATTTAGTTATTGCAACCCAAAGACCATCTGTTGATGTTATTACTGGTATTATCAAAGCAAATATTCCATCCCGTATTGCATTTTCAGTTTCTTCCCAAGTAGATTCTAGAACAATCTTAGATATGGCGGGAGCAGAAAAGCTATTAGGAAAAGGTGATATGTTATTCTATCCAGCAGGAGCTCCAAAACCAGTTCGTGTACAAGGTGCTTTTATCAATGATAAAGAAGTGGAGAAAATTGTAGATTTCTTAAAAGCAAATGGTGATGTTACATATAACGAAGAAATTTTGGAAAAAATAGAACAAAATAATGCACAAGATGCGGATACTGGAAATGGAGGAGAGTCTGATGATGACGATACGGATCCATTCTTAATGGATGCGATTGAAGTTGTCGTAGAGACTGGACAAGCGTCTACTTCCTTTATTCAAAGAAGATTTAAGGTAGGCTATGCAAGAGCAGGTAGAATTATTGATCAAATGGAAGAACGAGGCATTATATCTGGCTACCAAGGAAGCAAGCCAAGAGAAGTTTTAATGAGTAAAGAAAGATGGGCAGAATTAAAAATGCAAGCAGAAGAGTCAACCCATGAATAAAACCAAAGAAGACAAAGGAGAAAAGGAATGGAAAAGGAGAAAATTCTTTTTAAAATACGAGATTATAACAACGAACTTGAAAAGATAATTGAAAAGAAAAGCTTTTCAGAGAGCACAAAAAATCTCCTTTTAAGTATGTTATATAAAATTGAGACCGCTTACCGGAGACTACACAATGGTAAAGAGGCAGACCTTAAATAAGAATGATTACTTGGAAACCATATTATTAACCATTTTACAAAATTGCAGTATCATTCATTTGTTAAAACCAGGAATGGAAGAAGCAAAAATATTAGAAGAACATCAAAGTAATTGTTTTATCAACCAAGACAAAAACGAAATTTTCGCTTACCAAAATGAAAGTAGTCTTTTGCAAGCCATTTTAGAAATCGGAGAAAGAGACAAACATTATTCCATTGAAATGGAGCTTTTCGAAAAGCCGGTTGCCTATTTCTTGCATCTAGGAAAATTACAAGAAATGTTAGAAGTTATAAAAGATTTTAACGGATGGTCTTGGAATATTTCAAAAGATGAGCCCAGTGGACAAGAAACCAAAATTTGCTATTTGAATCTCGTGGATTTAGTGGGAATTGAAACAATGATCAAAATGGAAAATGAACCAAAATGCATTGAATTTCTATTTCAAAAACTAAGTCAACTTTATGGAGAAACCTTAGCCAAGGAATTTTTTACTTGTTTTTTACAAAATGTTTTAAGAATTTATGCAAGAAAAAAAGAAAGCTATTGCAAACGATTGCAAGAAGAAGAGAAAAAATGGGAAAAAGAATTAAAAGAAATTCAAAATAAACCAGAATGCTTAGAAAAATTAACCAAAGAAAAAATAAAAATTAATTCTCGAATTGGAGAAATTGATTTGACACTTAATAATAACGAACGATTAAAGAAAAGCTATACAGAAACCAATAAAGAACTACCGATGGAGAAAAAACATTTTAGTGTTAGTACGTATGCAGAATCTCTGGAAGAAGAACGTAAACAACTTTTAGAAAAAAGAGTGGAAATCAATCAGTTATTTGAACCAGAAAAATTTATTGCAAAAAGAGAATGGATTCAAGAAAGAGAATCTTTTTTCCGAGAAATGGATTTAAAAAATTTCCAAGAAGAGAAATGTTTGGAAAAACTTCAACTCATTTTTTGGAAGCTATACCGCATAAAAATTCAAAAAACAGAAGAAAAGAAAGAAATTGTAAACCAAATTTTTGAATTACGCTATTATTTCATTCAAGCAAAAGAAAGAAAATTGTTTGAGAATCAAAAAGAAGAACAAGATAAAATAAAACAAGAAATTTTAAAAAAAGCAATTCAAATGAAAGTATGTAATTCGATTTCAAAAAGCGAAAAGCAAAATGAAAAAATCTTACCAGTCCTATTTGATTCTAAGATTGTAAATTTAGAAAAAATGGAAATTTCCATCGAAGAAGAAGAAACAGCAACCAAAATCGAAATTTATGATGAAAAGGTATTGGAAAACACAGTAACAATCGAGAAAATTGGATGGAATGAGAAAAATAAAAAGAGACGAAAGATATTTGATTAAAGAAAGGAAAACATATGAAGATTACTTTTTTAGGAGCTGCCAAAACAGTAACAGGATCGAATTTCCTAGTGGAAGCAGCAGGAAAAAAATTTTTAGTGGATTGTGGAATGTATCAAGGGCAAGCAGCAGAAGAGTTAGAAAATGCAGATCCTTTTGCTTTTGATGTTGATACGATTGATTTTGTTCTACTAACCCATGCACATATTGACCATTCAGGAAGAATTCCAAAGTTATTTAATGAAGGATTCCGAAAACCAATTATCGCAACAAAAGCTACTTGTGATTTATGTGAAATTATGCTTCCAGATAGTGGACACATTCAAGAAATGGAAATTGAATGGAGAAATCGAAAAAGAATTCGTGATGGAAAAGATCCTTTACCACCACTTTATACCGCAGAAGATGCATTAAAATGTTTGCAAGCTTTTGAAAGAGTAAATTATGATGAGATCGTTCCAATCGATGAGAATATCAAGGTTCGTTTTAATGATGCTGGCCATATGCTTGGATCTGCAATTATTGAAATCTGGATTAAAGAAAACGGAAAAGAAGAAAAAATTGTTTTTACAGGAGATTTAGGAAATGATGATATTCCACTTTTAGCATCTCCTTCTACCATTGCGGATGCAGATTATCTAATTATGGAATCCACTTATGGAAATCGTTTACATATGCGAAACAATGAGAAAGCAGAGATCTTTCTAGACATCGTTTCCGAGACGATTGATCGAGGAGGTACGGTTGTGATTCCATCCTTTGCAGTCGGAAGAACACAAGAGATCTTGTATGAATTAAACTGTATCAAAGAAAAAACAGATGATGAAGCTTTTTTGAAAAAGTATGAAAAATTAATGCGCGTTCCAGTTTATGTAGATAGTCCTCTTGCTATTTCTGCAACAGAAGTATTTAAAGAAAACATGAACTTATTTGATGACGAAACACAAATGTTAATCAAAAGAGGAGATAATCCACTTGAATTTGATGGCTTGAAATTTACAAGAACAGCAGAAGAATCGAAAGAATTAAATATGATGAATCAATCTGCCATTATCATATCAGCTAGTGGTATGTGTGATGTTGGTCGTATTAAACATCATTTAAAACATAATATTTGGAATCCAATCAATACCATTCTATTTGTTGGTTATCAAGCACCTGGAACATTAGGTAGAAGAATTGTCGATGGACAAAAAAATATTAAGATTTTCGGTGAAGATATTGCAGTGAAAGCACAAATTGAATATATTGAAGGATATTCTGGCCATGCAGATCAGAAACAACTTTTAAATTTTGTGAAAGCTTTTCAAAAGAAACCAAAACACATTTTTTTAGTTCATGGAGAAGAAGAATCAGAAATTGAATTAAAACAAAAAATCTTAGAAGAAATTGAAGAAATTGATGTAACCATACCGGAATATGGAGAAGAGTATGAATTAAATGATCGTTTACATGTAAGTAATCGAATGAAAAATCGTAATCCAAATCGCTTCTTGCGCCTAGAAGTAATTGACCGCGTTAATACTTTAAAAGAAGAATTAGAAGATATGGAATTGATCTTAAAGGAAGACTATTTAAATGAAGATGCCAAAGAAGAAGACATTGAAAAGATCAGAGAACGATTAAAAGAATTAGAGGCACAAATTGTAAAAATTGTAGAAAACAAATAAGAGGGAGTTTACTCATGACAAATAAATTTTTTAATGATGCAATCATCGGAAATAAAAAACTAATCGCAACCTTTTCAAAAACTGGAGAACTATTAAGAATGATTTATCCAGGAGCGGATTTTAGACAATTTATTGACTATTTTAAAACAGGTGTCAAGATTAATGATTCCGATTTGGTGAATTTAAATGATGATATTAATAACCACTATTCACAAAAATATATGGAAGATACCAATATCTTAGTAACGAAAATTGAAAATACGTATTTTAATTTAGAGATTGAACAAGTTGATTTTGTTTCTATTAAAGAAAATCTATTAATGAAACAATATACGTTTACCAATCATCATTCGATTGATTTAGATATTCATTTATTAGTGCATTCAAAATTACATTCTGATTTGAATAACAAAGTAGGCGGTATGGAGTTAAATCAAGCTTTAATCCAATACTGCCATGATTATCGTTTCGCAATCTTTTCGAAAAATCCAATGGAAAGTTATCAAATTAATGAAAGCGATTCGAATATTTCGAGTGGAGAAATCGGTGGAAAAGACTATATTGGAATGTCAACGGATTCGAGTATCAAATACAAAGTAGGCGTATTAAAACCAGGAGAAAGCAAAACGATTTCGATTTTTGTTTCTGTAAATGAATACAAGGATAAAGAGAAAATCGATCAATTAGAACAAGAAATTACCGAATTTCGAAAGTTAGATGTAAAAAAAGAGTTAGGAACAGCAAAACGTTATTGGAACAAATATGTGGAAGAACATAAAGGAAATTTTTCTTTAAAAGAAGTGAATACCGAATATGCCAAAAAGATCCAAAAGATTTATCATCGTAGTATTTTGCTTTATGCACTTTTAATCAATGATACAACAGGAGGAATTAGTGCAGCCATTGAATCCGATGATCGAATGGAACAGTCTGGTGGGTATGCCTACTGTTGGCCAAGAGATGCCATCTATATCTGTGGAGCTCTTGACAAATTAAAAATGGAAAAACAAACCGATAAGTTTTATAAAAATTTCTGTAAGATGACACAAAGCAAAAATGGAATGTGGGAACAACGTTTCTATACAGATGGAAGATTAGCTCCTTGCTGGGGTCTTCAAATTGATGAAACAGCTAGTGTCGTTTATGGGGTTATGGAACATTATCAAAACACAAAGGATGAGAAATTCTTAAAAGACATGTTAAGAACTTGTGAAAATGCGATCCATTTCTTGAAAAAATATGTAGCACAAATTTGCAATATACAAGAAGAAAGTGATGTTGTAAAAAAAGAAATTGAAGAATATTATAAAGATCGCAAAGAGAAAATTCCAGATAGCTATGATTTATGGGAAATGGAAGAAGGTGTTCATCTTTACTCACTTGCTAGTATTTATGGAGCTTTCGAAGCAATTATCAAGATCTATCAAGTAGTAGCACCATCTTATGAATCCAATCGACTAAAGTTGGAAGCGATGAAAAAAGAAGAACGTTCTTTGGAAAAATATCAGGAAGAAATCAAGAAATACATTCAAAATAATTTATACAATGAACATACCAAAGTATTAAAACGAAATACCAAAGATGAAAAATCCGATATTAGTACTTTAGGAGTTGTTGTACCGTTTGAATTATTCTCACCAAAGGAAAAGAAAGTCTTAAATACAGTAGAAAAAATGAATATGACACTTCGCACCTATACAGGAGGATATCTTCGTTTTGAATCCGATCATTATATGGGAGGAAAAAATCCTTGGCCAATTGCAACTTTGTGGATGGCAATGTACTATCAAAAAGTTGGAAATCGAAAAGCAGCAGAGGAATGCATTAAATTTGTTGTTGATACGGCATCGGATTTAGGATTCTTAGCGGAACAAGTCGATAATGAAACCAAAAAAGGAACTTGGATCAATGGCCTTGGATGGTCACATGCTATGTTCGTTCTATTATTTTCAAAATAAAAAAGGAAAAGAAAAGGAGGAAGAAAAATGGAAGAAAAACAAAAGAATGAAAAGGCAAAACAACCAGTAGAAAAGGCACCAAAAGTAGAAAAAACAGAAAAGAAAGAAAAAGAAGCAAAATTCGAAAGAGTGGACAAGCCAGAAAAAGTAGAAACCAAAGTAGAAGCAAAAAAGAAAGAGGAAAAACCAGGAAAAGAAAAGAAAGCAAAGAAAAAATCGAAAGTTGGAACTGCAATCAAAACAATTCTTCTTGCCATTTTATTACTTCTTGCCATTTACATTATTTGTACTTTTTTCCAATAGAGTTTGTTATGCAGTATCTATGATAGCAACACAGAGTTTGATGCAGGAAATAACTACAAAGTAACGATTCAATATGGAGGAGAAACGCAATCCACAACAGTAAAACTATACAAAGATGGAGTTGGAATTTATCAATTAGGAAATGCAGGCTATATCCGTGTAGATGATCAATCCGCTTATATCATTCTAAAAGATTTAAAACAATATATGAAATTAGATAAAGATTCTTCGGCAGCAGAAGTAAGTAGTGTGGGTTCGGTTGCAACCTATGAAGTATTTGAAAACACCAATAAAACAAAATTGTTGCAAGACGTCCTTTTCGGAAAGATCCAAATTCAGAAACAAGAATATAACGGACAAGAATGTTATTTCATTTTTACCGATACGGAAAAAGTATGGGCAGATAAGGATACCAAACTAATTATAAGAGATGAAATCGAAGGAGAGTATAAAGAAATCAAGATCGAGCAAAATGTTGTAACAGATCAAGATATTGCTCTACCAGATTTATCTGGATATATTAATTTACAATAATCCATTTAAAAAAGAAAAAAGTCCAAGAAAAAATAGGACTTTTTTTCTTTTTGTGATAAAATGTGGAAAACAAGGAGGAAACAATGGCAAAAGCAAAAACAGTATTTGTATGTAGTGAATGTGGATATGAATCTGCAAAATGGTTAGGGAAATGTCCAGCTTGTAATCAGTGGAACACATTTTATGAAGAAAAAGTAATGAAAACAAGTGATTCTGTTACTGGTGAAAAAAAGACAAAAACGGTAACACCATTAGAATTAAATAAAGTACAAGGAAAAGATTCGGTACGAACCAGTACAGGAATTGGAGAATTAGATCGTGTCTTAGGGGGAGGTTTGGTAAAAGGTTCCTTAATCCTATTAGGAGGAGAACCTGGTATCGGAAAATCGACTTTAATCTTACAAATATGCGATAAGATCAAAGGAGAAGGAAAAGTTCTTTATGTTTCTGGAGAAGAATCTGCAGAGCAAGTAAAACTAAGAGCAGATCGATTAAAGATCAAAAATGATGATATTTTGTTTTTGGCAGAAACGGATATTGATTTAATTCAAGAAACTATTTTAAAATTAAATCCAAAGCTTGTGATTATTGATTCGATTCAAACAATGTATTCGGAAGAAATTACATCAGCAGCAGGAACGGTGAGTCAGGTAAGAGAAATTACTGCAAGAATTATGCGAATTTGTAAAAGTAATCAAATTACGACCATCATTATTGGACATGTGACTAAAGAAGGAAATATTGCAGGACCAAGAGTATTAGAACATATGGTAGATACCGTTTTATATTTAGAAGGAGAACGATATTTTTCGTATCGTCTTTTAAGAGGCGTCAAAAACCGTTTTGGATCAACCAATGAAGTTGGAATGTTTGAAATGCAAAATGAAGGAATGGTTGAGATCACCAACCCATCTTCTATTTTACTTTCGGATAACCAAGAAGATCCGCCAGGATCGGTCGTTGTGTCAACGATTGAAGGAACCAGGCCATTATTGATTGAATTGCAATCTTTAACGACACAAAGTATTTTTGGAATTCCAAGGAGAATGGCCAATGGAATTGACTATAACCGACTAACGCTATTAATTGCAGTATTAGAAAAAAGAGCTGGCGTGATGCTTGGAAATCAAGATGTCTATTTAAATGTGGTAAGCGGAATAAAAATATCAGAGCCAGCCATTGACTTAGGAATTATTCTAGCAGCAGCATCCAGTTACAAGAATCGTAGTATTCCAAAAGATACGGTAGCAATCGGCGAAGTTGGATTAACCGGCGAAGTAAGAGCGGTTAATATGATCGAAAAAAGACTAAAAGAAGCGGAAAAATTAGGATTTCAACGATGTATCATTCCAGAAATTAACAAAAAAGTATTGAAAGAGACGTATAAATTAGATATAATAGGCGTAAATGACATTGAACAGGCTATGAGGGCTGTTTCATTAAAGTAAGAGGTGAAAAGTTTGGCAATCCGAAAAGAAGATGAATTTGTTGAAATTCTAAAGATGATCGCACCAGGAACACAAATTCGAGACGGCTTAGAGAACATATTAAAGGCAAAAACTGGTGGCTTAATTGTAATTGGAGATTCAAAAGAAGTAATGGAAATTGTAGATGGAGGATTTAAACTAGAGATTGACTATTCACCTGCAAGAATCTATGAACTTGCTAAGATGGATGGAGCAATTGTATTAAGTGCAGATTTGAAAAAAATTCTTTATGCCAATACACAGTTAATCCCATCTTCTACGATTACAACAACAGAAACTGGAACGAGGCACCGTACAGCAGAACGTACAGCAAAACAAACAGGTGAATTGGTTGTTAGTATTTCACAAAGGAGAAATGTCATTACACTGTTTAAAGGAAACTTAAGATATGTTTTAGAAGATAGCTCGAAAGTAATTTCAAGGGCAAATCAAGCTTTACAAACCGTTGAAAAATACAAGAAAGTATTTGATAGTAAATTAAGTTTATTGAATGAATATGAATTTAATGATATTGTTACATTAGAAAATGTCATTACCGCAATTCAAAGAGCAGAAAAAGTTATGAAGATAGCAGAAGTAGTAGAAAAAGCGATTTACGAATTAGGAGAAGAAGGAAGACTTCTTAATATGCAGTTAGAAGAGTTAGTAGGAGATTTAGAAAAAGAAGAGCTTTTGATTATCAAAGACTATATTGCTCCATCTCGTAAGAAGACAGCAGAAAAAGTATTAACAGAAATTCAAAACTTATCGGATGATGATTTAATGAATGCTGTTGTGATCGCAAAACTATTGGGTTATCAGGATTTTGATAATTACGAAGAGGTTGGTGTATATACAAGAGGATATCGTGTGTTGAATAAAATTCCAAGAATGCCATCCAATATCGTAGAAAATTTAGTAAAATCATTTAAATCTTTCCAACATATCTTAGCTGCTGACATTCCACAGCTAGATGATGTCGATGGGATTGGAGAAATCAGAGCAAGAACCATTAAACAATCGTTAAGAAGAATGCAAGAACAATTTGTATTTGATAATTTAATGGTGTAAAATACAAAAGGGGAAAAAGAAAGGACAAAAAGAAAAATGGAAATATTCAAAAAAGTTATCTTAGTTATTTTAATTTTGGCAGTTTTGGTAGGAATTGGATTTGCTTGTTATGGAATCTATCAACATCAAACAACGAAAGTACAAAATCCAGTGGCAACAATCGAAATTGAAGATTATGGAACGATGAAGTTAGAGCTATATCCAGAACAGGCACCAAATACAGTTGCAAACTTTATTACACTTGCTAACCGTGGCTATTATGATGGACTAACCTTCCACCGTATTATTGAAGGATTTATGGCACAAGGTGGAGATGTGAATGGAGATGGCACTGGATCTGTAACATTAAAAGATTTAAAAGATGATGGAACTGATGATGAATACTGCATTCCAGGTGAGTTTTTAGCAAATGGTTATCGAAATACCTTAAAACATGAAAAAGGAACCATTTCTATGGCTCGTTTAGACTATTCGAGTTTAGGACTTGCAGAAGAAGGATATAACTCGGCAGGAGCACAATTCTTCATTACTTTTGATGAGGTTACCACTTTAGACGGAAATTATGCTGCTTTTGGACGAGTTATTGAAGGGATGGAGGTAGTAGACAAATTAAATGAAACCGAATTAGTTCCTTTAGAAGAAGGCTCTTCGGAATCAGCACCATCTGAACCAGTAAATCCACCAGTTATTAAAAGTATCCGTGTAGAAACTTATGGAGTGGAATATAGCCTTCCAACGACACTAGAACCATTTGATTATTTGAATTGGTTAACAAGTCAACAATCAACAACAACGACAGGAAATTAAGAAAAAAACAAGCTAGAATGAATAAAAAGCTAGCTTGCTTTTTGTGAGCGGTATTCGAATGGAGCAAAAGAAAAGAAACTTATGAAAAAATTACATAAGAAAATGAAAGAAGATACAGAAGAGAGAAGGAGAAACAATTATGGCGATTCGAGATTTTTTTAGAAATTTATTTCGAAAACAAAAGCAGTTACCAAGTGCACCAGTTCAAGAAGAAAAGGAACCAGACTCAATAAATAAATTAAATGTATATGCAGAAAAAGACGGAAAAGAGACAAAACGAATTATAAAAATACAAATCAATGGTACTTTGATTCCAATTGCAGAAATGAATAAAAAAGTGGATCAAGTTCTGCCAAAAGATATTGTTCATTTAATTACTAGAGTTTTGGATTCTGTTCAAATGAATACCGATACAGAAACCTCTCTTAACTATAAAAAGAAACAAGCGATAGACCGCTTAGAAGCATTAAAAGAGCATTATGGACTTACCTATTTACCGGAATTAGAAGTTATCTTGGATTCCTATCTTCCAAGTCAAAGGATTGATTACAAAAAATTAAAACAAATGATTCCGATGGTTGCAGATATTAGTAGGATGAGTGAGAGCCAAGTGTTAGACTTTGGTAAAATATTGGGAGAACGATTAAATCTTTTAAGAGAAATCAAAACACCGGAAGAGGCGGGAGCAAACAAAGAAGATATTATTCATTTTATGCAGTCACAAGAGACAGAAGATCCCTTAGGAATGATTATTGCTGCTAATTTAGAAAATATGAATGAAGAAAATCCACAAAAACTAGATTTATCTACCATACTTGCTTGTGTGAAACATTTAGAAAACTTTGAAAATGAAGATGCTATTATGTATTCTACTTATCTAAAACTAGAGGAAAAGAGAATTTTAACAAGAATCCAAGCAGAAATCGAAGAAACACGAACAGAGGAAAATTCAGAACAAGTTGATACTTTATTAGCAGATGTTGAAGGATTGAAAATAGGGGCAGGAGAAACAGAGGCTGAAAGAAAAACAAGTATTATGCAATATATGATGGCGATTCGAAATGAAAGAGATGTAGCAAGATATGTAAAAGAAAGTGCGAAAAAAGATATGCAAATTCGAAGGTATGTGTTAGAAGAAAAAACACCACATGCTCTTGAAATCTCAAGTTTTTTCTCATCTAGAATTGCAAGTTTAGGGCAAGTTACCCAAATTGGAGGAACTGCAGATAATGGAAAAGTTGCTTCACTAAGAAAAGCGATTGAAGAATCACAGTTTAAAGATTCAGATGAAAAAGAAACCAACGAATACTTATTACAGGTAGCAGAAATTGAAAAAGACTATATCTTTCGCAACTATTCTGCACTAATAGATCGATATCATGCAATGACAAAGACAAGGAAACAGGAACCAGAATTAGAAGAAAAATAACGCAAAAGCAGTCTAAGAATTAGATAGAAATAACAGAATATAGAATAAAAAGAAACTTGTAGTGAATTTAGGCTGATTGTCAATTGTTGGGGTGGAAAACTCTAAAAGTTTTCTGCCTCAATATTTTTATGCTCTAAAAAATAAAAATACAAAAATATCTGAAAATATGCAATTTTAAGCATGCTAAATAAACTAATGTAAAAATTAGCAAATTTTTAAATAGAT
>CALYAK010000009.1 GCA_944393505.1 uncultured Clostridia bacterium | reverse complement strand
CAAACGGAGGAACATTTTCGATAACAGCAGATGGAACATGGACAGTTACAGCATATATGTATGACCGATCAGGAAGAAAGTCAGCAGCAAGCACAGGACTAGTCTTTACAAGAGATACAGTAGGACCAACGATATCAAGTTTTACAAGAACAGCGAGAGCAGCATCAACAATTAATGTAAGTGTCAGTGCAAGTGATGCATTAAGTGGAATAGGAACGACAAGTTCAACGTATACGTATTATCAAGGAAGTACAAGCAAAGGAACAAGTGCGTCAAACACATATCAATATACAGGATTAAGTGCATTTACCAATTATACATTAAAAGTAATTGTAAAAGATAAATCTGGAAATACAAGTGAGAAATCATTAACAACAATGACAGCAGGTAGTAAGAATTTCGCCTATACAGGAGCAGCACAAACATTTACTGTACCAGAAACAGGAAAATACAAGCTAGAAGTATGGGGAGCTCAAGGCGGAGTTGGAAGTTCTGGAGGAGCTGCTGGAAAAGGGGGATATTCTGTTGGAACAATATCTTTAACGTCTAGTACTACTTTATATATTTTGGTTGGAGGACAAGGAACTACAAGAGGAAGTGGAGGATTTAACGGTGGAGGATCGGCTCAGACCTCAAGATCTGATTTTTACGGTGGAAGTGGAGGAGGTGCTACGGACATAAGAATACAAACGAACAGCTTATATAGTAGAGTTATCGTTGCTGGAGGAGGTGGTGGAAGTTCGGATGGTAATAATAGAGCTACTTCTGCAGGTTACGGGGGTGGTGTCACGGGCGGAACAGGTGGCTCTTCTCATAATGGACAAGGAGGAGGCGGAACAGCTACTGCAGGAGGATATGGTGGATCTGGAGGCACAGCAGGAAGTTTTGGACAAGGAGGAAATTTAGGAAGTAGTGATTATCTTGGTGGAGGAGGTGGTGGATGGTACCGGAGGCGGTGGTGGTGCCGCAGCAGGTGGAGGTTCAGGTTATGTCTACACCTCATCAACAGCCTCACAATATCCATCCGGTTGCTTGTTAAATAGTTCATACTATTTAACAAATGCATCAACAACTGGAAACAATCGATCTGGAAATGGTTATGCTACTATTACTTTAGTTGAATAAAATATGTAACAATAAAAGATCCCTTTTGGGATCTTTGTTTTTCTTTAGATTCGAAGGAGAGAACACCAAGAAGAAAAGACATGATTGCAAATGTTTTGCCAGGTATTTTTTTCTATGGTTTCAGAAGCGATTAGATCGGAGCGAGCAATTTCGGTACCATCGAGTAAATAAATGACTTCTCCTAATTTATCATCTTTTTGAACAGGAGCTGTTAAGCGTTCTGGAAGGAAAACTGATTGGGTGATTTCTCCAGTTTTTCCTTTTTGCAAAAGAAGATTTTTGTCTTCTTTTAAGACTGCTTTTACGGAAGAATTAATTCCTTTTTCAACAGGGATTTCTGCAAGAACATCTTGTGCTTTTCCTAAACTTTTCGATTCATAATTGTTAAAACCATAGTTCAAAAGTTGTTCTGCTTCTTGGAAACGAACTTTGGTAGAAGGCGCTTTCATAATGATGGCAATTAAAGAAAGACCGTTTCGTGTAGCACTTGCCGCCAAGTTATATTGAGCAAGAGAAGTAGAACCTGTTTTTAAACCAGTTGCTCCTTGGTAATTACGAATCAATTTATTCGTATTAACCAATTCGGATTTTCCGTCACGTAAAGAATCCATCCAAATCGTTGTATAGTTTGTGATAGAAGGATGATTGTTAAGAAGTTCGCGAGAAAGAAGTGCTAAATCATAACTAGAAGTAACATGACCATCTTCATCAATTCCATGACAGTTTTTAAAAGTAGTATCTTTCATACCAAGCTTTTGTGCTTTTTCATTCATTTGCTGAACAAAAGCTTCTTCTGATCCGGCTAAATATTCTGCCATTGCTACTGTACAGTCATTTGCTGATACGACACAAATTGCTTTTAACATATCATGAACACTTAATGTTTCTCGAGTATCTAACCATATTTGTGATCCACCCATGCCAGCTGCTTTTTCACTACAAGGAATTAAGGTATCTAATGTAATGGTATTCGAGTCAAGAGCTTCCATAATGAGCAGAATCGACATCAGCTTTGTTACACTAGCTGGTCTTAAAGCTTCATGTTCGTTATGAGCATACAAAATTTGACCAGTCGTTTGTTCAATCAAAATAGCGGATCCACTTTCTAAAGTAAAGTTTGGTGTGGCATCGGTTAAGGTCGTAGAGGTAGAAACTGTTTGATTGGAAATACTTTCTGCCTGATTCGACCAAACATACAAAGAATCTTCAGCTGCAAAACAAGGAGCAAAAGAAGAAAAAAGAAAAATCAAAATGAGTATAACTGATAATCGTTGAAAACGCATAAAAAAATCCCTCCATTCGGTAGTACAATATATGTACAAAAGGAGGAATTTATGTTCAAACCGCGTAAAAAGTTGCTAAAACTTCTGAATCTGATATGGTAACCGATAACTTTAAGGTTTGACTTCCGTTATTGCGAAATTTTAAATCAAGAGAACCGTACGAAACAGCGGCGTCTTTTCCAGCTTCAATATATGGTACTTTTTTGCTGTGTTCATGGCGTTCTAAAATTTCAACATCTGGTACTTGCATTGCAACGTTATAGATGGTGGTACTGACTTGACAATTACCGTCCTCCAATTGCTTGTGTGGTTTCTCCATCAACCAAAACATCGGCTTCTTCATAACCACGAGCAGAAGATGGCTTTCCTACCACTTGATTAAAAGAAAATGTTTCGCCAGGACCAATGATGGTACCATCCAAAATCGAAGCAGTTAATTCAATGTTATGACGACGTCCATTGGCTTTTGATTTTAATGACGTTGAAAAAGAGGCAATTTCTACTTCTGGGGAAGGAATTGCTTCTTGTGGTTCTTCTATTTCATTTGGAGTTGTATTTGTAATTTCATTTTGTGTAGCGGTTTCTAGATTGTTTGTATTGGTATTGATATTATTTGTTGTATTTTGAGAAGGATCGAGATTTGCTTGTGTTTTTTCAGCCGTATAGGGAATACTAGGATTCGTAGTATCTTTTCGAAAAAACAAGAAAAGAAGAAAAACGATGCCGAGCAATGAGAAGAAAAGTAAGGATAAAAATCCAAATTTTTTTCATGATGAAACTCCTTTCTTTGTTTTTAGTATGGCTCGAAAATTGAGTTCTATGCGAAAGATGGAGGCAAAATCTATTGACAAATCTTAGAAATATAGTATAATGAAAATATGCGTAAGAATAAGGAGAAAAAATTATGTTAGCTAAAATTTGGAAAAAATTATTGCTATTCGTTGTAATTGTAGCCTGCTTATTTAATGTAGTAAATAAACTTGTCAAGAAAAGCTCGTTAGAGCAAGAATTACAATCTTCTGCTCAATATATGGAAGAGCAACAATTAGAAAATAACCAATAATATTAGAAAATACTTGAAAAATAAATTAAACTATGGTAAAATAGCAAACAGTATGTTTGATTTTACGATTAAGAGAGGTGAATACAAAATGAAAGAAGGATTACATCCAAACTATGGAGAAGCTACCATTACATGTGCTTGCGGAAATGTTATGAAAACAAATTCTACCAAAAATGATATGAAAGTTGATATTTGTTCAAAATGCCATCCTTTCTGGACAGGTAACTTAAAAAGAGAAACAACTGGTGGTAGAGCAGACCGCTTTAAGAAAAAATATGGTATTGCATAAAAAAGAAAATTGCCTATTTCAATTTTTGAAAAGAATTGAAGTAGGTATTTTTTTGCATGAAAAAAACTATACTTTCCAGCCATTTTTTGATATAATAGGACAATCAAAAAGAGAAAAAGGAGTTAGACAACAATGCAGGTCAAAGAAGAATTAGAATATTTAGCAAAAGTAAAGAATATGTTAGCCGGAAAAGCTCAAAAATATATGATTTTAACGATGGGATGCCAATTAAATGAGAATGATTCGGAAAAATTATGTGGTATGATGGAAGAAATGGGATATAC
The DNA here is from genome assembly GCA_944393505.1 of uncultured Clostridia bacterium. Classification (GTDB taxonomy): domain Bacteria; phylum Bacillota; class Clostridia; order TANB77; family CAG-508; genus CALYAK01. Next base: position 65,928 of record CALYAK010000009.1, on the reverse strand, counting down.
CAAAACCGAAAACTTAGAAGATGCTAATTTAGTGGTATTTAATACTTGTTGTGTAAGAGAAAATGCAGAAGATCGTTTATTTGGCAAACTAGGAGAAGTGAAAAAACAAAAAGAACAAAATGGAACGATTATTGCAATTGGTGGATGCATGATGCAAGAGCCACATATCGTGGAAAAATTAAAAAAAAGTTATCCATTTGTGGATGTGATTTTTGGAACCCATACCTTGCATCATTTTCCAAAAGATTTATATGAATCCATCCAAAAGAACGGGAAAATTCAAGATCTTTTGGATATCGATGGAGAAATTATTGAAGGACTTCCCATTGTAAGAGATCATTCCATTAAAGCTTCTGTTACGATAATGAATGGCTGCAACAATTTTTGTACTTACTGTATTGTCCCATATGTACGAGGAAGAGAAAGAAGCAGAAAACCAGAAGATATTTTAGCAGAAGTAAAAGAACTTGCTGAAAAAGGATACAAGGAAATCACGTTATTAGGACAAAATGTGAATTCGTATCTAAGGGTGGAGAGAAAACAGGGACTTGTGTCAGAAGAGCAAGAGATTCATTCATTTGCAACTCTTTTAAGGGCGATTAATAAGATAGAGGGAATTGAAAGAATTCGATTTGTATCACCACATCCAAAAGATTTTACGGATGATGTAATTGAAGCAATCCGTGATTGTGAAAAAGTGTGCAAATTAATTCATTTACCATTGCAATCAGGAAGTAGTAAAGTTTTAAAAGAAATGAATCGACAATATACCAAAGAACAATTTTTAAATCTTGTGAAAAAAATGGAAGAAAAAATTCCAAATTTAACCCTTTCAACCGATATTATTGTAGGATTTCCTAATGAGACAGAAGAAGATTTTGAAGATACACTAGATGTGGTAAGAAAAGTAAAATTTGAACAAGTATATATGTTCATTTATTCGAGAAGAGTAGGAACTCCAGCAGATAAAATGGAAGGACAGATACCAGAAGAAATCAAACACCAACGATTTGATCGTTTAAAGAAATTAGTCGAAGAGCAAATCGAGGAAAAGAATCAAAAATATGTCGGAACGATTCAAAACGTACTAATTGAAGGAGAAAGCAAAACAAATCCAGAATATTTGACAGGAAGGACTGATTCCAATAAAGTAGTAATTTGTCCAAAACAAGAAGGAAGAATTGGAAAAGTGATTCCATTAAAAATTGTTTCAGAACATATGTGGTATTTAAAAGGAGAATAAAAGTAGAAAAGGAAGGAAAGAAAAATGGCCGAATATTCACCAATGATGCAACATTATCTTGATACCAAAGAGCAATACAAAGATTGTATCTTGTTTTATCGATTAGGGGATTTTTATGAAATGTTCTTTGATGATGCAATTTTAACATCCAGAGAACTGGAATTAACATTAACCGGAAAGGACTGTGGACAAGATGAGAGAGCTCCTATGTGTGGAATTCCTTATCATGCTGCCGAAACCTATATTGCTCGTTTAATTGCAAAAGGATATAAAGTGGCAATTTGTGAACAATTAGAAGATCCAAAACAAGCAAAAGGAATTGTCAAACGAGATGTCATTCGTGTGGTAACGCCAGGAACACTCATTGAGTCGAATCTATTAGAAGAAAAGAAAAATAACTATATTATGGCAATCTTTAAAAGTGCCATCTATTATGGACTTGCGGTATGTGATTTATCAACTGGAGACTTTTTTGCAACCCAAATTAAAGGAACCAATAATTTTAGTCGACTATTGGATGAAATTTCTCGTTATTCTCCATCCGAAATCATTGTGAATCAAATGATCGCAGATTCAGCAGAAGAAATGGCGAAAATCAAAGAACGATTTGAAGTTTATCTTTCTTCCTATAAAGAAGAAGCGTTTTCCAATGAGGCAGAAGAATTAAAACTTCACTATCAAATTGTAAATGAAAAAGAAGAAAAAATTGAAGAGTTAACGGATCAAGTATTGGTAGTATCAGCTTGTAATGGTTTGATTTCTTATCTAATTGAAACGCAAAAAACAAGTTTAGATCATATTAATAAAATTGTAGTTTATCAAATAACGAGATATATGTCTTTGGATGTAAATGCTCGAAGAAATCTAGAAATCACAGAGAAAATGAGGGACAAAAGTAAAAAAGGAACTCTATTATGGTGCTTAGATAAAACAGCAACATCCATGGGAGGACGTTTGTTAAGAAGATGGTTAAATGATCCTTTGATTGATGTCTGTGAGATTAATGCGAGATTGGATGCAGTAGCGGAGCTAAAAGATGATATCATGTTAAAAGGAGAGGTTGTTGAGAAACTAAAAAAAGTTTATGATATCGAACGATTAGCTGGAAAAATTTCTTATGGAAGTGCGAATGGGAGGGATTTAATTTCATTAAAAAATTCCGTTCGACAGATCCCAGACGTAAAAAAGGCATTAGAACATACCAAATCTGATTTGTTACAAACGATTGAAAAAGAATTAGATGAATTAACAGATATTGACCAGATGATTGAAGAAGCCATTGTGGATGAACCACCGATTAGTGTGAAAGAAGGTGGATTAATCAAATTAGGTTATGATCCAGAAATCGATCAATTGAAAAAAGCAACAACGGAAGGCAAAAATTGGATCTTACAATTAGAAGCAGATGAAAAAGAAAAAACAGGAATTAAAGGTTTAAAAGTAGGATACAATAAAGTTTTTGGTTATTATTTAGAAGTAACAAAATCCAATCTTTCCATGGTACCAGATCGATATATTCGAAAACAAACGCTAACAGGGGCGGAACGATATATTACCGAAGAATTAAAAAACTTAGAAAATCAAATTTTAGGAGCGGAAGAAAAAGTTGTTTTATTAGAGTATAATGCATTTACACAGATACGTGAACAAATTGAAGAACAAATTCAAAGACTACAAAAGTCAGCGACTTTAATTGCCATGCTTGATGTACTTTGTTCTTTTGCAACTGTTGCAGAAGATTTAAACTATACCAGACCAATCGTGGATAATTCTGGAGAAATTCAAATTCAAGATGGAAGACATCCAGTGATTGAAAAAATGTTACCAAGCGGAAGTTTTGTGGGAAATGATACTAAACTAGATAAAGATGAAAATCGTTTGGCCATTATTACTGGACCAAATATGGCAGGTAAATCAACCTATATGAGACAAGTTGCACTAATTACCTTAATGGCTCAAGTAGGAAGTTTTGTTCCAGCATCTTATGCAAAAATTGGCGTTGTGGACAAGATTTTTACCAGAGTTGGTGCATCGGATGATTTAAGTATGGGACAAAGTACCTTTATGGTAGAAATGATGGAAGTAGCAGAAATTCTAAGAGAAGCAACATCCAACAGTTTAGTTATCTTAGATGAGATTGGAAGAGGAACTTCCACTTATGATGGAATGTCGATTGCATGGGCAGTTGCAGAATACATTTCTGATAAAGAAAAATGTGGAGCAAAAACACTTTTTGCGACTCACTATCACGAGTTAATTGAATTAGAAAATAAATTAGATGGTGTCAAGAATTATTCCGTTGCGGTGAAAGAAAAAGGAGAGGATATCATTTTCCTTCGCAAGATTGTAAAAGGAGGAACTGACGAAAGCTATGGTGTTCATGTAGCAAAACTAGCAGGAGTCCCACAAGTCGTAACCAAACGTGCCAATGAGATTTTAAAGGGATTAGAAAGAAAGAGTATGCTGGGAAATAAGGCACAAGAAAAGGAAAACAAAAAAGTAACCAGTGGGCAACTAGATTTATATAACTATAAACTAGCAGAAATTGCTCATGAGTTAGACAAAATTGATATCAATCAACTAACACCAATTGATGCTTTAAATGAATTGATGAAAATCAAAGAAAAAATGCAATAAAGAAAAGAAGCAATTTCTAAAATTGCTTCTTTTTTGGACGATCGAATTCATCTTCGTAAAGATCTTCAATATAAACATCACGTTCCGCAGAACCATCTAAAAATCCAATCGTTGCTGTATTTTCTTTTAATTCCTGAATCCAAACAGGCTTGTCTTCATAATAAATTTCTTGAATATCCTTATTCTTCAAAATTTCATAGATTCTTGCGTATTCCATACAAAACCACCTCATCCTAAATTTAATCTCTATCATCAATATATCCGGATCGAATCAAAAATATTCCAAATAAAAGGAAATGTTTGAAAAAAATAAGAATATATAATATAATAGATTTTGCTCAAAAGAAAAGCAAGGAGGAAACAATATGCAAATAACTTTTAACGGAAAAGAAACCAAAGTAGAAGATTTTCAAAAACCAATTGAAATATGGAAAAAAGAGATTGAAGAATCCAAAAGAAGTATCATTGCTTGTAATGTCAATCATGAAGTAAAAAACTTACTATATGAATTAAAAGATGGTGATGTTGTTTCTTTGATTTCAAGAGGAGAACGTGATGGAAATGCCATCTATATTCGTGGTGTTCTATATATTATGGCAATGGCTTTTCAGAGGATCTATCCAGAAGTTAAATTGACAGTGAAATATCAACTTTCTGGAGCGATGTTTTGCAAAGGAGAAAATGAAACCATAACAGAAGAAATGTTAGAAAAAGTAAAAGCAGAAATGCAAAAAATTATTGATCAAGATTTACCAATTAAAAAAATCGAAATGACGAAAGAAGAGGCTTTTGATTTTTATGAAAAAGAAAAAACATTAAGAGGAAAATTACAATTAGGTAATAAGGTAAAAGATGGTGTTTGTTTGTATTTTTGCGAAGAATACTATAACTATTTCTATGGTGTCATGCCAATTTCTACCGGATTTATTACTTTATTCGATTTAGAAAGATATAAAGATGGATTTTTAGTTCGTTATCCATCTCGAAAAGATCCAGATCGTATTCAACGATATAAAGAAACGAAAAAATTACACCGTACATTAGAAGAATATGAAGATATTCATAGTATTTTAAAGATTAATACGGTTTATCGATTAAATAAAAAAATAGAAGAAGGTGGAGCAAGAGACACCATTCTTTTAGCAGAAGCATTACATGAAAAAAAGATTGCAGAAATTGCAAATCAAATTGTAAAGAAAAAAGGAGTTCGTGTTATTTTAATTGCAGGACCATCCTCTTCTGGCAAAACGACTTTTGCCAAACGATTAGGAATTCAATTGCGTCTAAATGGTTTAAAACCGGTTACCATTTCAGTTGATAACTATTTTGTAGAAAGACCAGAAACACCAAGAGATGAAAATGGTAATTATGATTTTGAATGTATTGAAGCGATTGATTTGGAATTGTTTAATCAACACTTAAAAATGTTGTTAAATGGAGAGACGATTCAAGTACCAACATTCGACTTCTATAACGGAACCAAGCTATATAAAGGTGAAACCATGGATTTAGCGGATGACGAAGTATTGGTAATTGAGGGAATTCATTGCTTAAATGATAAATTAACGGAGCAAATTCCAAAAGAAATGAAATACAAGATCTATATTAGTGCTTTAACGGTTTTGAACATTGATAACTTTAATCGTATTTCCACGACAGACACGAGATTGATTCGTCGAATTGTAAGAGATTATCAATTCCGTGGTTATACGGCGACACACACGTTAAGAGCATGGGAATCTGTCAATAAAGGAGAACAAAAATATATTTTCCCATTCCAAGAAGAAGCGGATAGTATGTTTAATACTTCTCTTGTTTATGAAATTTCTGCTTTAAAAGATATAGCGATTACCCTACTAAAAGAAGTAACCAGAGAAGAACCAGAATATGCAGAAGCAAAACGATTAATTGCAATGCTTCAATATTTTGAGAGTGTTGATAAAAAGTTAATTCCGAAAAATTCACTTTTACAAGAATTCTTAGGAGATAGTATTTTTGATTATTAAGAGATAAAAGAGGAAAAGATGGAACGAAGATTTACAGAAATTGATGAAGAATTTACTTGCATGCATTGTGGAAGAAAAGTACCAAAACTAGGATACTCTTGTCGCAATCATTGTCCTTATTGTTTATATTCCAAACATGTGGATCAAAATCCTGGAGATCGAGCAGAAGAGTGCCATGGAGAATTAAAGCCAATTGGACTTGAAATTGATTCGAAAAAAGGCTATGTCATCATTCATAAATGCATGAAATGTGGGATGATTCGAAAGAACAAAGCAGCGAAAGATGATAATATGGATTTAATCATTGAACTAAGCGCAAGACACGAAATGTAAACCAGAAGAAAAAACTAAAGAAGAAAAGAAGAAAAGAAGAAAAGAAGAAAAAGAAAAATAAAAATAAAAGAAAAAACACTTTCGGACGAAAGTGTTTTTTATGATCCTTTCAGTAGGTTAATATTTAAGTATTTTCTTTTTTAAACTTCTCTTGTAAAGTTACCGTTGGTATAGGCATCTCCGGTTTTTCTTTTTCCGTTTCCTCATCAATGCTACCATTTCATTGATTTCGTCAATTGATTCTGCTAGGAAATCCATACGAATCTGTTTGGTATGAAGAGAAGTAGAAGACAAGAAAGTTGTCTTGGAATTGAAGATGGTTGTAACGGTTTGCAAATGATCAGGCAAAACAGGAAAACGGAAATGCATACGGTCTTCTAGGTAATAAAGTTTTTTCTCTTGACATTTCATTGGACAAGTCGGGTAACAACGGTTCGTTTTTCCAAAAGGGCAATAATTCATATTCATTAATGGTAAATTTCCATAAGCAATTACTTCAATCGGAAGAGAAGCATAATCCGTCAAATGATTCAAATGCTCTTTTGTTAATTCTGGGGAAAGGGTTACCTTCTTTACGCCACAATCTTTTAATTCAGAAATGGTCGTCTGATTAAAAACATTGAACGTATAGTTACTGATAAATTCATAATCTTTGGCATATTCTTTTAAACACTCTAAATTCGACAAGTTAGAGACAACAAATCCTTTGATTGGATAGGTCTTTAAGATTGTTTCGAGTTGGGATAAAATAAGGTTTTTGTAATTACTCTTCACAATTGTTGGAAGGTAGACATACAAAGAGCCTTTCTCACTTAGCGTTTTTAGAACCGTATCATATTTTCGATTGGCATAATATTTTAAAGGAATATAGAATGTATCCATTCCTTCTAATTTTGAATAATCCATATTTTCATCCAAAAGATGTAATAAAGCAGAAATATGAAGTGCTTCTTTGGAAGATGCTTTTTTTGAATAAGTTGGAAGCTTCAATTTTGGAGCTGTTCTTTGGTTATGTGCACAAACTTGTGCTTCAAGATTAGAAAGAGCAGTTCTTCGTAATTCATTTAAAATACTGATCTTTGGTAAATATAATCCAGGATCGAGATGAATTTGAATCGATACAAATTCAAAAGGAGTATTGGCTGTTTTCACGATTTGTTGTTTAATACGTTCTTCGGTTAAAGGCACATGAATAGCATCAATTGGTTTGTAGTCAGAAGTGATACTAAGTGCCAGATTTTTATAAAATCCTTCTTCTGAATTTAATGCTTGTACTGAAAAACGAATAAATTGATCTTTTTGAACGAAAACTTCACAAGCTAAAGGAATTTTGCGAGATTCGATGTTTTCATAAGAGGCCAAGGCTCTTGTAGAAAGTTCTTTACTAGCCATCTTAAACACTTTATCTCCGATTCCGGATATTTCCTTTCATACGACCAATGGTTACTTTTTCTTTTGCCTTTGCTTGAGGAGTATTCTGATTTTGGATCATTAATTCGGAAACCGTATATTTACTTTCTTCTTTTTCAAAAGAAATGGTGTCGCCAATTGCAATTGGCTCATTTAAATGGAGACTTACAAGACCTTTTTGTGGTTGAAAATTAGATACATTTCCAAGATAGAGTCCCATATTGCTCGGCTTTTGTGGAAACACCAAATTTTGATTGGCTTCCGAACTTAAGTGACCTGTAGAAAAACCACCACGATTAAATACTTGTAACAAATCTTGTTGATCTTGTTTGGAAACAGAAACTGGATGTCCGGCTAAAACAAGATCAATGTATTTTCGATAAATACGAGTAACAGTTGCAACATATTCCGGTGTTTTCATACGCCCTTCGATTTTAAAACAAGTAACACCTGCTTGAATTAATGACTCTAAATAGGGTAGGGCACAAAGATCACGAGGACTTAGTAGAAATCCAGAGTCTAATGTGGTTTCCTTAGAAGTACTAGGATCTTTTTCTAAAAGAGTATAAGGCATACGACAACTTTGTGCGCATTTTCCGCGGTTTCCAGAACGAGCTCCGACACTACTAGAAAATAGGCATTGACCAGAATAAGAAATACAAAGTGCTCCATGAACAAAAACTTCAACTTCCAAATTCGTATTTTTACAAATATAGGCGATTTCTTCAAGGGATAATTCGCGTGATAGAACCACTCTTTGAAAACCAAGTTTTTCTAATTCTTGGACACCTTCTAAACGATGAATGGTCATCTGAGTACTTGCATGGAGTGGTAAATCGGGAAGATTTTTATGGAGATAGCGAGCCAATCCCAAATCTTGTACAATAATGGCATCAATTCCATATTCATAAGCCTTACAAGCTAGATCAACTGCTTGATCAAATTCTTCATCTTTTAAAAGTGTATTTAAAGTAAGATGTGTTTTCACATTTCGAATTTTGGCATAATTAATTGCTTTTTTTAAATTTAAATTATCAAAATTAGTAGCAGATGCTCTGGCATTGAATAAACTACCACCAAAGTAAACACTATCTGCACCATTTTGAACAGCAGCTTTTAAACAATCAAAATCTCCGACTGGAGATAAAAGTTCTACTGACCTTGTCATGGAAAAATCGATCATCCTTTCTTTGTCTTACTTACTAAAAATATTGTAACACAAAATTTTAAAAATGAATACTATATCTTAGTTAAGAAAAAAGGAGGGAGAAAGGTGCAAGAAGAAAATCGAAATTGTTGTTGTGAAAATAATGGGGGATTATTAGGTGGACTATTTGGCAGAAACAACGGATGTGGATGTGGATGTAGCGAATTATTATTCTTCATTATTGTTTTCTTATTACTATTTAACAACTGCGGATGTGGTTGTGGATGTGGAAGAAACTAAAAATCCCAAAGAAGGAAGAGCTAAGAAAAACTTAGCTCTTTTTTATGTAAGAAAAAGGAAAATTTTTTCCAAGTGTTGCAAAATCGAAAGTTTTAGACTAGAATACTATAGTAATATGAAAAGAAGGAGACAAAAATGGCAGATAAACTAATTATTGTTGAGTCACCAGCAAAGGCAAATACCATCAAGAAATTCCTGGGAGGAAGTACCAAAGTTGTTGCTTCCATGGGACATATTCGAGATTTGCCAAAATCAAAACTGGGTGTGGACATCGAAAATAATTTTGAACCAGAATATATTAATATCCGAGGAAAAGGAGATTTAATCAAATCTTTAATCAAAGATGCAAAAAATGCGAAAACCGTGTATCTTGCAACTGACCCGGATCGTGAAGGAGAAGCAATTGCTTGGCATTTAGCACATATTTTAGGAATTCCAGAAGATTGTAAATGCCGCGTAACCTTTAATGAAATCACGAAAGAAGCGGTAAAAAACTCAATTAAAAATCCTAGAACAATTGACCGAAATCTAATTGATGCACAGCAAGCAAGAAGAGTTTTGGATCGAATTGTGGGATACAAAATGAGTCCAGTTCTTTGGAAAAAAGTAAAAAGAGGATTGTCGGCAGGAAGAGTACAATCTGTTGCAGTTAAATTAATCGTCGATCGTGAAACCGAAATTGAACAATTTATTCCGGAAGAATATTGGAATATTTATGCTACGCTAGAAGCGGAGAAAAAAGAATTTGAAGCACGTTTTTATGGAAAAGATAAAAAGAAATTAGAAATTCATACGAAAGAAGAAGTTGACAAAATTTTAGCAGGAATTGAAAAAGGAACCTATGTTGTTAGTGATGTCAAAAAGGGAGAAAAGAAAAAAGTACCAGCACCACCATTTACAACGAGTACAATGCAACAAGAGGCTTCTCGAAAATTAGGATTTACCTTAAAAAAGACAATGTCGATTGCACAAATGCTTTATGAAGGAGTAAAGGTACCAGAAAAAGGAACGATCGGATTAATTACTTACATGAGAACGGATTCAACGAGAATTTCAGAAGAAGCAAGAGCAGCAGCAAAAGAGGAAATTTGTAAAGTCTATGGAGAAGAATATTATGAGAATCGTTATTACAAAACAAAAGGAAATGCACAAGATGCTCATGAAGGTATTCGACCAACCTATATCGAATTAGAACCAGAGAAAGTAAAAGACTCCCTAACGCCAGATCAATATAAGCTATATCGACTAATTTATCATCGCTTTTTAGCAAGTCAAATGGCAGCAGCAATTTATGATACGATGTCTGTTACGATAGATGTGAATTCTTATCAATTTAAAGCAAGTGGACAAAGTATTAAATTTAAAGGATTTATGACTTTATATGTAGAGTCAAAAGATAAAGAGCAAAATCAGGATTCCAAAGAAGAAAATGAGGAACAAAATGTAGATCTTCCGAATCTTGTTGTAGGGCAAGAAGTAAAAAAGAAAAAATTAAATCCAAAACAAAGCTTTACAGAACCACCACCAAGATATACAGAAGCAAGCTTAGTCAAAGCTTTAGAAGAAAAAGGAATTGGAAGGCCAAGTACTTATTCACCTACGATTACGACAATTTTAGAAAGAAGATATATTGAAAAAGAACAAAAACAACTTGTTCCAACAGACTTAGGGAAAATCGTAAATAAATTGTTGACCGAGAATTTTCAAGATGTTGTGAATGTAGAATTCACAGCGGAAATTGAGGAAGACTTTGACTTAATTGCAGAAGGAAAACAATCTTGGAAAAAAGTAATTGAAGAATTCTATGGACCTTTTGAAAAAGAGGTAGAAAAAGTAGAAAAAGAATTAGAGCATGTGAAATTAGAAGAAGAAGTTTCTGATGTGCCATGTGAGAAATGTGGAAGAATGATGGTTGTAAAATATGGTCGTTATGGAAAATTCCTAGCATGCCCAGGCTATCCAGAATGTAAAAATGCTAAACCAATTGTAGAAACAATTGATGTACCATGTCCGGTTTGTGGAGGAAAAGTCCAAATTCGAAAAACAAAACGCAAGAGAAATTACTATATTTGTGAGAATAACCCAAAATCTTGTAATTATATCTCTTGGAATCCACCGAAAGTGGGAGAAAAGTGGGAACCAGAAGCAGATAAAGCGTTGGAACCAGAAAAAAAGAAAACCACCCAAAAGAAGACCACAAAACGAAAAAAATCTACAAAAACCAAAACGAAAAAGAAAGAATAGATAGACAAAACCCTTACTTTATAGTATAATAGGAAACTATAATGTGGGGGTTTTATCAGATGGTAAGCAAGAGTATATTAGATGATTTATACACAAATGCAGGAAGCCAAAAAGAGGCAGATGCAACCAAATATGTGATGAAGAAAAAAGTTAATATTACAAAAGTGCTTTATGATAATGAGAACAATTTTGAAATAAAAGCGAGAGTTACAGGATCTGACAATCGTTTCTATGATACCTATATTCAAGCAAAAAATGGAGAATTGGAAGACTTATCTTGTGATTGCCAAGAATATAAAGAAAATTACGGTGCTTGCAAACACTTAGTTGCAACGATGATGGAATTTGAGAGTAACCCAGCTTATATCAAAATTTTCAAAAAAGAAGAAAACAAAGAAAATAACCATAAGAATGAAGTGTTGAAAAAAGAAAAATATCGTGCTTTTAAGCAAATTTTAAACGAATTCTATAAAGATGAGCAGGAAAAGGAAAAGCCAAAACCAATTGGAGATTTGAAAATTATTCCTACTGTGATTATTAAAGAGTTTGAAAAAAAGATTAAGGTAGAATTTAAGATCGGGAATAAACAATTCTACAAAATTAAAAATATTCCAGAATTTTATGATCATATGATGGCAGGTGAAAATTATCGTTATGGAAGCAAATTGGAATTCGTTCATACAAAGCAAGCGTTTCAAACAACTTCACTTCCCATTCTAGAATACATTTTAAAATATGCAGAAATTATTAAATTTACAAACGAGTCTTTAAATAGTTATACCTATTATGGAAAAATGTTAAATGAGGCAGATATTGACGTTTCCAATACGGGATTAGATGACTTATTTGATGCATTAAAAAATACCATCGTAACAGTCGAAAAAGGTTATGATACTAGACAAGTTCTTTTTACAGAAGAACCATTTGATGTAAAATTTTGCTTAACCATGGAAGATGATACAGACTATAAAATTGTTCCAAATTTAGATATTTATGGTTATCAAGTTTTTGAAGGCAAACAATATATTTATGTTTTAAAAGAAGATAAGCTATATCGATGTTCAAAAGAATTAAAAGAAACGAGTTTAAAAATACTCGATATTTTCCGCAAGAACTATACCAAAGATGTCATTTTTGGAAAAGAAGATATTTCTACTTTCTTTTCTGTTGTGATGCCAAAAATCAAAGAAAATCTAACGATCGATGAAAGATATCATGAACAGATCGAAAAATATATGCCAAAAGAATTAGGGGTAAAAATTTATTTGGATTATGATAAAAATAACCATGTAACAGCAGATATTAAGTTTTGCTATGATGAAATCGAATTCAATCCGTTGATTGAGAATCCTACGAATTTACCTCGTAATATTGTAAAAGAAAATGATACGTTAAAAGTATTTTTGAAAACGGGGTTTATGTTAGATAAAGCTCATGCACGCTTAATTTTAGCGGATGACGAAAAGATTTATGAATTTCTATCTCAAGAGATTGAATATTACATGAATAAATTTGAAGTATTGGCAACAGATAACTTCAAAAGGAAAGAAATTCGACAACCGAAAATCATGAACTTCGGAATTCGTATTGAGAATAATTTACTAAATTTGGATTTTCAAAATATTGATATGGATTTGCAAGAGGTATCACAAATTTTAGAAAAATATCAATTAAAGAAAAAATTCTATCGATTGAAAGATGGAAGTTTTATCAAATTAGAAGATAACGAGAATGTTGCTTTTCTAGATAGTGTTATTTCTGGAATGAACTTAAAATACAAAGATTTAGAAAAGACGACCTTAAGTATACCAATCTACCGCAGTCTATACTTAGATCGTTTACTAAAAAACTTTAAGAATATTCATGTTGAAAAAGATGATTCTTTCCGTGAATTTATTGTACAAGTGGATGAAAAGGTCATTGATGATGAAATCAAAGAACCAGCTAATTTGAAAGCTTCTTTACGAGAATATCAAAAAACGGGATATAAATGGTTAAGAATTCTTGAGAAATATCAATTAGGAGGAATTTTAGCAGATGACATGGGACTTGGAAAAACACTGCAAATGATTGCTGTTTTTCAAGAATATAAAGAAGAAAATCCAAATGGAAAAACTTCGATTGTTATTTGCCCAAGTTCTTTGCTATTAAATTGGAATAATGAAATCAATAAATTTGCTCCAGATTTAAAGATTGAAGTAATCCATGGAACCATATCAGAAAGAAAGAAAAAAATTGCAAATTTAGATCAATATGATATCATTGTAACTTCTTATGATTTATTAAAAAGAGATATCGAATTGTATCAAGCAAAAGATTATGAATTTAAATATATTGTAGCAGATGAAGCACAGTATATTAAAAACAATAATACGCAAAATTCAAGAGCAATTAAAGAAATCAAAGCAGAAACCAAGTATGCATTAACAGGAACTCCAATTGAAAATTCCTTGTCAGAGTTATGGTCCATTTTTGACTTTATTATGCCAGATTATCTATTTAGCTATAAACGATTTAAAGATCAATTTGAGCAACCAATCATCAAAGAAAATGATGAAACCGTTACGAATAAATTAAAAATGCTTATTGAACCATTCATTTTAAGAAGAATAAAAAAAGATGTTTTAACCGAACTTCCGGATAAAACCGTTACGGTATTATATAATGAAATGCAAGGAGAACAATTAAAAATTTATCATTCCTATATGGCAAGTGCAAAACAAGAGGCAATGCTAGAAATTAAGCAAAATGGCTTTGAAAAGAGTCAAATTCGAATTTTAGCTTTATTAATGCGACTAAGACAAATTTGTTGCCATCCAAGTCTTTTTATCGATAACTATAAAGAAGGAAGTAGTAAATTGAACCAATGCATGGAAATTATGAACGATGCTATCAAAGGTGGGCATAAAATCTTACTTTTCTCTGGTTATACATCTATGTTCGATTTATTGGAAAAAGAACTAAAAAAACAGGATATTAAATACTTTAAGCTAACGGGTCAAACGAAAGTAGCAGAACGTGTAGAATTAGTGGATGAATTTAATGCTAATCCAGAAGTAAAAGTCTTCTTAATATCTTTAAAAGCAGGTGGAACTGGTTTAAATTTGATTGGGGCTGATATGGTAATTCATTATGATCCATGGTGGAATTTATCAGCAGAAAATCAAGCAACAGACCGAACCTATCGAATTGGACAAAAGAATAATGTGCAGGTATATAAATTAATCACGAAAAATTCGATTGAGGAAAAGATCTTTGAATTGCAACAGAAGAAAGCAAAACTAATTGATAATATGCTTTCAACGGAACAAACCTTTATTAACAAGCTTTCAAAAGAAGATATTATGAACTTATTTAACTAGTAGGACTCCTACTAGTTATTTTTATACCAGCGAGAGGATAGTAGCAAAATTTTGTATTTTGAAATGTCGAGAAAAGGGTTGGGTAGACTAGCCATAAGTTTACAAAAAGTGGAAAACATGGTATAATAGAGGTGTAAGCAACTTACACAGAGACACACCCCACATACACAACAATAAAAGGAGTTGGCATGATGAAAAAGTATGTGAACGCAAAAAACGTGATTGGCCTGATTTTGGGCCTACTGGCAATTGTTGTCTTCTGCATCCTCAAGCATCCGGTTTGGGCGATCCTGATCGGTATCACTACGACAGTGGCGTTCTGGGTTCCGAACAGCAAAATCCTGGACTGGGTTAAGGCTGGACTGGTAACGGTGGCGATTGGTATGACCATTTACACCATTATGCAGGTAGAGCCGATCCACACAAGCATCGCGAATGCTTTCCCCGCTTTTTTCTGGCTTTTTACCATTTGCGGGACAGTTCTTACAGCAATCATCGCATTTCTCTGGGCCTGGAGAGGTCAAGAGTATTACGATGAGGAGGGCACAGAAGAGGAGGAAAATCCCGTGATGGGTGTGGTGGATCTTACCCACCATACGAAGGACGAGCCAGAAACAGTGGACGTGTATAGCGACAAAACGTCTGGCAAAGTTCTGATCACATTTGGCAAGAACCGTTGGTTTCTGGAAAAGGGAAAGGATAAGCTGGCGGAAGAGTCCGAAGGGCGGTACGTGATCGCACTGCGGGATGGCTCCAAGCTGATTATTCCTGAGGCACAGTCTGTCAAGGCTGCGCTGTAACAAGTTAACAACAAATAAAGGGGTGTGGACCCCGGGCGCTATAGCCCGGGGTTTTTTATGTCTGTATTTAAAGTGAAGTTTAAAAAAGTTGCAAAAAGGACACAAAAGCATAACAAAATGTTAATAAACCTTATATAAAATACCTCAAAAGATAGGAGGAAAGATGAATGCAAGAATCCTTTTATAAAGACTCTATCGTTCTACTAGAAGGAGTTATTTCGGAAATAACAGCAAGACTAGAAGTAATTCGAAAATATAAAATCATTCATAATGACAGAGATCCGATTGAATATGTAAAAACAAGGATCAAATCAGAAGAAAGCATGAAGGAAAAATTAAAAAGAAAAAACTTACCGGTTAATTTAGAAACGGCATTAACGAAAATTTACGATGCAGCAGGAATTCGAATTATCTGTGCCTACATTGATGATGTTTATGCTGTCGTTGAAATGTTAAAAACATACAAAGACTTAACCGTGCTAGAAGAAAAAGACTATATCAAAAATCCAAAACCAAATGGATATCGAAGTTATCATATTGTATTTCAAACTTTACTAGATATCGCAGGAGAAAAACATCCAGTCAATGTGGAAATTCAAATTCGAACGATCGCAATGGATTTTTGGGCTAGTTTAGAGCATCAAATGAAATATAAAAAAAGCATTCAAAATCAAGAAATGATTGTAGAAGAATTAAAAAGATGTGCAGACGAAATTGCAACCACTGATTTAAATATGCAGACCATTCGAAATATGATCAATGGTAAGGAGGAATAAAAGATGAAAGAAAAAAAGAAAGAGAAAATATTGGTAGCAGATGATGAAAAAGATTTGGCAAGAGCCATTGGAATGATATTAAAATATAGTAATTATGAAGTGGACATCGTAGAAAATGGAAAGCAAGCTTTGAAAAAAGCAAAAGAAAATAATTATGATGCGATGATCTTGGATATCATGATGCCAGAGATGGATGGAATCCAGGCATTAAAAGAGATGAGAAAAAATCATATCAAAACACCCATCCTATTCTTAACAGCCAAATCCCAAGTTGATGATAAGGTAGAAGGGTTAGACGCGGGGGCAAATGACTATTTAACCAAACCATTTGATCAAAAAGAATTGTTAGCTAGAGTTCGAACTTTAATGCGAATCAAAGAAGAGGGGAAAGAAAAGTATCGAATTGGAAATCTCGTTTTTAATAAGGAAAATTCGGAAATTTCGAGTGAGAAAGCTTCTTTGCATTTAAATCATAAAGAGTGTGAAGTGATGGAGTTTTTGGTAAACAATCAGGAAAGAACAATTGATAAACAGGAACTAGAGAAAAGAGTTTGGGCAAATGAGGAAAAGAATGAAAATATTGTTACCATGTACATTGCTTTTTTACAAGACAAATTCTCTGCTTTGGGAGCGAATATTCGAATCAATGACAAAAACGGTTATGTATTGGAGAAAATCGTATGATCCGAAAATTACAAACGAGATTTATTATCATAGCCATATCAGTTATCACAATTGTAACCTGTAGTATTTTTGGCATTATCACATTTGAGAATTATAATATGATGAATCGACAACTAGATGGGTTATTAAATTTGATTTCGGAGAATGATGGAAGAATACCAGAATACAAACCAAGAGATGATGAGTTAGCAGACTTTATCACAAAAGAAACGCAGTTTTCTACTCGATATTTCATCATCAGAACAAATGATGATGGAGAAATTTTGGAAACCAACATGCAATATATAGCAGCAGTAAATCAGGAAGATGCACAAACGATTTTACAAGAAGTATTAGCTGACTCGAAACAGACTGGATATTATGGTAACTATAAATATCGAATTACCCAAGATGAAGAGGAAAAATTAATTATATTTTTAGATTGTTCGATGCAATTAAACAATTTTCAATCGACAACAAAAAAATCCATTCTCATTATAGCAATTGGGTTACTCATTGTTTTTCTATGCATCTCTATCTTGTCAAAAAGAGTACTGGCACCGATGATAAAGAATATTGAAAAGCAAAAACAGTTTGTTACTAATGCGGGACATGAGCTAAAAACACCGTTAGCAGCGATTATGGCAAATACGGATATTTTGGAAATGACTTCAAAAGAAAATAATGAACTAATTAGAAGTATCAAGAAGCAAGCACAAAGATTAGACACCTTAATTAAGAGCTTATTAAATTTAGCAAATGTAGAAGAAAGAAAAATGGAAATGAATTATACCGAATTTTCCATAACGGATTTAATTCAAGAAGAAATAAAAGAATTTGGAGTGTTAGCACAAGAAAAACAAATTATCTACGAAAGAAAACCAGAGATAAAGATGAAAGCAAATCGTGATAGTATCAAGGAACTGATAACGATATTATTGGATAATGCAATCAAATATACTCCAAAGGAGGGAAAAATCGAAATAAAAGTCGAAAAACAAGGAAAAAGTGTAAAAATGCAATTTATAAATAATTGTGAAAATAGTAAAAATATCCATGTGACTAAAATTTTTGATCGTTTTTATCGAGAAGACCGATCAAGGAGCAAGACCAAAGAAGGATATGGAATTGGTTTATCGATTGCAAAATCCATTGTTGATATTCATAAAGGAAAGATAACAGCAGAAATTACAAAAGAAGATATGATTTGTTTTACGGTGATCATTTAATAGAATGAAGAAAGAGTTGCAAAAAAATGGGCAACTCTTTTTGGATAGAGGGAAAAGAACTAGAAAAATAAAGGAATTCCTCATATAAATGAAAAATACAAAAATTTGTGATATAATAAAATTGTATAGCAATATACACACACAATTAGGAAAGAAGGGAAAAAGATGAGTAAAAACTCAAAACTGCGGATCTTCTTTTCTTGTTTAGTGGTGGCAGTTGGACTCTATTTACTGCTTCCTGGACAAGATTCGTGGATCAAGATGGGTGGCGTTTGCCTGGTTGTACTGGCACTTATGGCTCTGGTTGTTTGGGCTATTTGCAAAGACACCATTGACTGGAGTGAAAAGACAAAACGGCTAATAGCCATCTACTGGGACATGGATAATGATGTCCTCTGGGTCATGCGTCGAACAGACGAGAATGTAGTGTATCGTCAGGATGTACGATGCAACTTTGTGGATGTCTACGAACAGAGAGAGGGAGAAAAGCATGGATTCAGATGTCTCATGATGGATGCTGTTCCTTTTCTGAGAAGTACCGCTACCATTGTAATGAACGAGGGCGGATACATGATTCTCAAACAAGGGGAGATCCGTCTGAAAATTCAGCACAGTAATGTTGTTGAGAACTTTTTCGCAGCTTAATTTGTGTGGGTTCCGGGCGGCATAGCTCGGAACTTACTTTTTTAATTAGAAAAATGAAGAAAAGAATAAAATTATATAGAAAGTTAGGTGTCAGAATGGAGAAAGAAGTGAATATAATTGGAGGAGGACTTGCAGGTTGTGAGGCTGCTTATCAAATTGCAAAACAAGGAATAAAAGTGAAGCTATGGGAGATGAAGCCTAACCGATTTTCACCAGCACATAGTAATCAAAATTTAGCAGAAGTTGTTTGTAGCAATTCTTTTAAATCTAATTTAATTACAAATGCTTGCGGACTTTTAAAAGAAGAACTGCGCCTATTGGATTCGAATCTAATCAAAATAGCAGATCAAGTAGCAGTACCAGCAGGACAAGCTTTGGCAGTTGATCGAGAAAAGTTCGCAGAAGAAGTAACGAAATCAATGGAACAAAACTCGAAGATCGAAATTATAAGAAAAGAAGTTGGAAAAGACATTTCTTTAAAAGAACTAATCGAAAGAGGAGTCGTAGTAGTAGCAACCGGACCTTTAACATCGGATTCTTTAACAAACCAGATCCAAGAAATTACTGGAATGGAAGAGCTTCATTTTTTTGATGCAGCAGCACCAATTGTAGAAAAAGATTCAATCGATTTTCGTATTGCTTTTTGGGGAGACCGTTATGGAAAAGGGGACAGTAGTTATTTGAATCTTCCAATGAATCAAGAGGAATATGAAACATTCTGGCAAGAACTTGTTCATGCAGAAGTTGTTAATTTACATGAATTTGAAAAAAGAGAAATATTTGAAGGTTGTATGCCGATTGAAGTAATGGCTAAAAGAGGAATTGATACGTTAAGATTTGGTCCACTAAAACCAGTGGGATTTACTGATCCGAGAACTGGAAAGAGACCTTATGCAATTGTTCAATTGAGACAAGATAATCAGGAGGGAAATTTATTTAATTTAGTTGGTTTTCAAACAAATTTAAAATATGGAGAACAAAAGAGAGTATTTCAAATGATTCCAGGAATGCAAGAAGCGGAGTTTGTAAAATATGGTGTGATGCATCGCAATACCTATCTTAACTCACCAAAACTACTTGATTCTACTTATTGTTTTCGAACAATTCCAAGTCTATATTTTGCAGGACAAATCACAGGAGTAGAAGGCTATGTAGAATCGATTGCTTCTGGATTAGTAGTAGGAAAAAATGTAATAGCAAAAATAAAAGAAAAAGAGCCAGTTGTATTTCCGGAAGAAACGATGATTGGAACTTTGGCACAATATATTGCAACCGAAAGAGAAGACTTTCAACCAATGAATGCAAATTTTGGAATTTTGCCAAGCTTAGAGGAATTTGTAAAAGACAAGAAACAAAGATATGAAAAATTGTCAGAGAGAGCTCTTCAAAAAATTAGACAAAATATGACAAAAAAGTAACAAAAAGATAATATTTTTATGACAAAAAAGTAAATTTACATAAAATTGTTGCTAATTTTTGAAAAATATGGTAAAATAAAAAAGATGGATACCATAATAAGGGGGAAATAATATGGCAAACAAATTTGATGAAGAAATGAAAAAATTTGTAAAAGCTTATACTGAGAATGCAAAACAAATAGCTGAAAGAAAAGAAGAAATAGAAACATTATCAACAGAAATTGCTGAAGTCGAGAGAGAAGATCGTGAAAAAGAAGCAAAACGCTTAGCAGGAATTAAAAGAGCTTCTGGAATTGATTTGCCACCAAATCCAATATCAGATCCAAGATATGCAGCAAAACTAAGACAAAAACAAGATTTAGAAATTGTTCAAGCAGAAGCAGAAAAAGCTTTAAAAACAGATCTATATACGATGAGACAACAAGTTAATCAAGAATTAAGCGCAAAAGAAGCAGAACTAAAAACATTTGAAAGTAAATATTTAGCAAATGCAAAAAGAGCTTTAGATATAGCTGAACAAAAAATAAAATTAGGCGGATCAGAAGAAGAGTTAGAAATATTTAATTCTGATAAAGATATTGCAACAAAAGCAATCGCAGAATTAAAAACAAAAAGCGATGCTTTGTGTGCAGAAGTAGATCGTATGAAATTCTTTTCTCATACTTTAGATGTTATGGAAAATGGCTCTGTTGATTTAACAAAATTAGATAAGATGATGAGCAAAATCAAAGATACTACAACAGTTCGTCAAATGAATCAAGAATTGAAAAAACTAACAGATGAAAAAGAAAAGGAATCTAAAGGCGAAGGACAGACACCTCCACCAGCACCGGGAAGAGGAGAAGGCGAAGGACAGACACCTCCACCAGCACCGGGAAGAGGTGAAGGCGAAGGACAGACACCTCCACCAGCACCAGGAAGAGGAGAAGGCGAAGGACAGACACCTCCACCAGCACCAGGAAGAGGAGAAGGTGAAGGACAGACACCTCCACCAGCACCAGGAAGAGGAGAAGGTGAAGGACAGACACCTCCACCAGCTCCAGATCTACCAAAACCAGAAGGACCAATTGCAGCAATCAAGTATACAGCATTAGATAGTACTTATGAAATTACTTTTGCAAACGGAGCTAAGAAAATATTTGATACGGAAAAAGGTGCAATTCGAGACTTTAGAAAAGAAGATAAACGTTATCTAAAAGAAGTGATAAAAGGTGTTCGACCAGGAAGATATAAAAAATGTGATATTGGATTATTTAAAGTATTAAGAACTTTAGATAGAGAGCAAGGTACGAAAAACTTTGAAGAATATGTAAAATTGCTAAATGGAGAAGACACTGACTTAAAACTTACGTATGATGCAAATAAGATGAATGATCCTGCTGCTTTCCAAAACCAAACAAGTGATACAAGAAGAATCATGATGAGAGTTATGAATCGTGCTAGAAAAATGGATGGAATCGAAGTAAATGGATATAAACCAACAAGATTCCAAAGATTCGTAGACTTCTTCTTAGGAACAGAGGAGCCAAAGAGAATTACAGGAGCACCAGAACAAAGAACAACATCACAGGAACATGAAGAACCAGTTCAACCTACTCGAGTTGAAGAACATCAACAAATGCCAGAACACGAAACGGAAACTCCAATTGCTCCTACAAAAGTAGAAGAACATGAAATGACATCGGAACAAGCTAAGAAAATAGAAGATGCATTAACAAGACAAAGCAGAAGAAGTGAGAAAGGGCAAGCTTTTGCAAAACAATTACATGATTCTGCAGGACAAGAAGGACAAGAGTATTCTGTAGAAGATATCATAGCAGAAGTAAAGAGCTGGGAAAAGAAAGAAAAAGAAGGACAACCAAAGGAAAAACCAGAAGGAAGAGAACCAGCAGAAGACTAATCGAGGAATATCGGAATTCTTCTAGAAATATTAAGATAACTTAAGCGGAAATTATTGACTTATCTAGAAAAAAATGTTAAAATACTAGAGTTAATATTAGTTAACTCTAGTATTTTTTTATGTAAATCATATTAAGGAGGTGAAATTTAAGTGCCAACGATTAATCAATTAGTAAGAAAGGGAAGAAAAACAACAGAAACAAAATCAACAGCTCCAGCTTTACAACATGGTTACAATTCTAGAAAGAAAACACAAACCAACAAGAGATCACCACAAAAAAGAGGAGTATGTACTGTTGTTAAGACTGTAACACCAAAGAAACCAAACTCAGCATTAAGAAAAGTTGCCAGAGTTCGTTTATCCAATGGTTATGAAGTAACATCTTATATTCCTGGAATTGGACATAACCTACAAGAGCATAGCGTTGTTCTAATTAGAGGAGGAAGAGTAAAAGATCTTCCAGGTGTTCGTTACCACATTATCAGAGGAACATTGGATACAGCAGGTGTAAAAGACAGAATGCAAGGCAGATCAAAATACGGAGCTAAGAAACCTAAGAAATAAATCGAAGCTCAAAAATTTTTTAGTGCTTAGTTACTACTAATTTAAGGTACTTAAATTTGAAATAAATTAAGCGCTATACGGGAAAGAAAAACTTTCCAGAGTACCGAAAGATGCAAAATTATTTGTATCAAAATGAAAAAGGAGGGAAGAATAGTGCCAAGAAAAGGATATATTGCAAAAAGAGAAGTATTACCAGATCCAATTTATAATAGCAAAGTTGTTACCAAATTAATTAACAACGTTATGCTAGATGGTAAGAAAACAGTTGCTCAAAAAATCGTTTATGAAGCATTTGACATCATAAAAGAAAAAGAGCAAAAAGATCCATTAGAGCTATTTGAAGCAGCACTTAATAATGTTATGCCAGTTCTAGAAGTAAAAGCTAGAAGAATTGGTGGTGCAACATACCAAGTGCCAATCGAAATTAGACCAGAAAGAAGACAAACTTTAGGTTTAAGATGGTTAGTTACTTATGCTAGAAATAGACATGAGAAAACAATGGCTGAAAAATTAGCAGCTGAAATCATTGATGCAGTAGCTGGAAATGGTGGAGCATTCAAGAAGAAAGAAGATATGCATAGAATGGCTGAAGCTAATAAAGCTTTTGCACATTATAAATTCTAAAATAAGAACAAATAGACGACAGATTCATTTTTATTATTTAAAAATAGAGTTTGTAAGAAAAGAAGGAGGATAAAATGGCTGGAAGAGAGTTTCCTTTAGAGAAAACTAGAAATATAGGAATCATGGCTCACATCGATGCAGGAAAAACAACAACAACAGAGAGAATACTTTTCTATACAGGTAAAACTCATAAAATCGGAGAAGTTCATGAGGGTGAAGCAACCATGGACTGGATGGTTCAAGAGCAAGAAAGAGGTATTACCATTACTTCTGCAGCAACTACTTGCCAATGGTTAGGTCATCGAATTAACATCATTGACACTCCAGGACACGTAGACTTTACCGTAGAAGTTCAAAGATCTTTAAGAGTACTTGATGGTGCTGTTACAGTTTTAGCTGCAAAAGGTGGAGTTCAACCACAAACAGAAACTGTTTGGAGACAAGCCGATAAATATGAAGTTCCAAGAATGGTATACGTAAATAAAATGGATATCACAGGAGCTGACTTTATGCTTTGCGTTGACCAATTAATCAATCGTTTAAAAGCAAATGCAGTTCCAATCCAATTACCAATTGGAGCAGAAGATCATTTCCAAGGAATCGTTGATTTGATTAAAATGAGAGCTTTTATTCACAAAGACGATTTAGGAAAAGTAATTGAAGAAGGTGAAATTCCAGATGATCTAAAAGCACAAGCAGAAGAATATCGTGCAAAGATGATCGAAGCTGCTGCTGAGCAAGATGATGAATTAATGATGAAATACCTAGATGGTGAAGAACTAACAGAAGAAGAAATAAAAAAAGGAATTCGTATTGGAACATTAGCAAATAAAATTGTTCCAGTTGTATGTGGTTCTTCTTACAAAAACAAAGGTGTTCAAGAATTATTAAATGCTGTTGTTGACTTTATGCCATCTCCATTAGATATTCCACATATTAAAGGTGTAACATTAGATGGAGAAGAAACAGAAAGAAAGACATCAGACACAGAACCTTTTGCTGCATTAGCATTCAAAATTGCAACAGATCCATTCGTTGGAAAACTTTGTTTCTTCAGAGTATATTCTGGAACATTAACATCTGGATCAACAATTTTAAATGCCAATAAAGGTAAAAAGGATCGTATGGGAAGAATTCTATTAATGCATTCAAACCATAGACAAGATATTGACCAAATTTATGCTGGAGATATTGCAGCTGCAGTAGGCTTAAAAGAGGTTTCAACAGGAGATACTTTATGTGATCCAAATCACCCAGTTATCCTAGAATCCATGGAATTCCCAGAGCCAGTTATTGATATCGCGATTGAGCCAAAAGATAAGGCAAATAGCGAGAAAATGGGAATTGCACTTGCAAAACTTGCAGAAGAAGATCCTACATTTAAAACTTATACAGATCATGAAACAGGTCAAACGATTATCGCTGGTATGGGTGAGTTACACCTAGATATCATTGTTGACCGTTTAAAAAGAGAATTTAAAGTAGAATGTACGGTTGGTAAACCACAAGTTTCTTACAAAGAAACAATTCGCAACAAAGTAAAAGTAGAAGGAAAATTCATTCGTCAATCTGGTGGACGTGGACAATATGGACATGTTTGGTTAGAATTAGAACCATTAGAAGCTGGAAAGGGAATTGAATTCGAAAGCAAAATCGTTGGTGGTGCTGTTCCAAAAGAATACATCAAACCAATCGAAGAAGGTGTTCGCGAAGCTGCTGAAAGTGGTGTATTAGCTGGATACCCAGTTATTGACTTTAAAGCTACTTTAGTAGATGGTTCTTACCATGAAGTTGACTCTTCTGAAATGGCATTCAAGATCGCTGGATCAATGGCTTTCAAAGAAGGTTGTAAACAAGCAAAATCAGTGTTATTAGAGCCTATCATGAAAGTAGAAGTAACAGTTCCAGAAGAATACATGGGAGATGTTATTGGAGACATTAACTCAAGAAGAGGAAGAATGGAAGGTATGGAAGCAAGAGCTGGAATGCAAATCATTCGTGGATTTATTCCATTATCTGAGATGTTTGGCTATGCAACAGACTTACGTTCAAAAACACAAGGTAGAGGAACCTATTCAATGGAACCATCTCATTATGAAGAAGTTCCAAAATCTGTACTAGAAGCAATTGTTGCAACTAGAGCAAAGAAAGAGCAATAAAAGACTTGCAAAAATGGAAATTATGTTGTAAAATGCAAATGACAGAAAACATAATTTAGTTTTTAATTTTAAAATTAATAAAAGAAGTGTAACACTTCAAATTTAAAGGAGGAAAATTTAAAATGGCTAAAGCAAAATTTGAAAGAACAAAACCACACGTTAACATCGGAACCATTGGTCACGTTGATCATGGTAAAACAACAACAACTGCAGCTATTACAAAATATTTAGGATTACTTAACATGGCTAACTACACAGCTTACGATCAAATCGACGGAGCTCCAGAAGAAAAAGCAAGAGGAATCACAATTAATACTGCACACGTTGAGTATGAAACAGCTAACAGACACTATGCACACGTTGACTGCCCAGGACATGCTGACTATGTAAAGAACATGATCACAGGTGCTGCACAAATGGATGGAGCAATCTTAGTAGTTTCTGCAGCTGATGGTCCAATGCCTCAAACAAGAGAGCATATCTTACTTGCTAGACAAGTAGGTGTTAAATATATCGTTGTTTACTTAAATAAATGCGATATGGTTGACGATCCAGAATTATTAGAATTAGTTGAAATGGAAGTTAGAGACTTATTAACAAGTTATGATTTCCCAGGTGACGAGATTCCAATCGTAAAAGGATCTTCATTAAAAGTATTAGAGAGCACATCAACAGATCCAAATGCTCCAGAATATGCTTGCATGAAAGAGTTAATGGATGCAGTTGATTCATACATCCCAACTCCAGATAGACCAACAGACCAACCATTCTTAATGCCAGTTGAAGACGTATTCACAATTACTGGTAGAGGAACAGTTGCTACTGGTAGAGTAGAAAGAGGAGTTGTAAAACTACAAGACGAAGTTGAAATCGTTGGATTAGGAAAAGAAGCTAAAACAGTTGTTACAGGTGTAGAGATGTTCAGAAAATTACTAGACCAAGCTGAAGCTGGTGACAACATTGGTGTTCTTTTAAGAGGAATTCAAAGAGAAGACATTGAAAGAGGTCAAGTTCTTGCAAAACCAGGAACAATCAAACCACATACAAAATTCAAAGCACAAGTATACGTGTTGACAAAAGAAGAAGGTGGAAGACATACTCCATTCTTCAATGGATATCGTCCACAATTCTACTTCAGAACAACAGACGTTACAGGTGTTATCGAATTAGCAGCTGGAACTGAAATGGTTATGCCAGGAGATAACGTAGATATGACAATCGAATTAATTACTCCAATCGCTATCGAAAAAGGATTAAGATTTGCTATCCGTGAAGGTGGTAGAACAGTAGGTTCAGGTGTTGTATCTGAAATTATGGAATAATTGAATAATCTGTTATTTTCAAGACAAAGTT
Organism: uncultured Clostridia bacterium; assembly: GCA_944393505.1. Taxonomy (GTDB): domain Bacteria; phylum Bacillota; class Clostridia; order TANB77; family CAG-508; genus CALYAK01. The sequence goes on along the minus strand of CALYAK010000009.1, from coordinate 39,115 downwards.
GAGAAAATAGCAATACAAAAGTGGAGTCTGTCTTTTGACAGGCTCTACTTTTTGTTTGATAGCATAAATTTCAAACAAGAAAACAAAAGAAATCACCTTAATTTTGGAAGAAGTCTTTGGCAGCTAAAACGTAAAAAAGGAAAGAATTTGTTTTATGACAAGAAATTTTGTATAATGAATGAGAGGTGTTTTCTATGAAATCGGAGATTCAAACAAAAGACATTGCAAGAAAAGGAATTAGATTAACTGAACTAGAAACAGATATTCCAATTTATGATAAATATTGTTTATCCTTTTTGTTAAACAATGGAGAAAGAACACAAATCTATTTATATGCAGATAAAGGATCGATTCCGCCACGTACTCCAGTACAAGGAAAAGTTTTGCAATTCTTTTTAGGATTTTTAATCGAAAATGAAACAATTTCACAAAATCGTATTTATCTTGGATCTTTTCATGCGGAAAATGACGGAAAACCAGTAAATGATCGATTTTCTCCTGCCAATAATGGCTATGAAACCAAACAAAGCCAATTTGATTGTATAAGGGAGTCAATTGCATTAGTAGAAGCAGGAAAAATAAGTCAACAAGAACTAGAAGAAAGCTTTCCAGAAATCTATGAGCAAACAAAATCATCGAAAAAAGGATTTAAACAAACCTTAAAAGTAACAGGAGAAGAACCAGTAGGACCAAGAGGAAAACATTATGCTTTAGGGGATGTTCATGGTCATAAGGAAGCATATGATACAGCAATGAGCCAATTAGGAGAACATGATAGCATTGTCCTATTAGGAGATGTTATTGATCGTGGTAAGGATGGAATAGCTATTTTGTTAGACTTAATCAAACGTGGCGCAAATACTGAAAAAAGCAATATCCGATTTCTTTTAGGTAATCATGAGCTAATGATGCTAGAATCTTTAGATTTGATTGAAAAATATAGCTTACGATCAGAAGAAATTGCAGAAATAGTCAAACTTGGAGGATTGATGCGTCGAATCCAAAAGTTAAGAGCAAATTTCGATGATCCCAATAACTCAAAAGAATCAAGAGAAACTTCTCGAAAGATAGCAATTCAAATTTTAGAGAGTGATGAATGGATACAATATAAAGAAAAATACGGGAATCCGGAAAGAGGTTTCATACAAAACGGTATAATTGGTGCAATCGCAAACTGGTTATCTAAGAATAATGGAGGATTAGAAACATATGAAAGATATGCAGTACTCCCAGAAGAAACAAAGGCGCGAATACGAAGTTTTTTACGAAGTTCTTATGTAGCCTATTACCAAAACGTACAAGGGCAAGATAAACTATATGTCCATTCAAGACCATTCAGAGATATCAGTAGGATACGAAGACTGAAGAGAAGAAATGATCAAGGAATCCACTATACAGAAGTAACGGAAAAAGAAGCAGACTTTGCTATTTGGGAGCGTGAGGTAGATACCTTTACACCATGTAAAGCTGAGGGATTTACTACAATATGTGGACACCAACCAGAATTTAATAAAAGTATTGTGAATTGTGCCAAAGGATTCATTTGTTTAGATGAAGGCTGTGGACATGGAACAATGTGTACAACAGGTCTTTATTGCATCGAAGACGGAACGATTCTCCATATTAATGAGATTGGAGAAATTGACCAGGAGAAAGGAAGAATTAAAGTAATTGGAGAAAATGGACAAGAAAGAGAAATCAAAGGAACGAAATTACCACAACTAAGCAAGGAAAGAGAATAATTTTTACTTGAAAATCTTAGCCAAAAAACGATCAAAAATAAATAAAAATCCCTAAGTAATTAGGGATTTTTTCGTTGACTTTTGGCGTTGTTTTGTATATACTAAAAACGGAAAAAAACAAAAAAGGAGAAAGTTTTCGCATGAAAATAGGGAAAAAAATAGCAATTTGTATGATTGCTGTGATTGCGATACTAATGATAAATATTAAAGTTCAAGCTGCTCAAGTAAGAGTTACGACAGATACCTTAAGATTAAGAGAAGAACCAAGTACGACTTCTAGTATTGTTGCACTTCTATCCATTGGAGATGTATATGAGGTATTAGGAGAAGAAGGAGATTGGTACAGAATTCAAGCAGGTGACGAAGTTGGCTATGTAAGTAAGGACTTTGTGGAATTAGAAGGTGAAGTTTCTGAAGGTGGGCAAGAAAATGAACCGACAGAAGAACAACCAACAGAAAACGAAACTTCAAATCCGACTACTACGGAACCAACAGAAGAAACTACTTCAACAAATCGAACCATTAACAAAGAAACAAATTTACGAAGTTTACCGTTATTTAGTGCTGTTTCGATTGAAACGTTAAGAGAAAATGATGAAGTAACGGTTATTACACAAAAAAATCACTGGGCATATGTACAAACGGAAACACAAAGTGGATGGATGCTTGTAAGTTGCTTAGGAGATAGTGTGCCAGAGGATAACACGACAAATCCAGAGGAAACTACGACACCTACTACAAATACAGATACCACAACGACGACACAACAAGAGAGAAGAGTAGGATATATTAATAGCGAAAATGTAAATTTCCGACAAAGTAATTCTACATCAAGTAGCATTATTCAAAGGTTAGCAATCAATACGGAAGTGGGAATTTTATCAGAAACGGATACTTGGTATCAAGTAGAAATCAATGGAGTAACTGGTTACGTTTCTAAAGATTATGTTTCAAACAGTCGAGTAGAAACCACTTCACGTTCTTTAGAAGTTGAAAGAAAGATAGAAGAGACAGAAAAAAGTGAAGAAATAGAAGAAGTAGCACAAGTAGAAGAAAACGTTGAAGAGCCAACGGAAGAAGCAGTAGTAACAACAAGCAAAGGAGAAGAAATTGTTGCATTAGCGAAAACATTCTTAGGAAACCAATATATATATGCAGCAGAAGGACCAAAGAACTTTGATTGTTCTGGTTTTACACTTTATCTATATAAACAATATGGGGTAACCCTACCACATTCTGCAGCAGCACAAATTAAGCAAGGTACAGCAGTAGAAAGAAGTGAATTAAAAGCAGGAGATGCAGTTTTCTTCCAAGATCAAGCAAAAACAAAAGTAGGACATGTTGGAATCTATATGGGAGATGGTAACTTTATTCATAGCTCAAGTGCAGTAGGAGAAGTTACCATTACACCGATTTCAAAAAACTATTATGATACACGCTTTGTTGGAGCAAGAAGATATATTTAAATAAGGGGCAATGAGGAAGATTAGGAGTTCTATGAAAAAAAGAGCGATTTGTCTAATTGCAATTGGACTAATCTTCGGAATAATAGGAGGACAATACTTACCAAAGTATGGTCCTTCTTTTTTTGGATATTTCTGTGTGATTTTATTCGTGAATCAATGGATTCAGAAAAAAGAAGAAAAACAATTTTTAACGAGACTGAAAAAAATCTTTTTCCGAGAGAAAACATGGATTTTTCTTATAGTTATTAGTGTACTATTTGGTGCAATTGATTGCCAATACGAGGAAAAGAAAAAATATCATTGGGATCTTGATCAACAAGAAGTTTCTTTTTCTGGCACAATCTTGCAAAGAGAACAAAAAGAGGAACAGGAATATTATCTTGTGTTATTGGATTCATTGAATGGAAAAAAGTTGAATTCAAAAATTAAGATAAAATTAGTTACGAGAAAAAATAAAGATACGATGATATCCTATGGAAGTTTTGTGACAGGAAGAGGAATTTGGCAAGAGTTTCAAACTCAAAGAAATGAATTTGGATTTCATGAAAAGAATTATCAAAAGGCAAAGGGAATATCTGCAAAAATCCAAGCAGAAAGAAAGCAAATTCAAGAAAGAAAAAATGAAAAAAGATGGGATTGGAAAAGTTCTATTCGAGAATTACGAGAAGCTTTTGGAAAAATTTTAGAAAAACATTTAGGAGAAGAAGAAAGTTCTTTAGCCAAAGCTCTATTATTAGGAAAAACAGAGGATTTATCTGCACAAGCAAAAGAAATTTATCAAGATAGTAGTTTGGCTCACTTAATTGCAATTTCTGGTTCCCATGTCAGTATTCTTTTTGGCGTTTTACAAAGGCTAGGGAAAAAGTGTGCGAAAAGGTTGAAACAAATTGGACTTCTATTCTTTTTCGTTTTCTTTTCCATTTTAGCAGGTGAATCAGCTTCTGTTCAAAGAGCTTGTATTTGTACAGGTCTTTCTTTATTGGCTAGTTTACTTTCTCGTAAGTCGGATTCCTATCAAAATTTAGCCATTAGTTTACTTTTTTTATTATGGCAAAATCCATTTTGTATTTTTGATATAGGGTTACAACTTTCTTATTTAGGAACACTTGCTATTTTAACTTGTCAAAAGAAAAAACAATCCATTAAGCAATGTTATTTAAAAAGAAAATGGGAGAGTTTAAAAGAAGAGTTCTTCTTAACTTGGAAAGTAAATTTTGTTATTTTTCCTATTTTAATGGTTTCCTTTCATAAAGTTTCTTTGGCCTTTGCCTTTTCTGGAATCTTGCTAAATCCCCTTTTAAATGTCATTTTGTTATTAGGTTATTTCCTCTTAGGAATTGGGAATGGAATAGAAAAAATAGCGAATCCGCTTTGGAAAATTCTCCACCTGTTATTACGGTATTTTTCAAAAAGTAGCAGAAGGAATTTCACAAATTCCAGGAATGGTTCAATACTGGATTAGTCCAAAACCACAATGGATTTTGTGGTATGGAGTTGGTTGGATCAGTTTACTGTATCGAAAGAAAAAAAGAAAATCAAAAATAAATAGTGTACTGAGTTCCATTTTTGGAAAACTATTTCTGAGTATCTTCTTTGTAAACTGGATACTTGTAATTTTTACTTTCTGTCATACTAGTTTTGAAATTCGTTTTTTAGATGTGGGGCAAGGGGATGCTTGTTTGGTGAAAACAGAGAAGCGGAAAAGTGATTTTAATTGATGGAGGAGGAAATTTAAACGAAGAGTATGATACGGGAAAAATGACAATCTTACCATATTTATTAAGTCATCAAATCAGTCAGATTGATTTGATGATCATTTCTCATTTTGATTTAGATCATTGCCAAGGATTAGTTTATCTATTGGATAAAATACCTGTTAAGCAGGTGATCATAGGAAAACAATATGAAACATCCGAAAATTATGAAAAGTTTAGTCAAATGATTCAAGAAAAGCAGATTTCTGTAAAGATTTTAGAAAAAGGAGATGAAATCAATTTGGATTCTCATACGAAATTGAAAGTTTTATGGCCGACAAACTCTTTCATAACAGATAATCCTCTGAATAACAATGCTCTCGTATTTCAACTTTTGTATCGTAATCGTTCGATTCTTTTTTGTGGTGATATTGAGAAAGAAGCGGAGGCAGAAATGTTAAAGCAAATCAAACCAGAAGTATTACAAGCAGATATTTTAAAAGTAGCACATCATGGAGCGAAAACTTCTTCTACCGTTGCCTTTTTAGACCAAGTAAATCCACAAATTGCACTCATTGGTGTACGGAGCAAACAATCGATTTGGGCATCCGAGTGAAGTAACGCTAGCAAATTTAAAAGAAAGGGGTTGCCAGATCTACCGAACGGATCAACACGGAGAAATTCAAATTAGAATCGATCAAAGAGGGGAAATGCAAGTAAAAACAATGCGATCCACTGAATAATTTTAAAAAAGCTTGTCATACTAATACCAAAAAAGGAAGGATTTGGTGTAAGAGTGAAACATAAGTGGATGATTGTGATCGGAATTGGATTAATGATTGGAATCGGAATTATTTTTGGTATCTATTTCTTTCAACAAAATGAAAGCGAAAAACAAAGTGCTCATTATCAAAATGTAGAGAAAATTGGTAATACAATTTACGGGAATGAAACGAAACAAAATATTGTAGAAACATCTAGCACAGAAGAAAAAGTAAGCCCCAATGCGATGATTCAAAAAAGAATTTATTACAAAATGTGCGATCATTTAGTTACAGAAGAGGAAAAAGTACCGACCGAAGATGTTAATCAAACCGAAAAAGAAATCGAGACTAAATATGTACGGTTGGAAAGTGGAAAAATTTTCAAAAGATCAAATTGAATTATATCAAGAAGTAAATCAGACTTGCCCGCAACATTTTAAGTTAATTGATGAAAATGGTGTGATTGTAATTTATCAAGCAAATGAAAAAGGAAGTTATCAATTAGTGGATGAAACAGAAATTAATACGAAATACTTATCAGAAGAAGACCAAGCAAAATTAAAAGAAGGAATTCAAATTGTTGGAGAAGAAAAGATGAATAGTATTTTAGAAGATTATGAATAAAGGAAAAGAGAATCAAAAAAAGAAATCAGAGTTTTCTGATTTCTTTTTAGATTTATTCTTCTGGCTGATTATCTTTTTGGTTTTCTTTCTTTTTAGTTTTTGGCCCTTGTTTCTTTTTCGTACGGATATTTAAATCTGCTTCTTTGGTATTTTCGTTATTGACTTTCAAATAGCCATGACGGTAAAATGCATTAAAGTACATAAATAGAGAGAAGATTGTTGTTAAAATAGCGAAAGCATAAAAAGGTGTATCTGCAACTAAAAATAGCTCTGCAAAAATATTTCCTTGCGCAGCGGTTTGAGAAAGAATTTCTGCAAACTGTTGTTGAATCAAAGAAATGACAATTGCAATGTAAAATAAAACAGTTGCTAATTTTCCCCACCATTTGCTCGAAACAACAAGTTCTTTACCGTATAGGAAGGAAGCTCCTGCAATCATAATTGCTTCTTTTACAAATACAATTGCGATAATCCAAAAGGGAATAATACCGTTAAAAGATAAAGTGGCCAATACCGTAATTTGAGTAGCTTTATCAGCTAATGGATCTAGCAACTTCCCAAAATTTGTAATCAAATTGAATTTGCGGGCAATCATCCCATCTAAGATATCCGTAATACCAGAGAGCGTTAAAATAATGAAAGCTAACACGTAATTTTGTTGTAAGATTGCAAGTACAATAATTGGTATTAATAAAAAACGTATAATCGTTAATAGATTTGGTATATGTTTTAACATGTTAATCCCCCTATATTAGTCCGTAATATGAAAAGCAAGTTGGCTATTTTCGGAATCAAAAGTGATTTCTACTTTTTGACCATCCCTTAATTCGGATTTTAAAATACGATCCGACAATTCATCTTCGATATAACGTTGAATTGCACGACGAAGTGGACGAGCACCATAAGCTAAATCAGTTCCTTTGTCTAATAAAAATTCTTTTGCTTCTTTCGTAACGGTAATCGTAATATTCTTATTTGATAAAACAAGTTGTGTTTTGGACAACATCAAATCAACAATTTGTAGTAATTGTTCTTTCGTTAAAGCATCGAAGACAACAATTTCATCGATTCGATTTAAGAATTCTGGTCGGAAATATTGCTTTAAGTTTTCTAAAATTTTGGTACGATTTTGTACGGTAGCATTACCAAATCCAATCATATGGTTATTTAAATTAGAGCCTGCATTGGATGTCATAATGATAATCGTATTTTCAAAACTTACGGTATTTCCTTGAGCATCGGTTAAACGTCCGTCATCTAAAACTTGTAATAAAATGTTGAAAACATCTGGATGAGCTTTTTCGATTTCATCAAAAAGAATAATAGAATATGGCTTTCTTTTTACCTTTTCTGTTAATTGACCGGCATCATCATAGCCTACATATCCTGGAGGGGATCCAATTAGTTTGGACGTAGAATGAGATTCCATATATTCGGACATGTCAATTCGAATAATGCTATCCTCACTACCAAACATTTCGTAAGCAAGTGATTTTGCAAGTTCTGTTTTACCAACACCAGTTGGACCAACAAAAATGAAAGATGGAGGACGTTTGGTAGTTTGAAGACCAGCTCGATTTCTACGAATTGCACGAGAGACTACTTCAACTGCTTCATCTTGCCCAATTAAACGACGATGTAAATTTGCTTCTAAATTTAATAACTTTTGGGTTTCTTTCTCTGTAATTTTCTTTACTGGAATCTTCGTCCAATTTTCAACAACTCCAGCTACATCTTGTAAAGTAAGATTTTTTAATTTAATTTTTTTATTTAATTCTGCAATTTGGTCATTGATATTACATTCACGCATTTTTAAATCGGCTGCTTTTTTGTAGTCTTCCGTAGAGTCAGCTGATGCAGCTTCTTCTTTTTGTTCTAGTACTTCTGCTAATTCATTTTTCAAAATCTCTAATTGATAAAGCTCTTTGTTATTTAAATTGATAATAGAACATGCTTCATCTAAGATATCAATTGCCTTATCTGGTAGAAAACGGTCATGAATGTATTTTTCAGACATGATAACCGTTTGACGAATGACGTCATTTGAAATTTTTACTTTGTGAAAATCTTCATAGTATTTTTTAATTCCAATTAAAATGTTAACAGTATCATCAATCGATGGTTCTTCTACGATAATTGGCTGAAATCTTCTTTCTAGAGCGGTATCTTTTTCAATGTATTTGCGATATTCCTTTAAGGTAGTGGTTCCGATTAATTGAATTTCGCCATTGGACAAAGAAGGTTTTAAAATATTGGCTGCATTCATAGCATGCTCGGTATCACCAGCACCAATAATGTTATGGATTTCATCAATAACTAAAATGATATTTCCATAAGCTTTGCATTCATCAATTAATGATTTCATGCGAGCTTCAAATTGACCACGAAATTGAGTTCCTGCAACAACGGCAGTCATATCCAACAAATACACTTCTTTATTTAATAACTTAGCTGGTACTTTTTGATCTGCAATACGTAAAGCTAGTCCTTGTGCAATTGCAGTCTTACCAACACCTGGTTCTCCAATTAAACATGGATTGTTTTTTCCTCTACGATTCAAGATTTGAATCATTCTTTGAATTTCTTTATCACGACCAATCACAACATCTAATTGTCCATTTTTTGCTTTTGCTGTTAAATTGGTTCCATAAGTATCTAAGAATTTTTTCTTGGAATCTTTTTTCTTTTTTTCTTTTTGAGCAGTGGTTGTACTTGCTCCCTTTTTAGAAGGTTGGCCTTCAAAAGAGGCATCTGATTTATTTCCGGAATTACCAAATAAACCAGAGAAGATGGATCCAAGTGGAGTACTTCCGTTATCGGATTGTTCCTGTTCTACATCTGCCATATTTTGAAGAGCTTTTAGATCTTCTTCATTTAAATTGTCAGACATATCTTTAAACATGGATTCAAATTGTTTGGTCATGTCTTGTAAATCTTGGTCGGAAATATTCGCCTGCATAGCAATTGCATCAAAAGGATTAATTCCTTTTTCTTTGGCACAATCATAGCAAAGACCTTCTATTTTCGTTTTTCCTTCACCATCTGGTTTATTGATAATGATAATTGCAGTTTTCTTTTTGCAAACTGAACATAACATAAATTTGTTCTCCTATCTAATCTTGAAATTACTTCATTATACAAGGTATATGATACCGTAAAATAGAGAAATAGTCAAATGATTTTTTTGTGAACAAATGCCAAAATGAAGCAGTTTTGAACCTGCTTCATTCGAATTTGTTTATTAGCTAATTACAATGTTATAGATCTTATTCTTTACATAAATTTCTTTTCGAATAGTTTTTCCTTCTAATCCAGAAGCAACTGCTGGATTGGCATGAACCGTTTCTTTGACAAAATTTTCTTCTGAATCAAGTGGAATTGTTACAACTGCTTTTCTTTTTCCGTTGATTTGAACAGGAATTTCAATTTCTTCATCAATGATTTTTGAAGGATCATAAGTTGGCCATGGGGTATCAGCAATTGTCGTCGTTTGACCAATGATTTGGAATAATTCTTCTGTCATATGTGGTGCAAAAGGATTTAATAATTGTAAGAAGGTCCTAAATTCTGCACGATTGATTTTCTTTTCACGATAAAAATCATTGGTTAGACTCATAAAGGTGGCAACGGCTGTATTGAATTTCATATCTTCAATATCTTCACTTACTTTCTTAATGGCTTTATGCATTGCTTTTTCAAAAGTAGGGGAGTAAGTATCACCGTCAACTAAGAAATCTTGCAAATTCCATACACGATCTAAGAATTTACCACATCCACGAATGCTTTCCATCGACCATGGGGCAGTTTGATCAAAAGGTCCCATAAACATTTCATAAACACGGAAAGTATCTGCACCAAATTCGTTTACGATATCATCAGGATTGACAACATTTCCTTTGGATTTGGACATTTTTTCTCCATTGGATCCTAAAATCATTCCATGAGAAGTACGTTTCATATATGGCTCTTTGGTTGGGACGATACCAATATCATAAAGGAATTTATGCCAGAAACGAGAGTAAAGAAGATGAAGGGTTGTATGTTCCATACCACCGTTATACCAGTCAACAGGGGACCAGTAGTTAAGTGCTTCTTTCGATGCAAGTTCTTTGTCATTATGAGGATCCATATAGCGAAGGAAATACCAAGAAGAACCAGCCCATTGTGGCATGGTATCGGTTTCTCTTTTGGCAGGTCCATGACAGTGTGGACAAGTTGTGTTAATCCATTCGGTTTGTTTAGCAAGTGGAGATTCTCCATTTTCTCCAGGTTCGTAATCTTCTACTTCTGGTAGAACTAGAGGTAAATCTTTTTCGTCCAATGGAACCCATCCACATTTTTCACAATATACCATTGGAATTGGTTCACCCCAATAACGTTGTCTTGAGAAAACCCAATCACGAAGTTTGTAATTTACTTTTTCTTTTCCAATTCCTTCTTTGGTTAAATATTCAATGATTTTCTTTTTGGCGTCTGCAACTGATAAGCCATTGATTAATTCAGAACCAATGACAATACCGGTATTAGTGTCCGTGAATGCTTCTTGTGGATTTTGCATCATATGGAAAGCAAAGTGATTGTTTTCTAAGTTGATAAACTCAGGAACTTTTTGAGCATCCACCCATTGATATTGATGATTTTTGGTATCTTCTTCTTTTGTCGCTTCTTGTTTTCCACTAGCAAGTTCGATATAAACAGAAGTATAACGAGCTTTGCGATTTACACCTTTATGTTTTGCATAAAAAGAATTAAACATTTGGAATGGTAATTCTTGAACTGATTTGATATCGCAATATCCGGTTTCTTCTTTTAATTCACGAATGGCTGCATCTTTTGCAGTTTCTCCAGATTCAATTCCACCTAAAACAAAAGAGTGCCATTTGAATTTACCCCAATCCAAGCAAAGGTATTGATCTTTTTCCCAATGTTTAGCAATGACTAAAACAGTATCACGATCCACCCATTCTTTATCCGAACGAGGTTTATCTTCGCTATCTGTGCTTACAAAATGAGGAGCAATCACTTGTTTAATTGGTAAATGGAATTTGGTTGAAAAATCAAAATCTCTTTGATCATGAGCAGGTACTGCCATAATTGCTCCAGTACCATAAGATACTAAAACATAGTCAGAAATCCAAATAGGGATTTCTTCTTTGGTAATTGGATTAATTGCTTTAACTCCTTGAATCTCAACACCAGTTTTTTCTTTGTTTAATTCAGATCTTTCAAAATCAGATTTTAAACTAGCTTTTTCTTGATAATCTTTTACTTCATCAAGATTCGTAATACGATCTTTTAAAGATTCCAAGATGGAATGCTCTGGAGAGATAACCATATAGGTTGCACCATAAATGGTATCCGGTCTTGTGGTATAGACGGCTAGATGAAGATTGGTCCCGGCGATAGGAAAATTGATTTCAGCACCAGTGCTTTTTCCAATCCAATTTCTTTGTTGAATTTTAATTTTTTCTAAATAATCGACATCATCCAAGTCTTGAATTAAACGTTCTGCATAATCCGTAATTTTTAACATCCATTGATTTTTTTCTTTTTGGACAACTGGACTGCCACAACGTTCACAAACACCATTCACAACTTCTTCATTAGCTAGCCCAACTTTACAACCTGTACAAAAGTTGATTGGCATAGTCGTTTTATAAGCTAGACCATGTTTGAATAGTTGAATGAAAATCCATTGAGTCCATTTATAATAATTTGGATCAGTGGTATTAACTTGTCTTGACCAATCAAAAGAAAAGCCAAGAGCTTTTAATTGTTCCGTAAAATGAGCAATGTTATTCTCGGTTGTAATTTTCGGATGGATGTGATTTTTGATAGCATAGTTCTCGGCAGGAAGACCAAATGCATCAAAACCAATTGGATATAAAACGTTATATCCTTCCATTCTTTTTTTACGAGCAATAATGTCTAGGGCGGTATAGCTACGAGGATGTCCTACATGAAGACCTTGTCCAGATGGATAAGGAAATTCAATTAGACCATACCATTTTTTCATTGAGGTATCATCTTTTGCATAAAAGGTACCCTCTGTATACCATTTGTCTTGCCATTTTTTCTCGACTTCTTTAAAGTTATATCCCATAATTTATCAAATCCTTCCTACTGTTTTCAAATGATAGAGACATTATACTATAATTTTTCGAAAAAAGAAAGAAAAAGAAGAAAGAATCCTTAGAAAAGTAGGCAAAATTCCTAGTGGAACGTGGATTTTTGATGGATTCTGTGATAAAATAGAATTACTAGGAAAAGCCTAGTCGTAGAACACCCCTGGAGAAAGGATTCGCATGGAAAAAGTATTTCGAACTACAAAAGGTTTAGCTGCAAGGCTAAATCAGTTCTTCAAGGAGAATCACAAGATTCAAATTGAGCAAACAACGTTAGAAGAGGAAAACCTGATTGTTACTTACGAAAAGCAGAAAACACGTATGACTCCAAGGCGCAGGTTTAAACGGCAATATATGGCCGTTGAATTGGGGAAAAAGTGGAAAACAGGCTACGAATATGCCAATGAGAGCCGCTTTCAGTTGGAACTGATCAGGGAATTTATCTCAAAAGAAGTTCATTTGGCAATTTACAGGATCCTCGATTAAGGGGAAAAAGACGTGCTTTGCTTAAAAGCACGTCTTATCTAATGAAAGGAATAAAATGGAACAACAAATTCAGAAATTAAAAGAAAAAATAATTAAAACGATACCGGATCAATTATCAACCATGGAGCAAATTCGCTATTTATATATAGAACTTGGAAAATTGGTGAGTTTTGATGAAAGATATTGGAAAGGAAATTCAAAAACGAAGAAGAAAATCTATCGAGCATCTTTCCGAAAACGAATCGAAGATTTAAAAGCAGATCGAAGAATTATTTGTGTATCATTAGCGAGAATGTTTCAAGAATTACTTGCTGAAATTGGGGTAAAAGCAACACTTTATCAACCAGATCCAGAGGATCCTCATATTAATAACATTGTAGAAATTGACCGAAAACAATATGTAATGGATCTGCAAAGAGATTTAGAATATATTCAAACCAATCGTAGAACACAACATTTTGGAAAAAAGAGTAAGAAAGAATATGTGCAATTTTCAGAAATTTCAGCAGAGGAAGAAGAACAGATCGATCGTAGGATTGGATATGTACAAGAAGATAGGGACTATACCGAGCACTATCTATGGATGCTTCAAAAGGCTATTGAAGGGGAAGGATTATCCTTGGAAGAAAAAGTGGCTTTTGTTTTAGAACATGCAAAAGACTATAAAGATTTATCGCAAGTAGGAATTGTCGAGAAAAGTAAATTCTATACTTGGTGTTTTGAAAGATGCTTTACCCCAGAAGAACGAAGGTGTATTACTGAAAATTATTTGCAAACAGTCGAAGATTCCAAAATACTTTCCTGTATTACGGTAAGAGGAAAAAAGAATCATTATACACGCTTTTTATTTCAAGAAAAGAAAAATTGCCATTTACAAATAGATGAAGAAGAATTTAAACATTTATTAAAAACAAGAATGAAAGCGTTACCAAGTGAAGTAATTCCTGGTATGAAAAAAGGAAAATTAGAACCAAAAATAGAGGGAGAAGCTAGGTAAAAAAGAGGGAATCTGTCGGAAAAATTTACTTGACTTTTCAAAGGGGTTCGATATAATAAAGATAATGTACAAAAGGTAAGGAGGAATGAAATTTGGCTGAAGTTACCGAAGAAGAAAGAATGAGAATTCAAGCCATGATTGACCAATTAGTAGAAAGGGCAAAAAAGGCTTCTGAAGAATATCAAAAATTAGATCAAGAAACCGTTGATCGCATTGTAAAAGCAATGTCCATGGCAGGATTAGAACATCACATGGAACTTGCAAAAATGGCAGTAGAAGAGACACGGAAGAGGAATTTACGAAGATAAAATAACAAAGAATATGTTTGCAACCGAATATATTTATCATAGTATCAAATATGATAAAACTGTGGGCGTTATCCAAGAAAATGAAGAAGAAGGTTATGTGCAAATTGCAGAACCAATTGGAATTATTGCAGGTGTTACACCAGTTACCAATCCAACTTCAACAACGATGTTTAAATCAATGATTTCTGCAAAAACGAGAAATGTTATCATATTTGGATTTCACCCTTCTGCTCAAAAATGTAGTGTAAGAGCAGCAGAAATTTTAAGAGAAGCGGCAGTCAAAGAAGGAGCACCAGAAGATTGTATCTTATGGATTGAAGAGCCTTCTGTTACGGCAACCAATTTATTAATGCATCACCCAGGCGTTAATTTGATTTTGGCAACTGGTGGAACCGGAATGGTAAAAGCCGCTTATTCTTGTGGAAAACCGGCATTGGGAGTAGGTCCTGGAAATGTACCTTGTTTCATTGATAAAACGGCAAAATTAAAAACATCGGTCAATGATTTAGTAATGTCGAAATCATTTGATAATGGTATGATTTGTGCTTCGGAACAATCGGTTATTGTGGAAAGAGAAATTCATGAAGAGTTTGAAAAACTAATGAAAGAGGCAGGATGCTATTTTCTATCTCAAGAAGAAACAGATCGTTTAAGAGAAACGATGTTTAATGCAGAAAAAGGAGGCACTTTAAATTCTGCAATTGTTGGAAAGAGTCCAAAAGATATTGCACAAACAGCAGGAATTGAAGTAGACGAGCATACCAAAGTATTAGTTTTAAAAGAGAATGGAGTAGGAATTGAATACCCATTTTCAAAAGAAAAATTAAGTCCAGTTTTAGCTTATTATGTAGTGGATTCAGCAGACGAAGGAATTGAATTGGCAGAAAAGCTAATTGAATTTGGAGGAATGGGACATTCGGCTGTTATTCATTCGGAAGACAAAGAAACCATTCAAAAATTTTCTGAAACTGTTAAAGTAGGAAGAATTATTGTAAACTCACCATCAACGCATGGCGCAATTGGAGATATCTATAATACCAATATGCCATCTTTGACATTAGGATGTGGAACATTTGGAGGAAATTCAACAACAGCCAATGTTTCATCTGTTAACTTAATTAATATCAAGAGAGTTGCGATGAGGAGGGTTAATATGCAATGGTTTAAAATTCCAGAAAAAATCTATTTTGAAGCAGGATCAATTGCTTATCTAGAAAAAATGCCAGACATTTCAAGAGCATTTATTGTAACCGATCCTTCTATGATCGAATTAGGATATGTAGATAAAATTCTATATCATTTAAGAAAGAGAAAAGTACCAGTTCATTCTGAGATATTTTCAGATGTTGAGCCAGATCCATCATTTGAAACCATTCAAAATGGAGTAAAAATGATGAGAAGCTTTAAACCAGATGTCATTATTGCATTAGGTGGTGGAAGTCCAATCGATGCAGCGAAAGGTATGTGGCTATTTTATGAAAATCCAGATGCTGATGTAGAAGGGTTAAAATTAAAATTCATGGATATTCGAAAAAGAACGTATAAATTCCCGAAACTAGGACGCCTATCAAAAATGGTAGCCATTCCAACAACATCAGGAACTGGTTCAGAGGTTACTTCTTTTGCAGTTATTACCGACAAAGAGAAAAACAAAAAATATCCATTAGCAGATTATGAGTTAACACCAGATGTTGCGATTATTGATCCGGATCTTGTAATGAGCTTGCCAAAGAAAATTACAGCAGATACGGGTATGGATGTTTTAACACATGCCATTGAAGCCTATGTTTCCAATATGGCTTCTGACTATACGGATGGTTTAGCCGAAAAAGCGGTCGAATTAGTCTTTAAAAATATACGAACAGCATACAATGATGGAAGTAATAAAGTGGCAAGAGAAAAAATGCATAATGCAAGCTGTATTGCTGGTATGGCATTTACCAACGCATTTTTGGGAGTATGTCATTCCATGGCTCATAAGATTGGAGCAGAATTCCATATGGCGCATGGTCGAATTAATGCCATCCTATTACCATATGTTATTCGATACAATGCACAAATGCCAACCAAATTTGTATCGTTCCCAAAATATGAATACTTTATAGCAGATCAAAAATATGCAGATCTATCCAGAAGAATGAACTTCCCAGCCTATACCAATGAGGAGGGAGTAAAATCACTAGTCGAAGAAATTCGAAAATTAAATCATGATTTAGAGATTCCAGCATCTTTCCAAGAAGCTGGGTTAGATGAAAAAGAATTTTTAGCAAAGGTAGATTTGTTAGCAGATCGTGCATTTGAAGATCAATGTACAACGGCAAATCCAAGAGTACCATTAGTAAGTGAAATTAAACAAATTTTACTAGACAGCTATTATGGAAATTGGTAAAAAAGAAGCTGAAAATAGCGAGAAAATAAAATGAGAAGAAAGAGAGTCGAAGCTTTGGATAAACTTTTCCAAAAATTGACTCTCTTTCATGGTTGTGGTATAATAGAATTTAGCCTATGAGGGAGGGTTGGAAAAATGGATGTAATCAAACTCAAGGACTTTCTGAAGGAATTAGGCGGAATTGACCGGGAACTTTTAGCTCAAGCAGTGATCATTGGTAACCAGCAGTTAAAAGACGGAAACGATATTTACCTCAAGGATATTTATCAGCGCATTGCGGAGGAAAATAATCTTTCTGCCAAAGATGCAGAGCATCGAATTGGAAGTGCTTTGGAACTGATGGGATACCGCGGGAACTTGCCGAAAGTAGAAGAGACCTTTGGTCGCCGGATGGGACGGATTCGCGTTACACCAAAGCAATTTGTGAAAGTGATGGCGATGAAGTTCGGCTGAAACCAACAGAAAAATGACAAAAGTTTGATCCCAAAAAAGAAAGGCGCTAAGAGAAACTCTGATTAGAATTCTTAGCGTCTTTTCTTTGCTATTTTTTATCTGTTTTTAAATCTAATTTAATATGAACATCTTGCAATTGTTCTTTGGTAACAACACTTGGGGATCCCATTAAAAGATCCTGTGCTTTGCTATTCATTGGGAAAGCAATTACTTCACGAATATTTTCAGCTCCTGCTAATAGCATGATCATACGATCAACACCAGGTGCAATTCCAGCATGTGGTGGAGCACCATATTGGAATGCGTTATACAAAGCGGCAAAACGTGTTTTCACATCTTCTTCTGTGTAACCAGCAATTTCAAATGCTTTTTTCATAATTTCAATATCATGGTTACGAACGGCACCAGAAGATAGTTCAATTCCGTTACAAACAATATCATATTGATAAGCATAAATATCCAAAGGATTTTTTGTCATTAATGCTTCTAAACCACCTTGTGGCATGGAGAATGGATTATGACAAAATGCGATTTTTCCACGTTCATCTAATTCATACATTGGAAAATCAACAATCCAACAAAATTGATAAACATTTTCATCAATTAGATTTAATCGTTTTCCAAGTTCACTACGGACTTGGCCTGCTAAATTATCAACTAAGCCTGGAACTTCTGCGATGAAGAAGATGGCATCTCCAGCTTTTGAGTTAGTTCTTTCTAGCATCGCATCTTTTACTTCATCTGGAATGAATTTTGCAATTGGACCTTGAAGAGAAGTGTCTTCTAGAATACGAAGCCAAGCCAATCCTTTTGCTTTGCAATCTTTGATAGCATAATCTGTCATACCTTCAAAAAAGCTACGAGGTTCTTCTCCAACATCATGGGTAGCAATAATACGAACTTGTAAGCCTTTAAATGCTTTTAAATCTACTTTTTCGAATAGATCGGTAACATCGGTAATGACAAGTGGATTTCTTAGATCTGGTTTATCGGATCCATATTTTAACATTGCTTCACGATAAGGAATGCGAGGAAATGGATAGCTTGCTACGGTCTTATCTGAAAATTTTGTAAAGGTATTGTATACGACAGGTTCGATTGCTTGAAATACATCTTCTTGCGTTGCGTAAGCCATTTCCATATCCAATTGATAAAATTCACCAGGAGCACGGTCAGCTCTTGCATCTTCATCACGGAAACAAGGAGCAATTTGAAAATATTTATCGATTCCAGAAACCATTAATAATTGCTTAAACTGTTGTGGTGCTTGTGGTAAGGCATAAAATTTTCCTGGATGAACACGACTTGGTACTAAATAGTCACGAGCTCCTTCAGGAGAAGAACTCGTTAAAATTGGGGTTTGAACCTCTAAGAAGCCTTGTTCAATCATTTGATTTCTTAAGAATTGGATAACTTGTGCTCTTAATTGTAAGTTTTTCTTTAATTTGTCTCCTCTTAAATCTAAAAAACGGTATTCTAATCTTAAGTCTTCACGAACTTCTTGATTGGAATTTACTTCAAAAGGTAATTGTTTTGTTCTTTTTCCTAAAATCTGAATGTCTTTGATGACAACTTCGACTTCACCAGTTTCAATATTTGGGTTATAGGTTTCTGGATCTCTTTTTCGAACAGTTCCTGTGATGGAAACACTAGATTCTAAAGGAATACGAGATGCAAAATCAACGGCATCGGTTACTCCAGAAGTAACAGCCTGTGTTACACCAAACATATCACGAATATCAAGGAAAACAAGTCCTCCTAGATCACGAATGGTATCTACAAAACCAGCAATTTTAATTTCTTTACCAACATCTTGAATACGAATTTGGTTACAGTAATGTGTCCTGTATTCGTTCATGATTAAACCTCCTAAAAAATTGTTACAAATTTTTTCGTAAGGCACAAAAAAACGCCCTACTGCTAATTTGCAGGGACGAAATAATTTCCGCGGTGCCACCCAGCTTGAAAATATGAAACATATTTTCCTCTTTTCTCATATTTCTTCATTTACTCCTATGTGTTGTCTTCATAAACTTCTCTAAAAAGGACTTTCAGCGTAACATCCTTTCTCTCTGATAGGAACATTTAAGAAGCGCTCATATTCAACATAAATAAAGAAACGTATCTATTCTATTTTACCTATTATATGCGGAAAAGTCAAGTTTTATCTGGAAAAAACAAGAAAAAATCAAAAAAATTCAAAGAAAAACAGGAATTATTTTTGTTTCTTGTTTTTCTTTGTTATGCACAATTAGTAACAATCGTCGTGCTTGTAATCTTAGCGGGAATCACTCTAAATGCAGTTATCGGAGAAGATGGAATTATTTTTCAAGCAAAAGATACGAAAAATATGATAACGAACGAAACAGATTATGATAACGAGCAACTTGCAGCTCTTCAAAATGAGCTAAGAGATAACGAATTATATACCGGAATTGGTATTATCCCTGGCACCGATACAGGAGGAAGTTCTGAAGGAGGAGAATCTGGATCCGGTGGTTCAGGAGGAAGTGGAAACCAAGGTGGATCTAACACAGGAGGAACAAACACCAACACTGGCGGAAGTGATGGAAGTATGATCGGAGGAGATGCAGTACCACCAACCATTACGGTACTAGAAGGAGAAGAGATTGCAGCAAGCTTCTTCCGAAGTGATGTAACCATCCAAATTGCAACAACGGATAAAACATTAAGAATCAAATATATTCTAACAACAACGGTAGATGAAATTAATAACGAGCTTTATCCAAGTGGATTAATTAAAGAGATTGATATTGAAAATGGTGGAACATTAACATTTACAAAAGATGGAGAATATACAATAACAGCATATTCGTATGACTTAGAAGGAAAAAAATCAAACTCAACGATCATGTGGCTAAAAAGAGAAACTGGTACAACAGCAGGAAGTGGAGTAACGGTCAGTGTAGCTAGTGGAAATATGGGACAAAATGATTGGTATACCAGTAATATTACGCTTCGTGTATTAGGAACAGATACAGGATCATCCAGAGTAACGTATCGAGTAAGAGGAACAGCATATGGTAATGGAATAATTGGAAATCGAGAATATATGGCAGGAGAAGTGGATACCGGAGAAATCGATATTGCAAATGGTACAACATTTCGAATTGCAATCGATGGAGAATTTGCGATTGTAGCATACACCTATGATTCTGGAGGTATGAGACTATCCACAGCACCAACATTAAATGTAAGAAGAGATGCAACAAGACCAGTAATTACGTTATATACGGGAGAGCAAGTGATAGGGAGTGGTTTCCGAGTATCTGTAACAGCGGCAGATGCAGCATCTGATCTGGCAACAACGGAAAGATATACCTATCGACACAAACTGGCACCAAATATGACCTATACAGATCAAGCAAGTCAAGAAACAACACAGCTATATGCTGGACTAGAAAAAGATAAAACGTACGATATGTATGTGATAGTAAAAGATGAAGCAGGAAATATGACAGCAAGCGATGTTATTTCAAGACCGGCAATATGGGTATCAAGTGGGACAGAAGGAGATGTCTACACAGAAGGAAAAAGAAGTTATTATACAAGTAATATAGAAATTAGTATGACAGGACAAGATGAAAATAACGTAGATATTCCTAGAG
This sequence comes from uncultured Clostridia bacterium, assembly GCA_944393505.1. GTDB lineage: Bacteria > Bacillota > Clostridia > TANB77 > CAG-508 > CALYAK01. The sequence continues at coordinate 18,438 of CALYAK010000009.1, read as the reverse complement.
TAACATATCAGATAACAGGAACAACAACGAATAGTGGAACAATTGATGGAAAAGAATATGGAAAAGGTGTTGCATTACCAGAAACAGAATATGAAATGGGGAATAAAAAGAGTTTTGTAATTGCAGCAGATGGACATTGGACAGTAAAAGTGCATACGTATAACAAAGAAAATGAAAGAGTATCAACCAATACATTAGAAGTAACAAGAGATACAACAGGGCCAGTAATAACAAGTATTGTTGTAGAATCAGCATCTGAAACATCAGCGAAAATGACTGTAACAGCAATGGATGAAACAACGGAAATAAAAACTTATCAATATTATCAAAATGCGACATCAAAAGGAAATTCGGCATCTAATACATATACTTATACAGGATTGACAAAGACAACGAATTATTCAACAGAACTTAACGTGATTGTGTCAGATAAATATGGAAACACAACGCAGGGAATACCAACTAGTGTCACATATTATTTAGTAGACCGAGTAACAGCAGGAGATTATGTGGCATATAATGTGGGAACATGGGATAATACAGAGGCAAATCCAACAAGTAATGCGACATTTGGGGGGTATACAGAAGGTCAAGACAAAGGAACAAGTGTTACTGGAAATACCAGTGGATGGAGAGTGTTAAGTAAAACAGGAAGCGGAGCTACAGGAACAGTTACTTTAATTAGCGCAGGAAGCCCTGCTTTAGGTTATTACGGAAATTCAGATGCTAATCGAACAGCGATGATAACAGCGTTGAACAATTTTGCAACTACTAACTTTTTAAATACAACTTATGCAACATCAGCCAAAAATGCAGATACGAATGATTATAATCAAATGAATACAGCAGGAGTAAAAATTACTGGAAACAATTACTGGTTAGCAACAAGTGCAGGAAATAATTCAGGTAGACGTTATTCAGGAAGCGGAACCTCTTATAGGGGATATATGATGACTTATAGAGTAAGCACAGGAAAATGGCAAAGCTATACTCAAGGAACCTTTTATACTTCTACATCATCATCTTCAGTATCAGTTGCATATAGGTTACATTCTGTGAATTCTGCAGGAAATTATCCGACTACGTCTTATTCAGGAAACAGTAGAACTAGTTATAGAGCTTCCTCGACATATTATTATTATTTATATAGTGAGAGACCAACAGGATCTTATAATAATTATTCCCCAACAGGTAGCCGATTATGGCGTTCGACAAATACATCCGATTCACCATTGTATAGAATATCAAATGGTAGTTATAATGGTTCATATAATCAAGCATATGGTGTGCGTCCAGTTGTTGTACTAAAGGCAGGACTAAAGACGGAAAACACGGCTAATCAGGATTACCTTGGCCAGACCTCTTGGAAGGTTCAGGAATGATCCTTAAAATAGGATATCTAAGTAGATAATCATTTAGCAAACATCTTTAAATTGAATAAAGGCCGCCGATAAAAGAAGGAGAAATCCTTCTTTTTGTCGTTTCTGTGGTATTTGTTTCGATTTTCATATTCTTTTGTTGCTTTTTTTGTGAATGGGGGTTTTAAAGTAATCGAAAATGCGGTAAAATAGTACTGTTAAAATGGAGGAAAAGATGAACAAAAAGTGGGAATGTTATCCGAAGAATGAAGAATTAGCAAAACAAATAGCAGAAAAATATCAAATTAGTGAAATGATTGCTGAAATATTAATTAATCGTAAAGTGGACTTGGATCAGATTGAGCAATTTTTGAATCCAACACGTCACGATTTTCATGATCCTTTTTTTATGCCAGATATGGAAAAAGCAGTATCTCGTATTTTAGAAGCAATGGAGAAAAAAGAAAAGATTGTGATCTATGGAGATTATGATGTAGATGGAATTACGAGTATTACGGTATTAAAGAAATTTTTCGCAGATCGTGGAATATCTGTGGATTCATATATTCCAAATCGCTTAGAAGAAGGATATGGACTAAATAAAGAGGCGATTGATACATTAAAAGACTATGATTTAATGATTACGGTTGATTGTGGAATTTCTGGAATCGAAGAAATTGACTATGCCGTGAGTTTAGGAATTGATGTGGTCGTAACCGATCATCATGAACCAACCGAAGTTTTACCAAAAGCTTTAGCAGTTGTGGATGCGAAAAGAAAGGATAATCAATATCCGTTTAATCAATTAGCAGGCGTTGGAGTATGTTTTAAATTGATTCAAGCCATTAGTTTGAAAATGGGCTTGCCTGATAAAGAATATTTGAAATATTTAGATATTGTTTGTGTCGGAACGATATCCGATATTGTTCCTTTAGTGGATGAAAATCGTGTGATTGCAAAATTAGGATTGAAACTGGTTAGTCAAACCAAAAATATTGGGTTAAGATGCCTATTAGAATCGATTGGATACAAAAAAGTGGATTCAACCAGTATTTCTTTTGGTGTTGCCCCAAGAATTAATGCTTGTGGAAGAATGGGATTTGAAAAAGAAGCCCTAAGACTATTCTTAACGGATTCTGTAGAAGAGGCAAGAGAAATTGCAAAAAGACTCAACCAATACAATCAGGAAAGACAAACAGCCGAAAAGAAGATTTTTGAAGAAGCGGTACAAATGATTGAAACATCCGAAAAAGACAAAGCAGGTATCATTTTAGGAAGTCCGAATTGGCACCATGGTGTCATCGGAATTGTTTCTTCCAAAGTAACGGACCTATATTTTAAACCAAGTGTTTTGGTTTGTTTTGAAGGAGAAGAGGGAAAAGGATCTGGAAGAAGTATTCCAGGATTTGATCTTCACCATGCTTTAACCGAATGTTCCAGTCATTTAACCAAATTTGGTGGACATTCGATGGCAGTTGGTGTAACCATTCAAAAATCAGAATTTGAAGATTTTAAGGAAGAATTCGAAAATTTTTTACAAAATAGCAACATTCGTGATATAATACCGATTGTATACATTGATGAAGAAGTAAGTTTAAAAGAAATCGATTTAGAAACAGTGAAACAAATTCAATTGTTAGAACCATTTGGAGAAGCAAATAAAATGCCACTATTCCTATTTCGCAATTTAAAAATTCATTCCATTCGTACATTATCGGAAGGAAAGCATTTGAAACTTACGTTAAAAGAAGATCAAGTGATTGTAGAAGCCATTGGATTTAATATGGGAGAGTTAGCAAGTACCTATACCATTGAAGATTATGTGGATGTAGTGGGAACTTTAGAAGTAAACCGTTTCAATGGAAATGAACAGATCCAGATCAATGTAAAGGAAATTCGAAAATCCTATGAGAAATAAAAGAAGAAGGAGGATAATATGGTAGAAGAAAAGATTGCAACCATTGATGACATTATTGCTGAAATGAAAAAGAAAAATCGTAGAGCTGATACAAAACTTATTTTAAAAGCCTATGAATTTGCAAAATTAAAACATGGCGATCAAAAAAGAAAATCAGGAGAGCCATATATTATCCATCCTGTACAAGTGGCATATATTTTGGCTGGACTTGAATTAGATGAATCAACGATTTGTGCAGCACTTCTTCATGATTTATTAGAAGACACAGATGTTACCAAAAAAGACATTGTAACGCAATTTTCACAAGAAATTTATGATATGGTAGATGGTGTTACCAAACTTGGTAAATTAAATTATACGAGTAAAGAAGAACAACAAGTTGAAAACTATCGCAAAATGTTTTTGGCGATGGGAAAAGATATTCGTGTAATCTTGATTAAATTAGCAGACAGACTCCATAATATGCGAACTTTAAAATACTTAACCAGAGATCGTCAAATTGCAAATGCAAGAGAAACCATGGATTTATATGCACCACTTGCTAATCGATTGGGTATGTATTCCTTAAAATGGGAACTAGAAGATTTATCTTTTAAATATTTATATCCAGAAGAATATCGTGAAATTGTAGAAGGAATCGATAAAAAAAGAGAAGAACGTTTAGAGTTTATCAATATGATTATGGATGAAATTCGTGTTCATTTGAAAAAGCAAAGAATTGAAGCGGAAATCACGGGAAGAGCAAAACACTTATACAGCATTTATCGAAAAATGAAACGTGATAACAAAACATTGGATCAAATATATGACCTATTTGCACTTCGTATTATTGTTAACTCCGTAAAGGATTGTTATGCTGCCCTTGGTGTTGTTCACGATTTATATAATCCAATGCCAGGAAGGTTTAAAGACTATATTTCGGTTCCAAAACCAAATATGTATCAATCATTGCATACGACATTAATTGGACCAAAAGGAACTCCTTTTGAAGTACAAATTCGTACTTGGGACATGCATCGAATTGCAGAGTTTGGTATCGCAGCTCATTGGGCATACAAGGAAGCTAATAAAACCAAAAAGAGTAATGTAACGGTAACCGAAGATAAACTTGCATGGCTTCGCGAAACATTAGAGTGGCAAAAAGATATGCAAGATCCACAAGAATTCTTAAACACATTAAAAACAGAGTTGTTTGAAGATGAAGTTTATGTGTTTACACCAAAAGGTGAGATTAAGGTATTACCAAGAGGGGCAACTCCGATTGATTTTGCGTATAACATTCATGCAGAAATTGGACATCATATGGTAGGATGCAAAATTAACAGCAAAATGATGCCAATTATCACGAATTTAAAAAGCGGAGATATCGTAGAGGTCATTACTTCTGATCAAGCAAAAGGACCAAGTCGAGACTGGCTAAAATTTGTCAAGAGTTCTTCTGCAAAAACCAAAATTCAACAATGGTTTAAGAAAAATGAAAGAGAAGCCAATATCGAAAAAGGAAAAGATTTGATTGAAAAAGAAATCAAGCGTGTTGGAATGAATTATGATCAAATCTTTAAAACCGAATTTGTTCAAGTAGCATTAGATCGATATAAATACAATACCGTAGATGATATGTATGCAAGTGTAGGATTTGGAGCAATGTCTGCTTCGAAAATTATTGCACGTATCTTGGAAGAATATCGAAAAGAGCATAAAGAAGAAAACGTTGAAAAGACCCTAGAAGAATTAAGCAAAGAAAAAATGGGAACAAAAGCAAGAGTATCCCATGCTGGAATTATTGTAGAAGGAATTGATAATTGTTTAGTCAAATTATCCAAGTGTTGTAATCCAGTACCAGGAGATGAAATTGTTGGATATATTACAAGAGGAAGAGGGGTTTCGGTTCATCGCAAAGATTGTTCCAATGTAACTGATTTAGTTTCTTCGGAAGAAGCTAGAATGATTGATGTTTACTGGGCAGAACAAGAAAAGGTAGCTTATCATGTAGACATCGAGATTTTTGCTAATGATCGAAATGGATTGCTTGCCGATATTATTAATATGATTGCAGCAACAAAATGTAAGATGTTAGCAGTTTCTTCCAGAGCAAATAAAGAGAAGATTGCAATTACAGAATTGACAATTGAAATCGAGAATGTCGAAGCATTAAATAATGTAATTAAATCACTACGTAAAGTTGATAGTGTTTATGAAGTAAAGAGAAAGAAATAAAAAACAAAAGAATGATGAGAAGGGATGGAATTCAAAATGATACTAAAGAGATTAAAAGTACATACACATCTTCAAGAATCCACGAATTGCTATATTGTCATGGATGAAGAAACGAAAGAAACGATGGTAATCGATCCAGGAGGAGAAGCGGACAAAATTATTGAAATGCTGGATATTTTGGGAGGAAACTTAAAATATATTTATTTAACGCATTGCCATGGAGACCATATTGGAGCAGCGCCAGAATTGAAAGCAAAAAAAGGCGGAAAAATTTTAATTCACCGTGAAGATGCAGAAGGGTTATATAATCCAGATATTAATTTGATTGGCTACATTGGTATGCAGGATATGAGTTTAGAAGCAGATTCTCGAGTGGATGATCAAGACTTAATTCATTTAGGAAATTTAGAATTCCGCGTCATTCATACACCAGGACATACCAAAGGAGGAAGTTCTCTTTATTGCCATCAAGAAAATTTGGTTTTCTCTGGCGATACGATTTTTAAATCGGCTTGGGGAAGGACTGATTTACCAACTGGCGATTTTAAAGAAGAGATTGATAGTATTACAACAAGGCTTTTGGTTTTGCCAGAAGATACGATTATTTATCCAGGACACGGAAGAAGTACAATGGTAAGAGAAGAAGAACCTTTGTATTTTAATTTAAAACCAAGTGATGATTAAAAAGAGAGGAATGAAAAATAGATGGATACCAACAATATTTTGGTCAAAGACCTATATCGCAATATGAATTCTTATGAAGGGAAAACAATTCAAGTTTCTGGTTGGGTCAAAACCATTCGAGATTCAAAGAATTTTGGATTTATTGAATTAAATGATGGTACATTTTTTAAGAATGTGCAAATTGTATTTGATCAAGAACTTGAAAATTTTGAAGAGGTAAAGAAACTTTCCATTAGTTCATCGATCCAAGTAATGGGAGAAGTTGTCAAAACAGAGAATGCAAAACAACCTTTTGAGATAAAAGCTCAAAAAGTAGAAATCATCAATCAAGCATCTTTGGATTACCCGCTTCAAAAGAAACGACATTCTTTTGAATATTTAAGAACGATTAGCCATTTAAGACCAAGAACGAATACATTTAATGCAGTATTCCGCGTTCGTAGTATTCTTTCTTTTGCGATTCATAAATTCTTTCAAGAAAAAGGATTTGTCTATGTTCATACACCAATTATTACGGGAAGTGATTGTGAAGGTGCAGGCGAAATGTTTCGTGTTACATCTTTTGATTTAGAAGACTTACCAAAAAAGGAAGATGGTACCATAGATAATAGTCAAGATTTCTTTGGAAAAACGACGCATCTAACAGTAAGTGGCCAATTAGACGTTGAAACTTTTGCACATGCATTTCGTAATGTCTATACTTTTGGACCAACATTTCGAGCAGAGAATTCGAATACCGTCAAACATGCTGCAGAGTTTTGGATGATTGAACCAGAAATTTGTTTTGCAGACTTAAAAGATAACATGGATTTAGCAGAAGAAATGATGAAGTATATCATTTCCTATGTTTTGGAAAACGCACCAGAAGAGATGGAATTTTTCCAACAATTTATCGATCCAAACTTAATGGAACGTTTGCAAAATATCTTACATTCAGATTTTGGTAGAATTACTTATACGGATGCAATTAAAGAGTTAGAAAAGGTGAATGATCAATTTGAATTTCCAGTCCATTGGGGCACGGATCTTCAAACCGAACACGAAAGATATTTGAGTGAGAAAATCTTTGGAAAACCAGTTTTTGTAACCGATTATCCAAAGGAAATTAAAGCTTTCTATATGAAAGAAAATCCAGATGGGAAAACCGTAGCTGCATGTGATCTTTTAGTTCCTGGAATTGGCGAGATTATTGGCGGAAGTCAAAGGGAGGATGATTTCGAAAAATTATCTAAGCGCTTAAAGGAATTAGGGCTAAAAGAAGAAGATTATTGGTGGTATATGGATTTAAGAAGATATGGAAGCTGTGTTCATAGTGGATTTGGATTAGGCTTTGAGAGAATGATGATGTACTTAACAGGTATGCAAAATATTCGTGATGTACTTCCATTCCCAAGAACACCAAAAAACTGTGAGTTTTAAAATTAGAATAAAGGAAGGGAAAAACAATGATACAAAGACCAAAAGGAACGAAGGATATTTTACCTTCGGAATCATATAAATGGCAATATATCGAAAAAACAGCGGCTGATCTTTTTGAAAACTTTGGGCTAAAAGAAATTCGAGTACCAGTTTTTGAAAATACCGAACTATTTCTAAGAGGGGTAGGAGAAACGACTGATGTTGTACAAAAAGAAATGTACACTTTCGAAGATAAGGGAGGAAGAAGCATTACCTTAAGACCAGAAGGAACTGCTGGTGTCGTAAGATCATATATTGAATCTGGAATGGCAAGTATGCCATCTCCAATCAAACTTTGGTATGCGATGAGTATTTATCGCTACGAAAATGTGCAAAAAGGAAGACAAAGAGAATTTCACCAAATTGGAGTAGAGGTATTAGGAACGCAATCCTATCAAGCAGATGTGGAAGTGATTTTGATGGGGCAAAAGTTTTTTGAAGCATTAAAAATTCCTCGTATCAAACTAATGCTCAATAGTATTGGATGTCCAACTTGCCGTGCAAAATATCAAGAAGCTTTACGTAATTTTATTCGACCAAATTTAGAAAAATATTGTGATACTTGCAAAACAAGATTTGAAAAAAATCCAATGCGAATTTTAGATTGCAAAGAAGAAGCTTGCAAAAAAATGAACCAAGGTGCGCCAATTATCTTAGATTATTTATGTGAAGAGTGTAAAGAACACTTTGAAAATGTTAAGAAAAGATTAACCCAGTTAGGTGTCGATTATGAAATTGATTCTTCGATTGTACGTGGATTAGATTATTACACCAAAACGGTATTTGAATTTGTATCCGAAGATGAAGGATATACTGTACTTGGTGGAGGTCGCTATGATGGTTTAGTAAAAGAACTAGGAGGTCAAGACACACCAGCGGTAGGATTTGCAACAGGAGTAGAAAGAATCTTAGAAATTTATGAGAAATATAACCAAGAAAATATGGTAAAATCAAGAAAAATGGATTTATACCTTGCAACCATGGGAGAAGAAGCAGATTTAGAAGCAACCAAACTTGCTTTAGCTTTAAGGGATAAGGGAATTTTTGTAGAACAAGATGTAGCACAAAGAAGCTTAAAAGCACAATTTAAATATGCGGACAAAAAAAAAGCAAAATTTGTTTTAACCATTGGAGAAGAAGAAGTAAAACAAAAACGAGCAAAATTAAAGAACATGGAAAGCGGAGAAGAATGTGAAGTTTCTTTTGATACAGAATCGATTTTCGAAAAAATAAAATAGAAAAGAATAAAACAGTCATTGAAATCATATATATAGTGATAGGGAGAAAATAGGACAACGAAGAAAAGCGAAAGCAATGGAAGAGGATAAAGATATGGTTAATATGACTGTGATTCATGTAAAAACATTAGCAAAATATCTAGTAGGAATTGTGATCGTAATTATTATTACGATCATTTTCCTTACTTATGCAAAATCGGGAAAAATAGAGAAAAAACAAGAACAAGATACATTGCCACAAAAGGAAAAGCCTTCTTTGATTGCTTGTTTAGATGAAGTAATTCCAGGCATCCATCAAGTAAATCATGAAGAAGAAGAGGCAACGGTTTTTCAGCTATCTGAAGCAAATTTTCAAAGAAGAATGTTAACGGAAGAATATAGTATGATGGCAAATACCAAAGAAATCGAAATGAAAGAAGAGAAACAACAAGAGGTCGCAGAAGAAACGAAACCAGAAGAAGAGGAAAAAACGGTAGAAGAAGTGAGTACGGAAGTGACAACAGAAGAGCAACCAAGTGCTGTTAAAAATACCTACAATACAGAAATTCGTGGAGTGAAAATTCGTAATGAATCAAAATATGAAGTAACCGAAGATATGGTGGTAGATGATCAAACCTATAATTTTCAGAAAATGCTCATTTTTCATACTCATACTTGTGAAAGCTATACGCCAAGTGATGCTTTCTCCTATACCCATAATGGAAATTTTCGAACAACGGATCGAGCATTTTCAGTTGCAAGAGTAGGAGATGAATTACAAAAGAATCTAGAACAATATGGAATTAGTGTCATTCATGATACGACTTATCACGATTATCCAAATTATTCTGGATCTTATGGGAGATCTTTGAATACGGTTGATAGCATTTTGAAAAACAATCCAGAGATTGATATTGTATTTGACTTACACCGTGATGCAATTTCCGATATGACTTATGCACCGAAAGTAAAAATACGGTGAAGAAATGGCAGCACAAATTATGTTTGTCATTGGAACAGATGGAGGAGGCTTGGAACATCCGAACTGGATTCAAAATTTAAAATTAGCAGTGAAGATTCAAGAAAAGGCAAATGAAATTTATCCGGGATTGATGAAACCAATTATCTTAAGAAATTCTAGATATAATCAGAATTTAGCCAAAGGAGCTACAATCATTGAAATTGGAGCGACGGGAAACACGATGGAAGAATGTTTGGTCAGTATGAAATATTTTGCTAAACTATTAAGTATGATGAAATAAAAGAAAATCGGTTGATTTTCCGAAATAGATGGTATAAAATAAAAAGTAGAAAGAAAAATTAGAAAACGGAAAACAAGGAGGTACGAATGACAAATCTAAAATTAAATTTGAAATATACAGGTCTAGAAGAAAAAGAAATGATGGAGTATGCAAAACAAGTTGAGCAGATCCATAAGGAATTACACGATAAAGCAACAGATTTGACTGATTTTGTTGGCTGGATTGAACTTCCAACCAATTATGATAAAAAGGAATTTGAAAGAATCAAAAAAGCAGCCAATAAAATTCAAAAAGATTCCGATATTTTATTAGTGATTGGAATTGGAGGATCCTATTTAGGAGCAAGAGCTGTTATTGAAAGTTTAAGTAATCCTTTTCAAATGATGGAACCAAAAAAGGATTCAAAAAAAGTACAAGTAATTTATGTAGGAAATAACTTAAATCCAGTCTATATTCAAGATGTGATCAATTTATTAGCAGACCGTGATTTTTCAATTAATGTTATTTCAAAATCAGGTACGACAACAGAACCTGCAATTGCTTTTCGTATTTTCCGAGAAATTTTAGAAAATAAATATGATTTAAAAGAAGCAAAAAAGAGAATTTACGTAACAACCGATCAAATAAAAGGAGCTTTAAAAACCTTAGCGATTGAAGAAGGATATGAAACTTTTGTGATACCAGATCATGTTGGCGGAAGATATTCGGTTTTAACAGCAGTAGGACTTCTTCCAATTGCAGCTGCTGGAATAGACATTGATGCTTTGATGCAGGGAGCTAAGTTCGCTCAGGACAAGTATAGTGATAGTAACTTAAAATACAATGATTGTTACAAATATGCAGTTGGACGTAATCTATTATATCGCGAAAACAAAAATATCGAACTGTTAATTTCCTATGATCCACGCCTACACTATTTTATCGAATGGTGGAAACAACTTTTTGGAGAAAGTGAAGGAAAAGATCAAAAAGGAATTTTTCCAACAGGAGCTGAATTTACAACAGACTTACACTCTTTAGGACAATACATTCAAGATGGAAGAAGAAATTTAATGGAAACGGTATTGCACATAAAAAAATATCCATCGGATATAAAGATTAAACGTGATGATGATAATTTAGATGGATTAAACTATTTAGAAGGAAAAACAGTAGGTTATGTAAATGAAAAAGCAATGGAAGGAACAATTAAAGCTCATGTATCAGGAGGAGTTCCAAACTTTGTTTTAGAAATCGAAAAATTAGACGCAACAGCAATGGGACATTTGATCTATTTCTTTGAGCTAGCTTGTGCAGTTTCTGGCAAGATTTTAGGAGTCAACCCATTTAATCAACCAGGAGTTGAAACCTATAAAACGAATATGTTTGAATTACTAGAAAAACCAGGCTATGGAAAAGAAAAAGAAGAGAAAAAACCAATCAAAAAGAAAACAACCAAAAGAAAAATAGAAGAATAAGGAGGCAAGGAAAATGAAAAAGTTAAAAAAGAGAATTAGTATCATTTTAATTCTTGTGATATCATGGTTAGCTTTTTATTCACCTTTTGTACAAGCTCATGATATCGAAGAATTAGATCCAAACGGATGGATTACATTACCGACTTTGATCACATCTGCGACAACACGTGTTACGATTAGTTCGAATGCAGGAAATTACCAATTCTATTATCAAATTCAGTTTCTAACCGATACACAATTCGCGAACATTCAAAATAAGATTACGAAGGCTAAAGAAGAGTTAGCGGATGCAAAAGCAACTTTAGATGAACGTGAAAGTGAAGTTGAGGCTGCTTATGCTACTTATGAGGAAGAACTTGAAAAAGACCCGTCTTCAGAAGCTACGAATCAAGCAAGAGAGGCTTATCTCAAAATATATGAAACTTACAAAACAGTGCTTGATGAATACAACGCAAAGGTTAAAGCAGAAAATGCTGAAGTTCAGGCATCCATTCCAAGTTTTGTAGAAAGTAACTGGAAACAAGCCAATGATGGAACGGTAGAAATTGACTATGGAGATCGTTCAGGTCAAACTCATTTTACTCTATGGGCAAAATTAGTAACGAACGAAGGAACTGATTACGATTGCAATGTATATTCAACAACAGTAGCAGGACAACCATATGTTTCAATGAGTGAAACATCACTTCAATTAACGGTAGGAGGAACCTATACTTTAACAGCAACTCCTGGAAATACAACACAAAGTGTTGTATGGTCCAGCTCGAATGAAGAAGTTGTAACTGTAGATCAAAATGGAAATGTACGAGCTGTAAAAGAAGGAACAGCTACTATTTCTGCAAAATTAGCAGATGACTCAGCAGAAGGAACTTGTGCTATAACTGTAAGAAATGCTGGTTCTGATAATAACAATCAGGATAATCAAAATAATCAAACAACTAATAATACACAAACACCACAAGGAAATATTACAATTCCAAGCAATCAAACACAAAATGTGGATCAGGGAAATTTAGTGGTCAATGGATCGAACCGACCAACTAATATCTCTGGTAACTTGGATAATACGAAAGCTCCAGGAACTATTCCACAAACAGGAACTGATTATGTTGTTTTATTCATCATTGCAGTTTTTGCATTAGTTGGATGGTTTGCTTATCGCAAGTATCGTAAGTATAACTTTTAGAAAAATAGATCAAGGATAGAAATGATGAAAAGAAGCCGACAGTTATTTGTCGGCTTCTTTTCATTTCTATAATATGATACAGATTAATCCACCACTACCTTCATTAATAATTCTTTCTAATGTTTCTTGTAATTTCTCACGAGCATCTTCTGGCATTTTACACAATTTGTTTTGTAAACCTTCATTAACAAGTTCATGTAAGCTTTTACCAAAAATATTCGAATCCCAGATCTTTTTTGGATCGCTTTCAAACTCAGACAATAGATAATTGACTAAATCTTCTGATTGTTTTTCACTTCCGACAATTGGTGATACTTCTGTTTCAATATTAGCTCGAATCATATGGATGGAAGGAGCTTGTGCTTTTAGTTTTACTCCATAGCGAGAGCCTTGTTTTACCATCTCTGGTTCGTCTAAGATTAGTTCATCTATGCTTGGAGTGACAATTCCATAACCTGTATTTTTGACATCTTCGAGTGCACTTGCAATTTTATCATATTCTCTTTTCGTATTGGATAAGTTGCCAATGACACGGAAGAGATCTGCCTCATCTTGAATTGTTAAACTGGAAAGTTCACTTAAGATTTGATAGAAAAGTTCATCTTTAATTTGAATTTGAATATTGGTAATACCAGTATCTAAACGTGTTTCCGATACAGTTAAATTCGAAATGACGTCACAGGATCTTAGTGATTCAATACCAGTTGGAATTTGTTTTAATAACGAAATATCACGGAAAGAATCTTGAATGGATGTATAAAGTTTTTCTTTAATCCAATGTGAATCGGAAAGATGATTGATCCAACGTGGAAAATCAATATTAATTTGTTCAACTGGAAATTCATATAAGATACGACTGAAAATTTCATTGACATCTTCCATATCGAGGCGAGAGCAGTCAATTGGTAAAACAGGAGCATCATATTTGATCGCCAATTTCTCTGCAAGTGCTTGGGTATAGTCAGATTCTACATCACGAGAATTTAGCACAATGACAAATGGCTTTTGTAATTCTTTTAATTCCGTTACGACACGTTCTTCTGCTTCAATATAGTCTTCACGAGGAATGTCGGTAATACTACCATCTGTGGTTACTAAAATTCCGATGGTAGAATGTTCTGCAATGACTTTACGAGTTCCAAGTTCTGCAGCTTCTCCAAAAGGAATTTCTTCATCAAACCAAGGTGTTTTAACCATACGAGGCATATCATCTTCTAAATAACCGATGGCATTATCAACTAAATAACCAACACAATCAACAAGACGAGTTCGCAATTTAATGTTATCAAAAAGATTGATTTCAACTGCTTCATTTGGAATGAATTTTGGCTCTGTTGTCATAATTGTTCTTCCAGCAGCACTTTGTGGAAGTTCATCTTTTGCTCTTTCGCGTTTATAGCTGTTTTCAATGTTTGGAATAACAAGTAAGTCCATGAAGTTCTTGATAAAAGTAGACTTACCGGTACGAACAGGACCTACTACTCCGACATAAATGTCACCATCCGTTCTGGTTGCTATATCTTGATATAATCTTGAATTAGTATTCATGAATTGAATTACCCCCTTCGAAAATGTTTGTACAACTAAACTTAATTAATGTATATGGGAGAGAATGAAAAAGTATGACAAACAAAAGAGCAAATTTCGAAAATTTGCATAATATAAAATGATATGGTAAAATACATAAGGTGTTGAAACAAAGAAGAAAGAAGGAATCATATGGAAAAAAACTTTGAAAAAGCAAAGCAACTTTTGCGAGAAAATAACCAAGAACACATTATTCAATATTTAGAGAAAAGTAAAAACCCAGAAAAATTAGTCGAACAAATCTTAAACATGGACTTTGAACAACTTTCTAATTTGTATGAAAGTACGAAAAGGCCAATTGAGATTGAAGAAAGTGAAATTCAACCAATTAAATTTGTAGATAAAAATAAATTACCAAAAGAAGAAGTGACAGAACTAGAAGAAACCGGAAAAAAGATTATTCGTGAAAATCATTATGCAGTTGTTACAATGGCTGGAGGACAGGGAACTAGACTTGGACATAAAGGTCCAAAAGGAACTTTTTTAGTGCCAGTAGAGCCAGAGCCAAAATACATTTTTCAAATTTTAACCGAAAGTCTTATTCGTGAAAATCAAAAGTATGGAGTTGTGATTCCTTGGTATATCATGACCAGCGAAGAAAACAATGAGGAAACGATTGCCTTTTTTGAAGAACATGGATATTTTGGTTATCCAAAAGAAAAAATAACCTTTTTTAAACAAGGAAAACTTCCTATTATGAATACAGAAGGTAAGCTATTAATGGATAAGAATGGCTTAATCCGTGAAGCATCCGATGGAAATGGAAGTATTTATGCATCACTTGCAAAATCTGGTGCATTAGAAAAAATGAAACAAGAAAAGATCCAATGGATCTTTATCGGAGCAGTCGATAATATCTTATTAAATATGGTAGATCCAAGTTTAATTGGATTATGTATCAAAGATCACAATCAAATTGCTTCGCGAACAGTAACCAAAATTAGTCCAAAAGAAAGAGTTGGTGTCTTTGGAAAGAAGAAAGGACATCCAGCGGTTATCGAGTATTCCGAAATTCCAGAAGAAATGGCGGAAGAGGTGGATGAAGATGGAGAACTTCTTTATGGAGAAGCCAATACCGTAAGTATGCTATACAGTATGGAAGCATTAGAAAAGGCAAGTAAAATTCAACTAAACTATCATAAAGCAGTTAAGAAAATGGGATATTTAGATGAAAATGGGCAATGGATCGAACCAAAAGAGCCAAATGCTTTTAAATTTGAGTCTTTTATGTTTGATGTATTTGAATCTTTTGATGATATCTCAATCTTAAGAAGTAAACGAGAGGAAAATTTTGCTCCAATTAAAAACGCTGAAGGAGCAGATAGTCCAGAAACAGCAAGAAAGCTATATAATCAATTTCATCAAAATTAAAACCAAAAAAGAAAGAGGGTTGAAAAAATGGAATCAATTTCCGCAATTATTATGGCTGCAGGAAAAGACTGCAGAATGAAATCGAAAAAATCAAAATTTGCACAAATGCTTTATGGAAAACCGGTGATTCAAAGAACAGTAGAAGCTGTTCAAAAAGCAGGAATCCAAGATGTTTTTGTCGTAGTAGGAGAAAATCAAGAGGAAATCCAAGAGATTTTAAAAGATGAAGTAACCTATATCCATCAAGAAAAGTGTCTAGGATCAGGACATGCGATTATGCAGTCGGTTGAATATTTGAAAAAGATGCAAGGAAAAGTAATTGTAATGAACGGAAATAAACCTCTTGTTCGACCAGAGACAATTGAAGATTTAGCAAAAGAAGCTGTTGAAGAAGGAAATGCAGCAACTGTATTAACCGGAATGATTGAGAATCCTTATGGATATGGAAGAATCATTCGTCAAGGAAGCTTTTTAGCAGAAGTAGTAGAAGAGCAAGATGCAACAGAAGAGCAAAGAAAGATCCATGAGGTAAATGCAGGGGTATATTGTTTTGATGCAAAAGAATTAAGTGCAATCATTACAAGACTTACTGCTAATAGCATGGGACTATATTGGATTACCGATGTTATAAAAATGATGTCAGCACAAGGAAAAAAGATAGCAACATTAGTTGTAGAAGATAAAACTGAAATTTTAAGCTTGAATACGAAAGCACAACTAGAAGTATTGGCAAGAATTTTAAGAATGCGTAATAACCAAAAACATTTGGAAAATGGAGTAACCATCGAAGATTCTCAAACTACCTATATTTATGATGATGTAGAAATTGGAATGGATACGGTTATTCATCCAAACACGACAATTAAATCCGGTGTTGTTATCGGAGAAGACTGTGAAATTGGACCAAATGCATACATTCGTGAAGGATGTCATTTAGCTAATAAAGTAAAAATTGGAAGTTTTGTGGAAATCAAAAAAGCAATTATCGATGAAGGATCTAAAGTTCCGCATTTATCCTATATGGGAGATTGCAAAATCGGAAAGAAATGTAACATTGGATGTGGAACGATTACTTGTAATTATGATGGCAAGAATAAATTTAAAACAAAGATTGGAGATCATAGCTTTATTGGATCCAACACGAATTTAATTGCACCAGTTACATTAGGAAATGAAACCTTTGTAGCAGCAGGATCAACGATTACAGAAGACATTCCAGATTATGGTTTTGGAATTGCAAGACAACGACAAACCATCAAAGAAAATTGGAAAAAGAAAGAGCAAAAATAGGAAGGATCAAAGAGATAACATGAAGAAAGTTGCATTTTATACTTTGCGGATGTAAGGTAAATCAGTATGAAACAAATGCCATGATGCAACATTTTGTTGAAAAAAATTATGAAATCGTAGACTTCGAAGAAATTGCAGATATCTATGTGATTAATACTTGTACAGTGACGAATATTGCAGATCGTAAATCAAGACAAATGCTTCGAAGAGTAAAACAAGTAAACCCGCAAGCAATTTTAATTGCTTGCGGTTGTTATGCACAAGTGGCAAAAGAAGAATTAGAAAAAATTCCAGAAATCGATTTAATTTTAGGCACCAACGAAAAGAATAAGATTGTGGAAATGGTAGAAGATTTTGCAAAAAATCAAGAAACCAAAGCAGAAGTTTCCGATGTGATGCATCAAATCGAATTTTTGGAATTTGGACCAACGACTTATACGGAAAAAACGAGAGCAGTCATTAAAGTACAAGATGGATGTGATCGTTTTTGTAGTTACTGTATTATTCCTTACGCAAGGGGCAGAGTGAGAAGTAGAAAAATGGATGCGATTCTTTCTGAAATTCGGAAAGATTGCAGAAGAAGGAATCAAAGAAGTCGTGATCACGGGAATTCATATTGCTTCTTATGGTAAAGATTTGAAACAAAAAGATGGATTGATTACGTTATTAGAAAAAATTAATGAAATTAACGGAATCGAAAGGATTCGTTTAGGGTCTTTAGAACCAACTTTAATAACGGATGAATTTGTGAATCGATTGAAAAACTTATCCAAGATATGCGATCATTTTCATCTATCCTTACAAAGTGGATGCGATGAAACTTTAGCAAGGATGAATCGAAGATATACAACACAAGAATTTGAAGAGGGAACCAATCGATTGAAAAAAGCTTTTCAGCATGTTAGTTTAACAACCGATATTATTGTTGGATTTCCTGGAGAGACTGAAGAAGAATTTCGAAAGACAGAAGCATTTTTGAAACAAATTGATTTTTATCGTATGCATATTTTTAAATATTCGAAGAGAAAAGGAACCAAAGCTGCCGAAATGCCAAATCAAATTCCAGGTGAAATACAAGAAGAAAGAAGTAAAATCTTAAGAAATTTATCGGATGAAAATGAGAAAAGACATCAAGAAGCTTATCTAGGAAAAGAAGTGGAAGTCCTTTGGGAAGAAAAAGAAGATGGCTTTTGGAAAGGTCATACTACCAATTATATCCTTGTAAAGATGCAATCCGAAAAAGATTTAACCAATCAAATTCGAAAAGCGAAAATAACGGAAAATCAAAAAGAATTTTTATTAGGAACAGAAGTGGAATAAAAAAAGATTACAACGAAGAGTTGTAATCTTTTTTTGTTGTATAGGAAAAATCGAAGATTTTGAATATGCAATAAAAAAATTAAAGACATAATAAATAAACCTTAAATAAAAGG
>CALYAK010000008.1 GCA_944393505.1 uncultured Clostridia bacterium | reverse complement strand
ATTTCGTCTACATCGAAATTATATATTAGGGGGTATTTTGTTGTCAAAGTTCATTTTCATTTATTACAGGATGCTTTTTCTCTTTCATTCGAATTTTCTAATCTTTTATCCACATGTTGTCACCTCCCTGTGGGAATCTCCTACCATCTTATTGGATTTTGTATTATATCACTCTAAAATCAGCTTTGTAAAGGCAAAAAACAATCACTACTATTCATTTCTTGCTTGTATATCCACTTCCCATTGAATCTTTTTTATTTCTAAAAAAATTTTGATCAAAAAAAAGAGAGGAACACAGATGTGTTTTTCCTCTACTTTTTCATTAATTGTACTCTACAGAATTCAATTAACTAGGTAGGTCTTGCAGAAAGATTAACAAAAGTGGTCTTTTGTAATCTACTCCCGTTCGCTCGTCACTACTAGAAAGTTCCAGAATGGATTCTGCAAGACTCTTGCAAGACAGGCTCCTTTTAGCAGAACCAACTCTCCTTCACACATGGTTACTAAAGAGTTCCCGAAGGAATCTTACAAGTGCATTTCTGCCTACCTTATCGAAAAAAACACCAGCTATACTGGTGTTTGGAGGCGACAATCAAACCAAATACCCTCCTCCCCCTTGATTTTCTTATGTTTTTACTATTTGATAATGCAATTTTAATGCAATTCATTCTTCTTGACAAGCTTGATCTAATAGGTGTTTTTCCCTTTTATCCATTTATAATATTGTACTTACACTTAACTTAGTTATTAAATTTTTGTGTAAAATTTTTCCATATATGTTGACTTTTGTTTTTATTTATTTTAATATAATAATTGATCATGAGATCATCGTTAAATATATATTGAAAAGAAGAGGAATTGTGCGTTGATTCCTCTTTTTTTATTGAAATATCAGGAAAAATCGACCTTCTAGGATCGTTTTTAAGGCGTTTTTATTTTTTAGACATATAGTTTGTTATCTCAATTAACGCAAAAAAGAGCTAGATCAAACGACCTAGCTCCTCTTCTACCTTTTTCTACAATAATCTAGACATATCCATCCACTTGGAATTTTACCCCAATTATCAGAAACTTGGCTAACTGTAACATTAACACCTCTTAAAAGTCCATTAGCATAGTAATTGCCTTTAGATTTATTTTGGCTCCTTGCATTGCTTGTTAGTTGTCTATATTTTTTTATAGAATAATTTGTACCAGCACCACTTCTTACGTGAAGTAATGATGCTGTTACAGTATAACTTCCTGTTGTATATTTTGGAGTATTCTTATTTATTAAGTAATCTGAACATACCCATCTATTATCTCCTATTCTACTCCAGTTACCTGATGTTTCATAAACTGTTACTCTGTCTCCGTTATATAATTTATCTACAACTGTACCCCAAATTGAATTTCTTACGTTTAATCTTGTGTTTACGTTTACATATCTAGTATAACTAGATGTAGTAACTGTGCTTGTATTCTCTTGTACATTTCCAGAATGCTTATAAGCAAAAGCTCCTCTAAAATTAGCATAATTTTTAAAGTTATTTACAGAAACATATACTTTGTTTCCGTCAACTGTTACTTTTCCTCTTCTTGTACTTGTATCAAATTTGCCTGCATACAAATATGGATCATAAACTGTTATTGTATCTCCATTTATTTCAGTAAGTACAATAAAATGTCCTCCTGACGTAAATAATCCATTTGCTACAGAACACACTACATAATTATCGTTTCTTAATAATTCTATTGCGGCATCTATATTAGTTGTTTCTTGATACCCTATATCAAATACGTCGGCCACCCAACGAAAAGCACTCCAATATGTACCACTATTAGCAGAACGGTAACCATATTGTATAAACAAATCTCCCATTTCTGGTGGCGTAATTGTTCCTTTTATCGCAGTAACTATCATTGCAGCACTTGTTGGGCCACAACCACTTGTACCGATAGTCTGAGAGTTGTCTCCAATAGATGTATAAACGTGATTTTTCCATCTACTATCTATCTGTGAATAATATGTAAGTCCCGTGTAATTACCTAATGCTATACTAGGATATTCACTTGAACCGTTATAAGCAATATTACCTTGTTCTTCAAAAGCTTCACTCTCTACTTCTTGCTCAAGACTTTGTTCGTCCGCCTCTGTTTGTTCTGGAATTTCTGTTGATGGCAATTCTTCTATTTCTTCATTAGACATATTATATGTAATAATATAATCTTTTAATTCATTTACAACTTCTCCAGCAATATTTTCTGACGTATTATCTTTATTTGCGTTATAAAAGCCTAATCCCGTTAAAATAGCAACTATTATAGTTGCTATCATTAAAATAATATTCTTTTTTTTATTTTCATTCATCTTAATTATCCCTCCTTTTTATTTTTTTACCATTTTCTCAAGATTCTCTTCGATAAAGAACTTTAATTTTTGTATTTCTTTTTTCTCTTCTTCTGTATAATTTACACAATTGGTCTTACAATACTGAATTGCCAAAAAACCGATTGGCTCTTTGTTTTTGTTTTCTAAAATAACATCATAAAATGATCTTACATTCTGTTCTTTCTTTAATTGATAAGTCGCTGGCATAATGTCTTTTAATTCTTCTAAGTCGTTTACTTTTAACTCCTTTTTATCAAGTAAAGATTTAACGAATTGAGGAATACAGCTTAAAGGCACTGCTTGTAATTCCTTCTGATGTCCTTTAATTCCGCTTCTTACTACTTCATAAGAGCATGACGTTTTTAAGGCACTTCTCCCGTTAGCATAATGCCCGCCCATTATGGAAGTCATATATCTGCACCCTGTCAGCATTTAAAAATTCTTTCACTTCTTCGAACCTGCCTATTAACTCAATATCTACATCGGTCTGCTTTTTTATTTTTTTAGGCAATGTATCTTGAATTTGACTTTTAGCTTTTATAATATTGACAATTAATGTAGCAAGGGCAGTTATCAATGCGCTCAAGCTTATAATTGTTGTTGTTATATTTTCCATCTTTTTCTCCTGTTTCTACAACATAAACACTCCTGTAATCATAAGGAATGTTGGTCCTGTAATATTTGGATTTGTTAAATTAATTTTCCCGTCGGTATTTAAAATACAACGATATGTTCTTGATCCGTTTGAAGCATATAATTCCGTCACAAATCGTGGAATAATGTCAGTTTCCAAAATTGTACTTGGTGCATCAGTTGCGGCATTAACTGAGACAGCTATATTCAAAAAATGTACTCTTCCATAAACCATTTCAATAGCTCTTGTCACATTTGTTACTATGGAACTTTTCATTGAGGAAAGATCCCTTTGATAAAAAATGTCTTTAGTTAAAAATTCTTCATAATCTCCATTGGTATTTTTAATGAAAACCTCTGGATCAATGTATTCTTCATAACTTGTTTTTGAAGTTCCTACCTCTACTTGTAATTCTTCGATAGCTTTTATTTTGTCATCATCTGTAAAAGTAATAGCTCCTGCTAAAAATACAATTAAAAAATTTGCATTTGATGAAGCTTCTATTGAGGCTTGTTTTAATTGACCAATTGTCGTTTTTGAATTTATTATCGTCGCTCCATCTTCAGGTAATTCCTGTGTAGTGGCAAGAGCAAAGCTTAGATATGATAAAACCGTTTTATCATTTTTCTTTGAAACTGTATAAGTTTGTCCAGATGTTATAGGAACAACTACATACCAACCAGCATTATTCGTTACAATTGAAGAAGCTCCATACCATAATCCATTCATTAATGGCATTGTTTCTGGATTATATAAGTTTTTCCCCTTTCTCAACCAAATCCTTCGACGGTTCTTGATCGGTTCTGTTGTCGACACAACAATTCCATCTTCTTGAGGTATCATAGTGACACCTCCTCGAAAAGGTTATTTAAACTGTAGCTCTCTCTCTCTCTCTCTCTCTCTCTAGAGCCACAAGCATTTCAAGATTTCGTTTTTTCATTCTATTCTTTCTCCTTTTTCTTTTTATTTTTAATTTGCTGAAATATACGATACGCTGTGTCTAATACCGTAATTAGCAGGAATTGGTCCCCATGGATATACTCTTAAAAGTCCACTCGTTGTTATCCTAAACATTCCTGCTAAAATCATTGTACTGTTAAGGCCACATGCAAAGGAGTCGTTTATTTCTATGGCTGGTTTAAACTCGTCGTCGAGTTGCAAATCGTAGAATGTGCTTCCTACTAACGCTTCTGACCAAGCTCCGCGCTCCTGACATTGTCACAATGTTGCCTTTTTTTACAAAACTAAATGTACAACCTTTTAGATTATATGATTTCTGACTCGTTGGTTTATTTGATTTAGGTATCATCGGCTGACACCTCTTTTCACTAGAAGGTATCCGTGTGTGTGTGTGTACAGCCTCAAGGTTTACGTGGTTTTTATTCATGTTTCTTCTTTCCTTTCTATCTAAATTTCTAATACATTTATTGATGTAGAATTGTGCAATGAGAAATCTGTTTGTTTTGAGGAGAATCCTATATACCCTGATATTGTATCTCCTTCTTTTACATCAACTATTCCAAAAGTAATAAGGTTACTATATATTGAGGAATTATATCCTGTAGATGTAAAATCACTTATTGATGATCCGTTTTTATAAATATGAGCTTGTAACGTTGTTGGAGTATCATTGCTCGTTGCAATTTTTAGAATGACAAGTACTTTTTTTGTGCCTTTACCAATAACGACATTATTATTAGATAATGTCATATTACTAGAATTGATCAATTTATCAAAAGGAAGTTTTGTCGTAACCCAAGCTCCCGATGTAGTAACATTTTTTGTTTCCGAAAATTTTGCAATTAAAGAACCTTTTGAAAATGCTTGATATTGTGTACCGCTTGGAAGTGAATCAACGAACTGTTCGCTATAAATTGTTAGTGTTTCAGGACCATATTTCTGAAATGAAAGTATTTTTAAATTTGTTGTGATCGTTGAATTTGTCAATTTAAAATAGACAGTTATTTTACTTGTTTCTTCAAGAATTGCGACCAAATTTGCTGAATTATCAGTTTCGAAGCTTTTTATTTTTTCAAATTCCACAAATGTAATATCCAAATTAGATGAATTCTTGTATATCGTTAAATTATATATATCATCTATGGTTGGTCCTTGAACGCTTGTAACTCTAAAAAGAATTTGATCTGTTTTATATTGAACAGAAGACATATCAATAGTGAATAATTTTAAATATTGATTTAGATGTGATGATGAAGTTTCATTAATCTTCACACCTAAAGCATTTTTGGTAAAACTATGTTGTGGTTTCATTCGTATACACCCCCTTGATCACGAACTCGAATACATCGCCAGGTAGTGCCTCCCAGTCTGATGTGAGCTGTATCTGGTTGGATACCGCATTTGTTTCTCCGACCTCGTAATAATGTCCTTGCGTATCCGACGTGCTTGCCTTGATCAATCGCTCGCCGTTATAATAAACTTCTAAAACATTGGCATCTTTGATGTAATTTGCTGGAATCTCAAAAGGACTATCGCCTGTAATTTCACTTTCCACAAAAAAGTAATATCTATATGTTGGATGAATTTGAGCAGTCATATTGTTAAAAGTGTTAATTCTATTGGTTTCATTATTGTTTCGTATTGTTTCTGCTTTAACACGTTCCGTTTCTGAATTCTCTCTTTCCTCTTCAGCATTAATTCTCTCGTTTTCTGCTTCAATACGTTCCGTTTCTGAATTCTTTCTCACCTCTTCAGCATCAATTCTCTCGTTTTCTGCAGAATTACGTTGTTCTTCATTATCCTCTCGCTCTTCTTCTGCTGCTATACGATTGTTTTCATTTTTTTGTCTTTCTTTTTCCTTCTCTATTGCTTCTTCTAAATCCTCAATGTAGTTAGGTGTATTACTAGATTTGATATTTTCTTTTCCGCTTGCCTCTATTTTTATAGGTATAAAAAAAGAAGAAAATGTTTCATTTTCTTTCTTTAAAGCAACTTCTATTTTTGAATTACCTGATAACCTTAAACAATCTGGTAATAAATCTGCTACCACTTTATTTTCTTCAATTTCACAATTCTGAATCACCACTGTATTGTCTGGTTTCGTAAAAATCAATTCGGCACTTAAGTCATTTAAATTTATTTCTAATGAATCACTAAGAACATTAAAGGTTAATTTTGTAGAATCATATTGTTTTAACTTTATCGGACAATATTCTACTACCTTAAGATCCACACTAATTAACAATTCCCTTTTCATTTTTTCTCCTTTCCTTTTATTTCATAAATCCTATTACATTTAATATGGCTTCTCCAGTTCCTGTTCGTTGGTAGCCAGAAATACTAGGATTTGCTAGAGTTCCTGCTGAAGGAGCATTGTCTGCTGTAGATAATTCAAAAACTGTTCTGCCTTTGTTTAACCAATTTTTTAAATTAATACTTTCGATTGTTTCCATAGAATGTGAAGAACTTGATGGCACAGATGCTGTAAAGCCATTTTCTCCAAAAGCATTTGAAACCTCGGTCTTATTAGTAAATTCAGTTGCACTAAATCCCCCACCAAAGGCAGTTGCTTCCATAATTGAATTATAACTTGTTACTTTATATAGACGAATGTTTCGAGCATATCCCCAAGTATATTTGGTTGTACCTCCCTCAACATAATTCCAATAAATAGGATTATGCATCAATGTTAATATTGCCTCTGTAATTTCAAAATTTTCCGGAATAAAACATTCAATTATTAATTTATCTTTTAAATATTTTTCATCAATCCATTTAAAACCTAAAAAAGCGTCTGGATTTTTTACTTGAAATTGAAAATTACTTAAAACTCCATTTCCTCCTATCAGTTTAGCCCCGTTTGAAAGAGAAATTCCGTTCATATCTAAGAGAACCATTAAATTCGCATTTACATCTTTTATTTCAAGCTTTCCACTTTTATTTCCATTTCCACCAAGAGTTAGAACATCACCATATAAACGCGAAAGGCTCATCGATCCAGCTTTTATTAAGTTAGCACTTAAGATTCCTGCCGTAATAAAGTCGGCAACGATTGATCCATCCATTGTAATCGCCGTTCCATATGGTCCGTTTATTCCTGTTTTTGAATAAGCAAAGCCGTTCATATTCCATCTCCATATTTTTGATGCTGTATTTGGATCTGGTCCATCCATTATTAGTATTTCTGATGGGCTTTCTATTGGTCGAATGCAAACATATCCAGTAGTTGCTTTTAAAATTAAGTCTGTTGCGCTTTGTTTTGCTTTCGATAGAATATCATTACTTATCCCTGAGGTTGCTTTTTTTACAGTCGTTGTTATATTTTTTTGTGAATCTTTTATATAATTTCCTTTAAACTCTCCCAATTCTAATTTTATAAATCTATGAGTTAGCGAGTTATAAACCGTTCTTATAACTCTCACTTTAATCTTTATGGAATCTAAAATAACAGTTACTACGTCTCCTAGTTTTACGGATTCTAGAATTTTATAATTTTGATATGCGGTTGTTCGAGACAAATCAACAAAATCAACTTTTATATTAACACTTGGCTTATCTATATTGTTCTCTGAAAATTCAAGTTTAGCTCTTCTTCTCAATTCTTTATAACATTCTTCTAACGTTTCATATCCGTCATCACCTTCTCCTTCTTTTAATTTAATGTCTGAATATTCAATTTCTCCAATTTTTGGATGTGGATATTCATCAAGCAATGGGCTATCTATATACTTTTCTGGAAGAAGCAATCCATCATATCCAATAGGCCTTAGTCTAGTTATTACATTTGAATCATTTTTAGAGAATTCTATTCCTGTAAGGTTTC
Source organism: uncultured Clostridia bacterium (assembly GCA_944393505.1). Lineage (GTDB taxonomy): Bacteria > Bacillota > Clostridia > TANB77 > CAG-508 > CALYAK01. The sequence continues at coordinate 68,340 of CALYAK010000008.1, read as the reverse complement.
TGCCATATTTTATTCGGTATCCTTTATCTTCTCCTCGTTGTTTCAGTATTTTAATGGCGAAATTATCTCTTTCAAGTTCTCCTCCCCAAACATTAATGAAGCTGTTATCAATATCTCCAATAATTGCTTCCATAGGATTCTTTCTAACATATCTAGCACTTGCTTGTTTTGTTATGTCTGAAAAACCAGTAAATATATGTGTGTATTGAGTGTGATTTAAAATCCAATCGATAGCTGCCATTCCATTTAAGTTTTGAGGAAAAACATCATCTAATGCATTGTCTATTAAATCATAAGTAATATGTTGTGGTTTTGCTGTTATCATTGTTAAATCTTCATTATAATTTTTAATTCTAAATAATTGTCTCTCCGTTTCTCCGGTATCAACTTTGATAATCATGTCATTCTCTATAATCTCCGCGTATTTTCCTTTTTTAGGATATTCAAAATCAACTGTTAATTCTCCATTAAGCTCTTCTGTCACCTCACATTTTGTGGTATCTTTAAGGCTTCCAATTCCATTATTATTAAAATCACTTGCTGTAGAAAATTTTGAATTATACAAATTGATCATAAAAATGCCTCCCTATACTTTATAGTAAGTAATGTCACAGTTCCTAACCACGAAATCGTATTAATTCCAGGTTTTAATTTAGGAAAATCTATACACTCTATACTAGAATTACAATTCATTTCTCCTTTGAAAGCCTCCTCTAATTCGCAATCTAATTCAATATAATTTTGAATTTCATTAATTACTACTTCAGAATTATTAATTATTAACGTAACCTTTCCACTTCCCTCGACTTTAATATATGGATAAGTATTATAAGTGAAATTTTTAAGATTTATACTTGATTCTTGATTTAAATATAGCACTTTCTCTTTTACAGAAAGTGCTATTGGTTGAACTTTAAAGTGTACTACAAATTTATTACATACTCGGTAAACTTGTTCATAATCAATTTGATCCGATATAAAGACATTATAAAACTTATCTAGTTCTGAACTTAAAATTAACTTTCCACTGCCTTCAAGCCAAGAAGAAAGTGTTCTTATCTCCGCTTCTGGCATCATCGTACAAGTAATCTCATATTCAAACGGCTCGAAAGATTCATCATCAATATAAAGATTACCATTTCTTCCAGGAACTTCGATTTCTTCATATCGTCTCTTTGCTTTTGATATACTTGGTAACGAATTAACTATAATTCCTCGATCCTTACTATTTATCCCGTTAAAAATAAAAAATGGTATCACGTTGTTGCGCCTCCTTTTCCACGGATTTTATCTTCAAGATATAACGCCATAACCTCAGATAGTTCTTTTATATCTTGTTTTGTATTGTTGATAAATTTTTCTATATTAATTTGCAAAATTATAGATTCGATTTCTTTTATATTTTCCGTGTTATTCTTTTTTACATCTTCTATTGATGGTTTTCCCAAATTTCTATTGTATTCCGCATTTTCTTCTCTTGTTAATACTCTCTCTCCTTTATCTAAGAATGCAGGATAATAATCTGACGGAACATAGTCAATACCCACTTTTAGTCTAGGTATCTCTCTAATACTAATACCTCTTCCACCTATTACTGGCACCCAATCCGGTATTTTAATTCTGTTAACTCCTCTAATAAATGAATTGATTCCATTAATAATAGCATTAATTGGAGTTTTAAACATATTACCAAATCCCGAAATAATATTTCCGAAAAATACTTTTAATGTTTTCCCAAGCTCCTGACCAGTTTCCAGTAAATACGTTTTTCACGAAATCTAAAATAGTTTGGAAAACTCTTTTAGCAGCTTCTACGTATCTTGAAATATCTCCAAAACTATTTTTAAATGCTCCTCCTAACACGTTGGCCAATGATGAAAATGTATTTTGTAAAGGTTTTAAAGTTAAATTAATTAATCCTGTTATTAAAGAAGTTAGTGGCGGAATAATAAAGTTAATAAGTTGTAGCAGCGGTTGTAGAATTGTCATTAGAAGATCGATGATCGGTTGTAATAGTTGAATTAGTGGCTGTAATAATTGTAGTACAGGTTGTAATAATTGCATCAAAATTGGAAGTACTTGTTCAATAATTTGCATAACCGGTGGAAGAATCATGTTTAATAACTCCACTAGTGGCGGGAGTAGTTGTTCTAAAACCTGTGAAATAAATGGAATCAATTGTTGTAATAGACCTGTAAGCGTTGGCATAATACTTTGCATTAATTGCAGTAGAGGTGGCAACAATTGCGAGAATAAATTTGTTATACTTGGAGTCATTTGTGAAAATATACCTTCTATCATAGGCATATTATCCATAATGATTTGAATAACTTGCTGTAAGATTGGCATTAACGCATTTCCTAAAGGAATTAATAACATTTCAACGTTTCTCTTTAATCCCTCTAACATATCAGATAAGCTATCATATCTAATTTCCTTTATCTGATTCATTGTATCTAGAGTTTCGTTAAATTGGTCCCCATAAGAAGTCATTGCAAAAACCGCTTCCGCACCTAGGTCTTCCCACATCGTACCAAAAATAGCAACACCTGCCTGATTTTGTTCCAACGGATCTTGTATGTTTTTTAATCCTTCGACAATTTGATTAAATGCTACAGACCCTTTCTCTCCTCCTTCTGCAAAAGCTCTTTCTAACTCTTGTGCATCAAGTTTCATTGCCTGAAGAGACTCTGTTGCTGATCCATCTTTTATTCTAACTCCCATCTCTTTTATAGCGTCACCAATTTTATCAATTGAAAAAGCTCCAGATTCCGCTCCAGATTTAAACGTATTAAACATATCTGTAGAATCTAAACCAATTTGTTTAAAATGTACCGAATACTCGTTGATAGAGTCTAATAAATCTCCGTTCTTGTCTAGCCCTTGTTGAGCTCCTTGAGCAATCAGATTAAAAGCTTCATCTGCTGACAAACCCCATTGATCCATCAGCATTTTTGCAGCTCTGACGCTTTCATTTACTTCATATCCAAAAGTATCTCTTAATGTAAGTGCATTTTCTGTTATACTTTGAAGATCCGCATTATTAACATCGCTAATTTGTGTCTTTACTTGAGCCATCGCATCAGCAATATCTTGAAAATCTTCTCCATAGTTGTTTTTATAAATATTTTTTAATACTTCTTCATATTCTCCTGTAGCCTCTTTAGCAAATCCCGTAGCGGCCACATAACTATCAACAGCTTCATCTAAATTCTTTGCTGTATTAATTGCCATTCCACCTATTGCTGTTGCGGCAGTTACTGCTGCAGCTCCAATTGTTAATCCCCATTTTGCTGCTGTTTTTGCTACATTTCCTAATTTTGTTCCTAATCCTTCACTCTTTTTGCCTGTTTGTTCAATTTTTTCATCCGCTTCGGTAGTATCTACAAATATACTTCCAAACAGTTTAAATATTTCCATTTTTCTCACCTGCCTCTCCTTGTTGTTTTTCATAGGATTCCATAATTTTTATTCCTTGCTTTAGGATTTCTTCATCTGTTAAATTTTGATTCTTTTTTTGTTTTTGAACATTTTTGAATATTTCTTCCTTATAATCTTTTAATGATATAAACTTTATAGTTCCTGCTATCATTAATGGATATAAAGAACTCCAGGTTTCTTCTATTTGTTTTTCATAAGCATAATTTAAAAAATCCGCTAACTTCTTTAGCGGATAATCTTTTATATTAGCTAAGCCAAAATATTTGTTGAGAAGATATATCTTTTCTTCTATTTTGACATAGCTTTTTGTTTGAAAAAACTCATAAAATTTTCATCATTCATTAATTCTTTAAAAATTTCTATAATATCTATCTTTTCAGCCTCTTCTTTTGGAATTTCTTTATAGTTAGCTATAAACGACACAAGCTCATCTCTAACTTCATGAAGTTTACTTCCCAATTTTAAAACAATTTTAATTCCGATTTTTTTTTCAATTTCTTCTTGTTCTTCTTTCTTTCTACCTTTTGCAGTCTGACCGATTTTAATCATTTCATCTATGAATCCATTATCAATATTTATTTTGTCAATAATGGAGCTTAATAAGCAAATTGAATCAATAGTTAATTTCATTTATAATACCTCCAAATCCATAGAATCAATATCTACAATTTCATAAATTGGTTCTGTTGTATCGTCGTCATATTTATGATGAGCACGATATGCCAATTCGATTTCTCCTTCTGCCTTTTGAACTGCCGAAAAGTCAATTCCATTTTTGTCTAGAGTCCTTCTAATTGTAATTTTTACAAAATTTCCTCCAACTTTTTGTCCAAACATTGTAATATTTTTTATATAATCTTCCTCTTTAATAATTCCTAAACTTCCAGCTTCTATTTTGGTAATTTTCCTTGTTTCATCATCTCTAGTTATTTTTGCTCCTGGAAGCTTGTCCGCAAAAGTTTCTAGAGATGCTTTTAATGTTTTTACTGTAAGTGTTGCATTCTCATCATCAACTGTTACAAGTCCTTGTGTGTCTCCTTTACTTCCATCGTACTCAATATTTCGATAGGTTCTTTCAACTTTGAAGTTACCTCCTCCTCGAGTCGGACCAATTAAAACTTGATCTTCTAAACCATAGTTCTTAAATAATATTCCATGATCAATTTGAATATTCTCAACATCTTCCTTTTTTAATTTTGTTTCCATTTGCTTTCTCCTTTCTTTTTAATATTCATACATCTTTATTTCAAACGTTAACACTCTTACTTTGATAAATCTCTCTTCATCAATTTTCGTACTACACCCTTCAAAAAATATAACATATGCATAATTATCTTTTACTTCTCTTTTTCTATCCAATAGACTTTTTAAACCATCACAAATCTGTTCAATTTCAGTAGTGTCATTATCAGCGTCCATTATTTCAATTTCAAGATAATAAGGTATATATACTTCATCATTTCCCTCTTTTAGGTCTGATACTGAATACGGAAATTCTGAATCTGGATGCGCATTTAAAAAATAGTTATGAACAATAGGATCTATCGTCTCTTTTATTTCTTTTCTTATAAAAATTCTTGGCTTATCTTTATTCATTCTTGTTTCTCCCCTTCATCAATCAAACCGATCGCTTTATTTTCATCTTCTATTGACTTTATATATGTTCCTTCTATTTTTCTTATTTCACTCTTCTGTTCTTGAACGGTATTTGCTAATTGTGCAATTTTTCTTCTTTTATTTGTTCCAAGTTCATCAAATCCAAGATAAAAGCCTGCAGGTTTATATCCTACCTGCAAGCTTCCATCTTTTCTAGCCCAATATTGAGTATTTTTTATACCTCTTCCTGTTCTTCTATTAATTTTTTCTTTTGTTCTCCTAGTAATTAATTTTCCAACATCTTTATTGGCTGCATGAACTAATTGTTTTAAAGTATATTTAGCTCGATCTACTTTATTAATATACTCAATGCCATCTTTTTTTATCTTAACAGCACTAGGTATTGCCATAAGCCATCACCTCTTTATTTGTTGTACTCGTGGCTGTTAATTCAATCTTTTCTTCTGTTTTTTTTTCATAAGTTTTTATAATTTTATAATTTCTTTCTTTATATTCAAGAAACATCTCTCCAGAATATTCGAATTTCCAAATTAAAAACTTAACTTCTGGTTTAAAACCCGTTGCAGCTGCTTGATAAAACTCTTTTTGTCCAATTTCTAGTTTTTCCGCAAAACGTTTCCTTTTTGCTATTTTTCTAATTGGATCTCCAATTTCATTTTCTTGATTTTCGCTAGTTAATAAATATATAACTTCATCCATCACTTTCACTACTTTCTAGAGTATATTCAGAAGTTGATCTCATAAAATTTTTATTTTCTTCAAAAACGTCCTGAAATCTCAGAGCTACATCTTTATCTGAAAATCTAAATTGAGACTTAATATATGCCAAAATGGTTGTAGTAATTAATGTATCTTCTTTAGATATTTTCGATGGTTTTATGCCAGATAATACTAGTTTATTTATTGCTGCCAACTCAAGTTCTTGCAGTTCTTCATCAAAGTCTGTTATTTCCAATCCGACACTTTTTCGTATCCTATTTATATCTAAAATATTTTTTATTTCTGGCATAACTTCCTCCTTATTCTAATTTTCTAAAATTTCTTGGATAATTTCTTCTTTCTTGGCTTTTGTTAATTCTATTTTCATTTTTTCTGCCAAATCTTTTAGTTCATTTACAGTCATTTTTTCTAATTCTTCTTGTGTATATTCATTTTTTGTCTCCTCTTTTTTATGCTCATCCTCTTTTTGTGTTTCTTCAATTTCACTTTTAACTAAAATATCAATAACTTTTCCCACATTATGTTCGTTTAACTCTTTCATTCTTTCAATGCTAATATCAATAACTTTATCAGCTTTTATTTCTTCTTTTGTATATTTATCTTTGAATCCTTTGTTCACTTGATATTTTACTATTACCTTTTCACTCATTGTTTATCTCCTTTCTATATTTCTCCTAACTCGTCTTGCTCTGCCGATGTATTAGCAGTTTCCGCTTTTTTTACTCTTACAAATCCTTTATATGCAACAACATTTCCTCCTGCAAATACTACACCTTTATGTGCAATTTGGCCTTCTTCAAATTTATAATCCTCACTTTGTTTAATCTCTAATGGTGAAAATAGTGCAACTTCATAGTTGCTTAATGAGCCATATGCCATACAGTACGTATCTTTTGCAGTGTCGGATGAACTCAATACGCCACAAGCAGAATTAATAATATATGGAACATCATCAATTGTTCCTGTATTTCCATGATTTACGATTTTATAAGCTTTTTTGCCATCAGCATTTCTTACTTTCGCAAACGCTTTCAAGTCCTTTTTATTTAATATTAAACACGCATTTGCTACTGTATCTTCTTCGCCGCCGTATGTATATACAATTTCATCTAATGTTTGATCATCAATTTTTTCAATCGCTAAATCATCATTCTTGCTAAGTGCAAATTCAACACCTTCTCCTGTCGGATTACTGAATATTCCTTGAAACTCTCCTGTACTTCCATCACCGTTTAAAATTGACTTTGACATTTTTTTCTTTTCAGCTACAGACATTCCTTTTACAATTTTGTCATGGTAATCTGCATCTGCTAGTTTAGTAATTTCTTCTGGCTCCTCACTGTATGCCGTTATTTTTTGTTTATTAATATCCGCATAGCCAAATACTGTTTCTACTTTTTTATATTTATTACTTGTTGGAGATCCTCCTTCTCCATATCCTTTAACGTATCCTCTTTGATACGATTCTCCTCCTTCTAGTGGTGTAATAGTTACTAAATCAATTAATGTAGACACTTCGTTAAATGCATCATTTACTCCATTTGCTGAATGTTGAGCTAAGACAATTTTACTATTATCCACTGTAATAGCTCTTTTTTCTCTTAATGCTCTTCCTCTTTTTGTTCTTTCTTCTCTTGATAACTCAATGTTTCTTTGTTCTCCTACTTCTTGTCCTGGTTTCTCAATTGTTCTTAAATTAATATTGGTTACATTACCATTTGTCGCATTAGTCATCGCATTTGCTTTTGCTCTTTTTTCTTCTTGTTCTGCCTCTTCAACAGCTGTTTCTTCTTCTTTATTTAAATCTTCTAATTCTCCATTTAACGCTTTAATGTCCTCTTCAGTTAACTCAATGGTTCCTTCGATATTTGCTTGTAATTTTGCTCTAATTTCTGCTTTTCTTTTTAAAATTTTTCTTAATTTTTCATTCATAATTTTTTACCTTTTCCTTTCTTTTAATATGTTTTTGATAATAATTTTTTACTTCTATCTTTTAGCAATTTGGCCCTATCCAGAGCTTTTTGTTCACGTTCCGCTACCGCCAAACGAGAACTCCTTGCAGAGATTGAAGTTGTATCATAAGCAGGGAAATCCACCGCGCTTACGTCATAAAGTTTGTCTACCTTTAGCACTCTCCATATGTGTTTTTCCTGATTATAAGATTCTTCTTTTATGGTGAAGCTAAAGCTCATTCTATCTATATATCCACCTTTAATTTCCTCATAAAGTTTTCTTCCTTCTGCAGTTCCATCCAATCTTGCTTTTATATTTAATCCATTTGCATCAATATATAATTCTAAAGTCTTATTTCTTGTTCTTGCTACTACTTTTCCTCCATGATTATAATTAAATATTACATCTGACATATCCGCTTCAGAAAAAGCATTCCTATCTATTATTTCTTTATATTCTGTTTCTCCACACTTAAATAAAACTGTTTCTTTTTCAAAAGTTACAGCTTGTCCTTCAACAATCATTTCTTCATTTTTATGCCCTTGATCATCTTCAATCTCTTCTTGCCTTACTTTTAAATTTGTAAATGTTCTATACATACGGTCATTTTTTAGCCTTTCTAATATTTCTTTTGACTTTTTTTCTTTTATTTCCATTACCTTATTCCTCCTTTTTTCCTAATTGATACTCATTAGCTTTTTCTGCATCAACGTCATTTAATGACTGTAATCTTTTATCTCCTCCTGGTACTGGAGCCATATTCCAGATTCCTCTTTGCTCATTTACTGTAAATAAATGTTTTAGTTCTTTACAAATAGTTATTTTGGTATTATTTGATGCATTTGCCAGCCTATTTGCTTCAAATATTATTTCATTTCCGTATGCTCTTTCAGTTGGAGTAAAAACTTTTTCTGTCCATTCTAACGAACTCTGTATTGCATATGGTTCTATTGTTCCTTCATAATACGCTGTCCATTCTTCTTCAGAATATTTTGCACGTATTATATCTTCATTTATATTGAAATACTCATATATTTCTTGCTTTGTATAATCCATTTGTGACTTGTTCGGCACAAACGGCTCAGACTTTGTCTCTTGGAACTCATATCTAGGATCTGTATAAGCAATACCTTTCTTATTGTTTGTTACATCTAAATATCTTTCGGAAAAGTCTTGTACATTTTTATCGATATCTTCTTGTTGTAGCACTTGTTTAAACTGTAATATTCCTCGAATAAACGCTGTATTCTTTATTGCATTTTGTATTCCCTGTTCTGTTGTTATTTGCGTTTCTAGCTTGGAATTTAATGTTTTCTTATTACTCTCACCCCAAAAATCGTTTTCATTAAAATGTTTTCTTATATGTATTACATCTTCATATGGTGCAATTTTATATGATCCGTTTTTAAAAATAAATTTTAAGTATATATTATCCTCTTCGTCTTCTAATACTTCTACTCTAGAAGACGCCAACGGATATATTCCTTTTATTCCTAACATTCCAGGTATATTTTTATCTCTATCTATATACGCAAATGCATTGTTATTTAATTCTCTTTGTACCATCATTTTGTAGTTAAAATCGAACATGTTCATATATTTATTTGGACGCTTTAATAAACGGTTTATATTATCGTTGGGTGATACTTTTACCTCTCCATCAATGTATCGAATATGTTTCGGATTTACTTTCGCAGCATGCGTTGCATTTGTTCCGACAGCAGTTCTAATAGCACTACTATCATATAGTTGTCCATTCCAATTATAAAATGTTGTATCGTTACTATTTAACATTTTAAATGTATGTAATATCTTATATTTCTTTTTTTCTTCTTTTCCAAATATACTTGTAAACATACTTCTTACATTCACTTTATTTCCTCCTATATCATATTCAAATAATCATTCTTTTTTTGTTCTAAAACAACATATGCATCTAATAAAGCTGCTGCCCCATCTATTCGTTTCCTTTTGTTTCTTCCCTTTTCTGGCTGGATATTTCCATTTTTATCAGTATCAACATTTACATTGCTTAAACACCATTTATCTACTGGATTATTGTTATATACAACTATCTTTGATTTTAAGTCTGCCTCTAAATTTTTCATAGGTGATGATAGCGTTCGTTTTCCCTGGATCACCTCTATCATTGCTTCCTCTCCGAAATATCCTTTCATTTCCTCAACCCAATAATCTGCTGACCATGCATCATATCCAATCCATGGTATATAAATTCCATATTCTTCACGTATTTCTAAAAACCATCTCGTCACTTCTTTTGGATGCACTTTATTTCCTGGAGACAGTCTCAATAGTCCTCGTTCATTCCATTTGTCATATGGTATTTTATCTTCTTTAACTCTTTGTTCTAGTAAATCTTCCGGAAGCCAATATTGTTGCAGAACATATATTTTATCATCATTTGGTATCATAAAAATAACTTTTGCCGCAGTTAAGTCTGTTGTACTTGATAAATCTGTTCCTCCAATTCCATATTTAACTTTCATTTTTGCTAGATTAAATGTTTTTTCATTGTTAAGTTCTTCAAACGATAACCAACTTGAAATACTAGTTTCTCTTATATTAAAATCTTTACAAAGTAAATTTTTTAATTCATCTGGTTTTCTTTTTGCTCTTGCAACCTTATCGGCTAATCCCTTACGTTTTTTTATTGTTCCTAAACCTGGATTAGCCTTTTGCCAATATTCTTCATTGCTCCATTCATCTTTTGAATCCAATTCATAAATAATTGCTAATAGAGTTTCATCAACAAAATCTAAATTAGAATCAACATATCCATTAATTACATTAGATGCATACTCGTACTCGCTGTCAAATACATTTTCTCTAATTGTTCCCATTGTTGAAGTTTCTAAAAAAATAGGTTGATCTCTTGCATCCATCGAATCATACGTTACGTCTATCAAATTTTTATCTTTCATTGCATGTACTTCATCTGCAGCGACAAAAGATGCATTCAATCCATCTAGTGTATCGGATTCACTAGACAATGGTTTAAATGTAGCTTCTTCCTCTTCATAATAGAGCTCTGATATTAATGGTTTTACTCTCTTTAACAAAACTGGGTTTTTCTTTATCATTCTTTTTGCTTCTTGCCATAAAATTTTTGCCTGATCTTTCTTCGTAGCAATTGAATAACATTCTGCTCCTGGTTCGCCATCCATTAAAAGCATATATAATCCAATTGCAGCTGCTAATGTAGATTTTCCATTTTTTCTTGCTACAAAAAGAATAACTTTTCTATATTTTCTAAATCCGGTTTCTTTATCTATAAATCCAAATATCGCGGAAACGAAAGCCTTTTGCCATAATTCTAATATAAAGGGTTGTCCCGCCCATTTTTTTCCTTTACTGTGTCTACAAAAAGTCTCTATAAAATCAATCGCATCCAATGCTCTTTCTTCACTAAAGATATATTCATGTTCCCCATATTCTTCTGCATCTTCGTTATAAATCTTAACTGTTTTAGGATTGTCTATATCTTTTACCAGTTTCTCATAAACGATTTTTACCTTTCTCGATGTAATAATTTCGCCACTTTTTATTTTTTCATAATATTCTTTTATATAGTTCATTTATTTCTTCTTTGTTTAAATCGCTCAAATTCGTCATCCATTGGAATTGAGTTTCCTGGAGGAAGAAATTCCGACAATTGCTTAATAGTTATATTATAATTTTTTATTAAAGCATTATATGCCTTGACTGCAGGTTGCTCCCTGATAAATTGCTGTTTGCCTTGTTTAAAATTTTCAACTACACCCTTTTTTTCTATAATTTCATTGAGTTCTTTGAGTTGTACGTACATGAAAGCATATTGTTCAATCAGCCCTGTAACAAGAGCTTTTTTATTTTCTGTGATATTTTCAAATATTTTTTTTAATAGGTTTAATTTTTGCTCTTTTAGTTCTATTTTTGCTTTATTTGTCAATACTTTCACCTTCTTTTTTCTTTCATACCCCCCTCGTATATTTAGACTTGTGTATTTTTTGGAGGTGCCTCCTTCGGTCCTTTAGGAATAAATATCTTTCTTTTTCTCGGGGGGGATATTTTTTATAAGATTTCCTTCCAGATCAAATTTTACATCTTCTCTCGTTAATACATTTGCGTGATGTTCTCTATTATGGCAATCTTGACATAGATATTCTAAGTTATTAAAATTTAATGTTATCATCGGATCATTAATATTTGTTGGCGTTATCTCTTCTTTATGATGTACTATCTTTCCTGGCTGTTCTCTGCATCTATTACACAATTTATTGGATAAACTATTTATAAAGGCCTCTCTACATTTGATCCACGCCGCCGATTTATAAAACTTTTCCGCATATTCTTTAATTCCTACCACCTCTTTCTTTTAAACAATTTTTATATTTTTTATCTGAATTCATCTGTTTTTAAATAAAAAATAGTGATCTATATTTTCTATAAATCACTACTTTTGGTTACTTTATTTTTTAGGGGTTTTTACAATCCCACTTCTGGGATTAACATTATCTTAACTTGACATTCCTTTTTTGTCTACCAAAACGTACCCTTTTTGTACCTTTTTTGCACCCTTTTTGTTCTATTTTTTTATTCATCCTTCAAATAGCCTAACACTCTAGCAAAAGAAAGGATTGCAAAATCTCTAATTCTATAATATTCTTTTTTTCTCTCCGGACTAATTCCTAATTCTTTCATTACTCGATATCGAGGTTCTTGTTGAAAATATCTTAATTCAACTAATTTTTTTCTTTTTTCATTTAACCTTCTATCTAAAACCGACTCTATAGCTACGATCTTTCTTTTTGTTAGATCGTCATATTCTGTACAACTTTCCACAAGTGACTTGAAGTCATACGATTTATAATCTTTAAAAGCATTACTAGTAATCCCTAATCCTACTGTTTCAATTCTTAATATCCAATCTGGATACTTTTTTAAATCGTTTTCTACTTTACTAATAATATCTTCAGTTAAACCTTCTAACATTAACTTCTCCTTTCCGCTTCTGTACACCATTTAAAAGATTTATTTTTCTTTTTGTTTTTGATAAAATCTCCATGCCGTTTTTATTTTATTATTCTTTTGAGCAGCTTTTACTTTATTTCGAAATATTTTTCTTTTTATTCCCATTTCTATCTTCCTTTCATTACCTACTTTTATCACTTCCAAAGTAAGATATTATTATTAAAGTTACACATATAATTAAAGTTATAATTACTCCATTACTCATAATCTTCGAATTCTCCTTTATAATATTTTTCTCCTTTTTGCGTCTTAATTCTTATTAAACTTTTTTTCATTCTTCGGTTAAATTGTTCTCTTGTATACTTGTTCGTTCTTACTTTGTTCTTTTCTGTATACCTTTCATTTTTACTTATAAAACCTTTAGGATTTACAATTTCTACTCCCGTCTCTAGTTCCCAGTCTTTTATAGTTTGTCTAGTTTTCATCTACATCTTTTCTCCTTCTCAAATCTTCTTTTAGTCTTTCTATTTCTTTTCTTAGTTGCTTTATCTGTCTATTTTTAAAGATTAAATTCTGTCTAGCATATTCGTATTTTTTTATAATACTCTGAATCGCCGCTAACGTAACAATTCTCCATTCTTTTCCATTTCTTCTTCCTATACCTAGTTCAGTTTTTAAAGGTTGAATTATATATCCTTCAATCACTTTTTTAGCATATTTAGGGCTTTGATTCACTTTTTTTATTCTTTTTTGTAAATTTGTATCCATCTTTTTTCCTCTTTTTATCTTTTAAGATCTTTCTGAAGAATACAATCTAAATACCCTTTCATGTAGTAATGTTCTTGGATGAAGCTTAATGGCACTTTGACTATAATCTCGTCTATCATATTTTTTTCTTCTGTACTGTTTTGGTTTTCATTCTGTTCTTTAATAATTTTTTTAACAGGTTCTTTTAAATATTCCGTTTGTTGTTTTGTATGCCATTCCTTTAAAATTTTCTTTAAATATTCTTCAATTGAAATTCCATCTGAATTTGTAGCAACGATTAAAGAATTTTTAAGTTGGTTATACACATTTTGAACACTTGTTGTGCATTTTCTTGCTATGATCGGATAGATTTCATCTTCTAAAGAACGCTCTATATACTCTGGTTTAAAGGCTATTAATGCTATTAGCTTTTTCCAATATTCAAATCCTTGGTAACTCTTATTAAAATTCTTTTTCTCTAGTAATCTGGAGGCTAGAGAATTATAGTATAATGGAATCTTTATATCTGTTTTGCTTTTAATCTCTTCTTCTGTCATATTTTTAAATTGTTCATATAACCCATTTGCTTTTAATATATCAAGAGTTTCTTTAATTAATATTTGAGGAACACCCAATTCACGAGATATATCTTTAATATCTTTAGTTTTATCATTTTTACAGATATAGATTTCCTGTTCTATACTTAATCGATCTTGCATACTAAATTCCCTCCTTTTTATATTTCCTCGATTTTTACAATTGTTTTAGGTGTTCTTGCATACTTTTTTATTATTACAGCTTCTACAATTTGAGCATCATCTAGAAATGCGAACTTATTTAAAGCATCACTTATTATTTTTCCAATATTATCCCAATCTGGTTTCTTGGTCGGTCTTATTAATCCTCCTAACATTTCCGCTTCTTGCAGTTTACTTCTTTTCTTCGGCAACTCAAAATATGCTATTATACTCAGCTTCACTTTTCCTTCGATCGGAATAAAATGTGGATATTTATATATAAAAACTTGTCTTGCTAGATATTCGTAATTTTTTGTCTTCGTTGGTGTATAAGCTCGGCCTGTTGTAGTATTCATCCTCGGTCTTTGTTTTCCAGTAACTGATTCATCTATTTCTATTTCGTAAATTTTCTTTTCCATTTATAATACCCTCTTCTTTTCTTCAATTTCTTGGATAGTAGCCTCTAGACATGAATTATGTACTGCGATTTTTAATGATCCTCTTGGCCATATTGACATTGGCACTTTATAAGTTCCTCCTGTTCTTTTTTCCCAATCTTTTTCAATTCTTATTTCTTTGCCACAAAAATCACATATATAATAGTTATAGTCTACTTCTAACTTTTCTTTACTTTTAGATAAATGACTGCTATTATTTTGTTTGTATTTTTTAAATTTTTCCGGCGATTCTCTCGCTTCGATCAACTTTAAATTCATTTTTCCTCCTTCCTACTTATCTATCTTTTCTCTTAAGCATACAATGAAATAATTAATAAATTTTACGATATTTTCCTCTGATGGCTCTCCACAATATTTTTCGGTTTTCAAAAATTTGTTGTTTATTTCTTCTTTTTTTAGGGAATTTAAAAGCATTTTATAAGGGCTAAAATACATTTCTTTAATCGTCCAATAGAGAATCTCATATCTTAAAATTTGAGTTTGATTTAAATATTGAACTGAATTCTCTGGAACTAATAATTCCCACTTTTTTAAGTAATTCCTGATTCCTTTTGTTTGATCTTCGGAAATGTTTTTAAAAATTTTTCGATTTTCCCCTTTATTAATATAATTAAAGAATAAGTATAGTATAGTAATAATATAGCCCTGTGCCATACCCTCTGCCCTTACCAGTGCCGCACCCTGTGCCGTCCCCTCTGCTTTTACTTCTGCTTGTCCCATTTTTACATCATCATCTTTGTAAAGCTTACATATTGAATACTTTGGAGCTTTATTTTGGTTTCCGACCCTTTTTATAATTTATAAAATTAGCATTAATTAATTCATTTCTTGCACCTTGTATTTGCTTAAGAGATAGACTACACGCACCTTGAAGCGTTATATTTGCTATGCTAACCTCTTGAACCCAACCTGCTTTCCATTGAATATGTAATATATATTGATATATTGCAATTGCATTAGAAGAGATCGGATTGAAGGAAAGCGAAGAATAAAATGCCTCTAATTGTTTAATATAGTCCATTTCTTCTCCCTTCTTGAAATCTCTATTTATTTAAGATTTTCAATGTACTATTTACTATTTTTTTCAACTATGCTAAAATAAAATTAGCATTGAATTTATATATTTATGCATTTTAGAGTTGTTAGTTTGTTTTTGAAGGTAGAACTAACACTCTTATTTTTTGCAACTTAATCGCTTCTGCTTCATTGCTGTTTATAATTTCCAGAATATCTTTTCTTTCTCTATTTAATTTAATATTTTCAGATTGAGTTTCTATCCACCATTTTCTTACATTTATTAATCTCCTTTCAAAGTATTTTGCATCTTGTCTATAGATAGATTCTCCGATTAATAATCCAATTGAAAAAACTAAAAATAACAAAATTATCATAATTATTTCCACTTTCTTTCCCTTCTTTCTAAAACAAATTAATTAAATTTTCAGCTATAGCTGAAGTAATAATTGGCATCCATAAAATTCCTGTTGCTAGCATTAGTTCTTTAATTTTCCTCATTTGTATCACCTCCTAAATTATTTGTTTTGCTAATTCTTTTAAGACTTCTTGCTTATCTTCTTTTGATAAGCCTAATTCATATAAAAGTACTGCTCTTTTATCTGCTACTTGTTTTACTCCTGTGCCTTGTATTCTTGGAAAGTTTCTGCTGTTAAATATTTCTCTTGCTTTGTTTTCTCCAATTCCACGCCAGTTCGCGTAATCAAGTGGAGTTATAGTATCTGGCAATTCTTGATATGTTTTTATTGATTTTTTTTCTTGCATCTTCTCGCCTCCTTTACTTATTTATTTAGATTTTGTATAATTACCTCATACTTAAGAGAAAAATATTTTAATTTGTAGAAAGTGAGGTGGTTATAAATGCTAAAAGACATTGACATTACTAATAAAACTTATTCCAAAATTTCTTTTGATGAGCCTAATATTTGTCCAATGTGTTCACATTCTATACAGCCTATTTTATTAAGTAACAGATTACATTTTTATAATGATCATACAAATTTGGGCTGCTTTTCAGCTTTTTTTGAATGTACTCACTGTCATAAATCATTCATATCAACATATGATATCGAACATGAAAAGACATCTAGTTCTTACAAGTATTACAAAGCGACCAAATTACTTTACTCTGTCCCATCTAAATTCAAACAACAAAATTTTTCAGATTGCATAACTGTAAATTATCCTTCCTTTGTTAAAATATATAATCAATCATTAGAAGCTGAACATTATTCTCTTGACGAAATTGCTGGCATAGGATACAGAAAATCTTTAGAGTTCCTTATAAAAGATTTTCTTATATTACATGAAGGCAAAGACGAAAATAAAGTTAAGCCTACCGCTCTAGGTACTTGTATAAATACAATGATTGACAATCCTCAATTAAAAATTGTCGCCTCTCGTGCCACTTGGTTAGGTAATGATCAAACACATTATGAGCAAAAATATACTAACCAGGACATTAATGATTTGAAAAGACTTATTAAACTATCTGTAAATTGGATTGAAATGATATATTTAACTGAGGAAGCTGAAGCTATTGAGAAGAAATAACTATTTTTCTTCTCTTTTTATGTTTATCTCAAACTCTACTTCGTAATTTTCTAAATCATTTAGTACTGATGCTAATTCTCTTGAAAGTTCTATTGCTTTATTCATTTTATTCTTTAATGTTGGAATATCTTTTGTTTGCAAATATAATTTATCTTTATTGCTATACACCTATCTCATATCCTTTCTTTCCCATATGGTTGTGCTGTGCTATTTTGTTATCCTTCAGTATTATCATCACTTATATAAATCATCCTTAGAAAAAAGATAGTACTTATCAATAACGCTAAAAATGTTATTATTACTTTTTTATATTCAAATAATATAGGCAGTATTGTTTGAATATTTTTTATTACTAAAACTAGCAATACATATACTAAAAACATTGCTAACCACTTCAATATTTTCATCCTCTCACCTCTTTCTGTATGGTGTCGCGTTTGTTGTTCTATTTACTGGACATTTTAAGTATAAAAAAGTTCTATTGTACTAACACCTAGAGCTTCTGAAATTTTATCCATTGTTGTATTAGTTGTCACCTTTATTGTTCCACTTTCAAATCCAGAAATTGTTGTCCTTGATACTTTTGCTTTGTCTGCCAACTCTTCTTGAGACCATCCTTTTAGTTCTCTATAGTATTTTATTTTGTTTTTCATTTTTGCACCTCCGTTCTTTTTACTGAACACATATTATCATTCTTATTTTTTCTTGTCAAGTACATTTTACATTTTTTATGATTTTTATTGATTTTTTGTAAAATGTATTGTACAATTTATTTATAGGAGGTCGTTACATGCTTTTAGGAGATATAATAAAACAATATAGAATTGAACATGATATGTCTTTGCAAGATTTTGCTAATTTAATAGGTTCTAGTAGAAGTTATATACATATGTTAGAAAAAAACGTTAACCCTGCAACTAATAAACCTATTAATCCTAGTATTGAAACTTTAAAACTACTTGCAAATGCAATGAATATGGATTTAGAATTTCTATTGAAACAATTAAATAGTGATCAAAATATATATTTAGACGAAAATGAATATAATAAACAATTTAATACAAGACCATCTTCTGCAGTTGTCATAGTATATGGTTCTATTCCTGCTGGTGTTCCTATGGAATGTATTGAAGATATAATTGATACTGAGGAGATTTCGGCAGATATGTTAAAAGGCGGAAAACAATATTTTGGACTTAAAGTAAAAGGAAATTCTATGTATCCAGATTACCTTGATGGTGATATTCTAATTCTTGAAAAAGTTGACGATTGTGAAAGCGGTCAGGATTGTGTTGTTATGGTTAATGGAAATGATCGGAACATTTAAAAAAGTTATAAAAGATTCAAATTCTAAAACACTAAGACTCCAACCTATTAATACTTCTCTTGGAGAAGACGGAAAACCATTATTTGAACCAATCACTTATACTGAAGAACAAATTGAAAGTTTACCCGTCAAAATCATTGGTAAGGTTGTAGAATTAAGGAGAAAAAAGTAATTGTTTATCAAGGAAACGTATAATAAAAGGGGTATATAAATGAAAAACACATGTAAAAATTGCGGGAAATATTTAGATGACATTGATGATTTTGGATATTGTAAAAAATGTTCTGCGAAATTATTTAAGAAAAACAAGCACACAACTGAGGAACAGAGAAAAATTAAAACAGTTAGAAAAAGGATAATAACTATCGTCTTGCTTATAATTGTAGTCGTTTTATTTATCATTTTTAAAGATAATATTTTAAGTTTTACTTATAAAGTATTAACATCTTCTGATTCAATAGGAGACATTATTCCAGATGAAATTACTTCTGCAATTACACCTGTTGAAGATCAAGTATTAACAGCAGAAAATTATGAAACCTTAATATCTGAATTCTCTAAAAAATATGAAAATAAGGATGAGCTTTATTATTTTTCTTACGCTATTTTTTATAGTACTTTTGCAAATCAAGTAACAGATGCCATCTTTACTCAGGATGACTCTATTGAAGAAGATGATATATATAAAAATATATATGGAAAAACAATTAGCGAATTAATAGCAGAAGGAAAAGAATTTATGAAACATAGTAATATTTCTGTAGAAGAATACAAACAATCATTAAATAACCTTAATCAGGATATAGAAGATTTTAATCAATCTATTAATGAACTTAATAATTCAGAAAATTAAGAATAAAAAAACAAATAGATAATGTACTTGGCCTGCGAAACTTTGTACATTATCTATCCCCTAACCACTTGTACAAGTAGTTATATTAATATTATATAGCATTTACTCTCCTTGTACAAGTATCGAATATTTGTTTAAGGAGGTATTTTTATGAGTAAAAAAAGAGGAAATGGAGAAGGTACAATTTATTATAGCGAATCATTAAACTGTTGGGTTGCACAATATTCAATTAAGGGCAAACGAAAAAGCATTTATGGAAAAACTAAAAAAGAAGTTACTGAAAAGAAAATTCAGGCATTGTCCACAATACAGAATGGAACTTATATAGACAAAAGTACAGTTGAATTAATTCAATTACTAAAAGACATTGAAAATGCAAAATTGTCAGCAAATTTAATTAAAGAAAGCAGTTATGCTAGAAATCTGGAAACCATCAAAGTAATAGAAAAATCAAATCTAAATGGTTTGAAAGTTCAAGAAATTACAAGTAAGGAATTACAAGATTTTTTAAATACTAAAATAGAATCTAGTCAGTCTACCATTGATAAATTTTGGCAAACTTTGAATGGAGGTTTTAAAAAAGCAATCGCTGAAGATATTATTTTAAAAAATCCTATGGACAAAGTTTTAAGACCTGTTGCTAAGAAAGGCAGAAAAAAAGTAGTTGCTTTAACTGTTTTCGAACAAAATAAATTACTTGAATTTTTAAGAAATAACGATATTGGAGAAACTTATTCTAACATTATTTTACTTTCTTTATTTACAGGAATGAGAGTTGGAGAAATCTGTGCATTAAAATTTAGTGACATTGATTTTGCCGAAAAAAAAATTATCGTTCAGAGAACTCTAACAAAAACTGCAGACTATTCTCTTATATTAGGCGATAGTACTAAAACAGGAAAACGAAAAATAGATGGAGTTGGTAAAAGAGAAATCCCTTTTCAAGTTTATTCTGGAAGTCTTTTAGAATGTTTACTAAAAAAACAAATACATACCGCTTCTTCTTACGTTAGAAATAAAGACAAATTGCTTTTTTGCAATTTAGACGGATCGTACATTTCAGCGTCTAAAATGAATAATATATTTAAAAGTATATGTAAAATAATTGGAATGAATAAAAATCAAGTTAATTTCCATATGTTAAGACATACCTTTGCTACTCGATGTATCGAAAGCGGTATGCCACCAGTTGTTTTAAGTAAGTTGCTCGGACATTCTAAAATAGAAACAACGTTAAATGTATATGTTGATGTTTTTGAGAAATACAGAAATGACAATTTAGATGATCTAAACAATTATTATCAGAAAAACAATATAAAATACGATTTTGCATAAGAGAGAGAAATCTCTCTTATTTTTTTATTTTAATGCAATTTTTAATGCAATTTTAATGCAATTATTTAATAAAATTATAAAAAAATATAAAACATGAAATAAAGCAAGACCTTTGTAAACATTGATATTAATGACATTAAGTGAAACGATAAAAAAATAAGTGAAGCAATAAAACTTCACTGTTTGGAGGCGACACCCGGATTTGAACCGGGGATCAGAGTTTTGCAGACTCGTGCCTTACCACTTGGCTATGTCGCCATTTTGCTAAAAAATGGAGCGGGAAACGGGGCTCAAACCCGCGACCTCTGCCTTGGCAAGGCAGCGCTCTATCAACTGAGCTATTCCCGCAAGTGTTTCCTTTTATAAAACATTAATATCTTACCAAAAAAGTTTTTAAAAGTCAACACTTTCCTCTTAAGTTAGGTAATTTAATAAAATCTCTCTCAAATAATCTTGATATTCCTTTTTCTCCACGGTTTCTTCCACTAAAATATCCAAATCCCTTAATAAGGTGTTTCCTAACTTTATTTTTACATATCCTACTTTCTTATCCTTTTGAATCGGATCATCCACTTGGTTTAACGTAATAATCTGGATTTGTAAATCTTCTACATCTTCTTGTTTTTTCATGGTTACAATTGAATCAGAAAGAGGTTCCATTTTCATTTTTAAGTAATCTTTTTTTCCTTGCTTTATTACTATGCGTTTTTGATTCATTTGGTACCAACTTTCCCATTCTTTTTGAACCGTTTCAGAAATATCTACGTTTTTGTAATTTGCATAAGCATATTCAATCATCTTGATACTATCCGTTGTTCGGAATTTCTTACTATCTGCTCCCAAAACAACTGATATAATTTCCATATCTCCCCTTTTAACTGAGGTAACTAAACATCTTCCTGCTCCATTGGTAAAGCCTGTTTTTACACCATTGACTCCTTCTAGATAACCAAGAAGTTCATTGGTATTTCCAATATTGACTGGCTGGTTATTAATTTGAATGGTATAGTTTTTAGTTGCTACAATTTTTTGAATCGTTGGATTCTTTAAAGCTTGATCCGTAATAATCGCAAGCTCATAAGCAGTTGTATAATGATCGGATTGATCTAAACCATGTGGTGTTACAAAATGCGTCATTTGAAGTCCGAATTCTTCTGCTTTTTGATTCATTTTTTCAGCAAAAGCCTCTACACTTCCACAAGTATGAATTGCTAAAGCCACAGCTGCATCATTTCCTGATTTTAACATCAAGCCATATAACAAGTCTTGTACAGTAATTTTGTCGTTTATTTTTAATCCTAGTCGCGATCCGACCTGTTTGTGCTGCCTTCTTCTCAACTGTGACCACATCGGTTAATTTTGCATTTTCTAAAACAATAATTGCGGTCATAATTTTGGTCGTTGATGCCATCGGAACTTTCTTATCTGCATTTTTTTCAAATAGCACTTGTTTGGTATTTCTTTCCCATACGATTGCTGCTTTTGAATTAATTTTAGGTTCTTCTGTTAGTGATCCAGAAGTTTGAATCACTTCTTCGATTTCTTCAAAATTAATTTCTTCTTGATCTTCTTGGTTTAATCCTTCTTCTTCCACTATTTCATTTTCCATTCGAAAAAATGGATTTGCTTGCTTTGTTTGAAAGCTTTCTAAAAAGAAAAGACTTAGAAAAGAAATTCCAATTAAAAAAATAGCAATGCCATTGAAACATTTTCTCATTTTAATCACCTATTTCATTGTATCGTCTTAGCTTCCTTTTTATTCCTCAAATTAATTGAAAAATATTTTCATCTATGCTACATTAAGAATATCTATTAAAATAGGAGGTTTTCACATGGAAGAAAGAAAAATGGGAATTGGAGTAGGTATTATTCTATGCAAAGACAATCAAGTTTTACTTGGTCTTCGCCATTCCGATCCACAAGTTGCAGATAGTGATATGCATTTAGAAGGAACTTGGACACTTCCAAGCGGAAAAGTAAAATTCGGAGAAAGCTTTGAACAAGCAGGTATTCGAAAAGTAAAAGAAGAGTGCAACTTAGATGTTCACTCCCTTCATGTAATTTCCGTTCAAAATGATATGAATGAATTTGCTCACTATGCCACCATTGGTTTATTAGCTGATTCTTTTTCCGGAACCATTGTTCCCATTCAAACACAAGAACTGATCCGTTTTGAGTGGTTTCCTCTTAATTCCCTTCCAGAAAACCTTTGCTTTCCTAGTCAAAAAATCTTGGAAGCTTATCAAAGCCACCAATTCTATTTACCAGAAAAAAAGAAAGAGTGCTAACTCTTTCTTTTTTAACCTCTCGTTCGTCCGCCACCTGGTCCTCGAAAATCTCGATCAAATTCATCATGTGCATTGGAAAGCTTTTCTTCTGGTGTTGCACCATCCGCTTCGCGATATACACGCTCAAATTCTGCTACGGTAACTTTTGCTTTTTCTGCCTCTCGTGCAAAGGTTGTTGTTTCTCCATTCGATAAACGAATGATTCCTTTTGCACTTTCATCCGTAATATCTGCTAAATTAATATCTTCCGTTGGATAATTTTCTCGAATCGCATCATAACGTTCAATTTCGTCCCCAACATGGGTATTTTTGCTATGATCCATTACCTCTTTCACTTGCTCATTAATTGGATATTGAGTTCTCGTTTCCATTCCTGCTGATAGATATCGATATCCAGCATCAATGGTTGGATCTTCTCTTAATAGCTCTAGATTTAACTCTCCATAAGCATCAATGGTATATCCAAAAGAATAACGATCATTATATTTCATAATTCCATTAAGATTCTCACGTTGAATCTCTTGTCCATTTTCATCTAATTTAATTGGTCTTTCATTGGTAGATTGAGCTTGTCCGATTGTTTGAAGTTGTTGGAATTTTCCTGTTGCTTTGGATCTTCCAATCATCATTACTTCTCTCGAACCTTTTACTCGACAAAATTTAACTCTTCCTTCATATTCTTTCGCTTCTGGTACAATCTCTTGGAAACGGTTATCTCGAATATCTGCTTCAAATGCTAAATCTCCTCTTTGAATTCCTAAATCTTCTTCAATTTCTTCTTTTTGTGTCTCAGAAGCAGGACCTTCTTGTTGTTCTTCTGGTTCTTCTTTCTCCTCTTTCTCTTTTTCTTCGTATTCCACTTCTACATCTCGAATGCTTTTTCGATCCTCTAAATTTAATGTCACTTTTCCTCTCTCTTCTAATTTTAGAAGTCCTTTTGATGTTTCATCAAGACTCTCTAAAAATTCTTGTGACATTTCAATTTCACCATCTTGTGTCATATATGCAATTAATTCTTGTTGTGGAC
The DNA here is from genome assembly GCA_944393505.1 of uncultured Clostridia bacterium. Classification (GTDB taxonomy): domain Bacteria; phylum Bacillota; class Clostridia; order TANB77; family CAG-508; genus CALYAK01. The sequence goes on along the minus strand of CALYAK010000008.1, from coordinate 44,298 downwards.
TAAAGATTTGATAAGCAACTGTTCCATCTTCCTGTTCGATCTTTACAAGATACACATCCGTGGAAAATTCCAAAAGGGTATCATCTCCTGGAAGAATGACAAAATTTTCTTTATAGGCAATTGATGCAATTCTTCCTTCTACTTGCATCCCTTCTTCTTTTAATTTTGCTTCCAGCTGTTGAATTCCATCTAATCTTTCTGCTAATTCTTCTGGTGTTAATTCTTTTACTTCACTCTCTTCAATCTCTTCTACTTTTTTTCCCTCTTCTTCCATAGGCCCTCCTCTTTTTTTCTGTTTCTATTATATCATACTTTTCTATTTTTGATCAAATATACCCATATTTACCATTTGATTTGAATCGTTAAATAACCTTTTTGATATTGAGCCATTATGGTTCCCCCATTTAATTCTACCAATTGTTTTGCAATGGATAATCCAATTCCGGTAGATTCTTTTGCATTTTCAACAGAAAAATATCGGTCGAAGATTTTTTGTACCGTTGTTTCATCTAAAGAACTTGCTCGATTTGAAAAAGTAAGCAAACCATTTTCTTGTAGTTCTACGCGAAATGTTTTCTCACTGTACTTTACCAAATTAGATAGTATATTTTCAAAAATGCGAACCACAGAATTTTTATGAACATCTTTCTCGATTTTTTTCTCGCAAATTCTAACTTCTGGAACGATCTTCTTTTCTTTCAAAATCGTATAGTAGCTTAACAGCGTTTCTTCTAAAATGGTATTGATACAACATCGTTCTTTTTCCATTTTTCCACTCAGATCCATAGTCTTGGAAAAATCAAATAATTGTCCGGTAAGTTCGGTTAATTCTTCTGATTTTTGTTGGATAATTTCTAAGTATCTTGTTTGATTTTTCGTTAATGGTTCTTGTTGCATAAAATCAAGATATCCTGTTATTGCCGTTAGTGGCGTTCTTAAATCATGCGATATATTCGTAATCACTTTTTTTAATTCTTGATTTCCATTTTGATATTCTAATTTTTGTCTTCTTAATTCAATCAATTCTTCGTTTAATTTCGCCACGAAATTTCTCACGGTTTGATCGGTCGAAGCAGTAGTGATCAAATGATTGGTATCGGATTCTAATATGAATTGAAATGATTTTTCAATTTCTCGGAGTGCTTTTTTGAAAAAAAACAGTTTTACTAATAATCCAATCCAAAGAACGCATAAGATAACGATTAGGATAATGAAGCCTATATTCACATTTTCCTCCTACTTTAATTCTTTTTTCGAAAAGAAATAGATTCCACTAAGATTAACCACTGCGATCAGAACGAACGAATAAAGGAACATTTGATTCATATATTCAGAATCGTTATCCCATAGCTCTTGCGCCTGTCCTTGTGGTAAGAACAAATACACGATGCGAGCGGTTTTTACTACTTGATCTCCAGGATAATTGGGACTTGGTTCTTGGCTAATGATATGCCTATTCCCATTTTCATCGATATAGGTATGATGTACATAGGGAGAGCTGTTCGCAGTTACTCCTAAAGCCCCTGCTGCTATGAACATTGCTATAAACAAAAGTGTACAAATTGTTGTGGAAACAGTAATTTCCGAGCATAGCATCGTGATCCAATGATCGATCGAACAAAAAGCAATGATGATTAATAGCATATTTCCGATACCGATTAAAAATTGTCCCATTGTCATTTGCATTGGTCCAAATAACGGTATACCAATTGCCAAAATAATTGCCATATAAAGAAATACACATAGTACCGATACAGTACTTGTTATGACCAAATTGGCTAAATAGATGAAAATTCGACGATGTCCTACTACCACTTTATTGCGAACGATTCCTTCTGAATATTCTTTTCCTACAAAGATACTTACAAATATGGCAATAAAAAGTCCAATATAGGTAATATATTCCTTTACCAAGTTATCAAGTACGACTTCCGTTGAAGAAGTAGAAGCACGAAATAGCGTAAAGCCTGCCATACCAACACTTAAAAATAGAAACAACCAAAAGATAATATCTTTCCTTAATCGAAAAAATCCTGCTTTTAATAATTTATTCATTGTCTGCACCTCCCATCAAGTTTAGGTAATAATTTTCTAAAGATTCTCCTTTTTCTTGAAAATGATTTACCTTACAATTTCTTTTTGAAAGTGCTAAGACAAGATCAGAAACATTGACTTCTTCATATAGATCAACTTTTTCATCTGAGATCACTTTATACGAAAAATGCATTTCTTCCAAATATTTCACGCATTCTTTTAAATTGCTTACCTCGATCTCGGTTCTTTTGCGGAAATCTTGTTCTAATTCTTCTTTGGTGATTTCTTTTACAATTCGATGCTGATTCATAAATCCATAACAAGTTGCGACTTTTGATAACTCGTCCAAATAATGGCTCGAAATTAAAAATGTGATTCCCTTTTCTTGATTTAATTTTAAAATGAGTTCTCTCATTTCAATGATTCCTTCTGGATCTAATCCATTGATTGGTTCGTCTAAGATCAGGATATCTGGGGTTCCTACTAAGGCAATTGCTAATCCCAATCTCTGTTTCATTCCAAATGAAAAATGTTTTGCTGTTTTCTTGCCGGTATCTTCTAATCGTACCAGTTTTAAAATTTCGTCTAAGTGCTCATAGTTGGGAAGTCCAATAATTTTGTATTGTTCTTTTAAATTATCTTCTGCCGTCATATCCAAACAAAGTGATGGCGATTCGATGATTGCTCCGATTCTTTTTCTTACTTCGATCATCTTCGGATTTTGATTCGAAATCCCATAAATCTGATACGTACCTGCCGTTGGTTTTTGTAACCCACAAAGGATTCGAATTAAAGTTGTCTTTCCTGCTCCGTTTTTCCCGATTAAACCATAAATTGCACCTTTTGGTATATGCATTGTTAAATCATGGATTGCTTGAAAACGTCCATATTTTTTTTCTAACTGATTTGTTTCTAAAATTGATTCCATAACCTTCTCCTTTCTAGTTAGAATTTTAGCATCCATTGGTTAAGAAAGTAGTTAAGGAATGGTTAAAAAATCGTTAAGATTCTTCGTCATATAGCTTGAAGCCAATTCCCCATACAGATTCAATATATTCTTCTTCTGTCACTTTTTTTATTTTCTTTCGAATGTTACTAATATGAACTTTTAACGAATTTTCGTCACAATCTAGTGTATCCTCGCTGATCAGATCCAATAATTGATTTTTTGTTACCACTTGTTTTGGCGCTAATAGCAACTGTTTCATAATAGCATATTCTGTTTTGGTAAAATGGATGGTTTGACCTCGAAGATAAATTTGATGCTCTTTTTCCTTAAGAACCATCTCTTTGTATGTTAAATCTTTCTTTTTTCTCTTTTCTTTATCCATTCTTAGTTGAACTTTGATTCTTGCTAAAAGTTCCTCTGTATGAAATGGTTTGGTAAGATAGTCATTTGCACCATCTAACAAAACATTTACTTTATCTTCTATGGATGTTTTTGCACTTAATACAAGAATGGGAATTTCTTTTACCCTTTTTACAATTTCTTCTCCCTTTAATCCTGGTAACATTAAATCTAATAGAATTAAATCAATCTTCTCTTTTTCGATTAACATTAATGCTTCTGTACCAGAATAAGCATCTAAAACGGTATAAGGTTCTTTTTCCAATACTTCTTTGATTAAGTTATGAATATCCATATTATCTTCTACCACTAAGATTGTTTTCATGTAAAATTCCCCTATATTTCAAATTTTCTTGTTTTCTTACTTTCTTCTGAATAACTCTACCAAAATAAATATGCGTTTTCAATTATAATTCAGTTTTCATATCCAATTTGTCGAAATTGACCATCTTCATAGATAATTTTATAAGCATTTTTGTTTGGATTACTTTTGATGATTTTTTCTTTTCCATCGATAATCTCTAAAGCTGTACAATTTTCCAATGCATATCCTGGTAATCCTTTTTCTTGAATAACCTGGAAAAACTGGTCTTTGGCTTTTTGCTCTTTTTGTTCATAATGAACACAATTTATTCCGTGGATGATTCCTAGTCCTTCGATTAAATCATAATTCCATTGAAACCAACAATAGCTTCCTGCACTTAATCCAGAGCATACAATTCCTTTTTCATAGGCTTCTAATAGTAATTGATCTACGCCAAACTTTTTCCATGTCTCTAACATGAATCTTGTTTTCCCTCCACCTATATAAATAATATCGGTATTCAGTATTTTTTCTCGAATTTCACATTGAGTAATTTCATGATCTACTAAATCCAAACTTGAAACACTACAACCCAAGTTTTCAAAGATTTCCTGAATTGCTTGGAAATATTCCTTACTATCATACGAAGCAGTTCCAATAAATAATAATTTTGGATTCTTTTGATTGGCTATTCGAACAATTTCTTGATCAATTTCTTTCGTTTCATAAGGTAGCTGAATTCCATTTTTGATCCTAGGTACTTCTCCGCCACCAATACAAATTAATTTTCCCATTCTTTTCTCCTACCCATCTAATTATTTATTGTTCCTTCTCTTTATTTTTTAGTAAATATAGAGCTAAACTACTCATTCCAATTCCTAGCATAGCAATACCACTCTTCCCATCAATCTGTCCTAATAGCGATGTAACAATTGTACAAATCCCCATCGCTAATCCAATTCCAATCAATGCGACATTCACAATTTCGTCAAGTTTTTTGTTTTCCTCTTTCGTTTGAGCATTTACTAATTCTTCTACGCTGATTCCTAAAATTTCTGCTAATTTTGGAATAGAATTAATATCTGGACGAGATAAGTCTCTTTCCCATTTTGACACCGCCTTATCTGTTACGTTCATTTTTTGTGCCAAATCATTTTGTGTCATTCCTTTTTCTTTTCTTAAAAAAGTAATGAGTTCTCCCATACTTTTATTTGCCATATAAATCCCTCCTTTTTGATTAATTCCATTCTACAATTGTCTCTTTGCAAACTCAACCGACAGTCAGTTTCGTTTCATAAACTTTTAGTTTCGTTTCGGTTTCCTTCGATTTAGGCTCGTAATAATTCTCTGATTTTTAACAGTTTTTCTGGATCTTCCTTGTATTCTTTTCTTTCCTTGACAAAATTCCTGGATCCTCTTTTTTCAAAAGAATAACGAGGAATCAATTGAATATGGAAATGATTCATTGGTCCATCACACATTGTACATAGATATACACTTTCTGCAGCATATACCTCTTTTAATACATTCATCGTCTTTTTTGCAAACACAAAAATTTCTTTGCATAAATCGTCCGGTATTTCCATCATAATCTTTTCTTCTCCTCACTTAAGTTTTCAAGAACTTCAAATTGATATTTTTTCTAAATACTCTTCCGCTTCTTCTCTTGAATGGAAGATAATAATATTTCGATTCTCCTTGTATTTCTCTAGTAATTGATAGATTTCTGGTAATTTTTCTTCCGAAAAATGAATAATCTCTTGTTTAAAGTCTTCATCAAATTGTTCTTCCACCCATGGCATGTCTATTCTCTTCTTACCAATGCGTGAATTTACTCCCGAAAGGCAAACCTCTACCGGATAATCTAATAGGATTACGGTATCACACTCTTTTAAACGCATTTCTAAAGTTCGTTGGTAATTACCATCCATAATCCATTCTTCTTTTTTCATGAGTTCTCTTAATATTTCATCAAATTCTTCTCTTTTTCGTTTCGTTCGATCTGGTTTATGCCATAACATATCTAAATAATATAACGGAAGATTGGTTTTTTCTTGCAATTTTCGTGCAAAAGTACTCTTTCCCGCTCCTGGGCATCCAATGATAATTGCTTTCATTTTTTCCTCCTTATTCCATTTTTCGATTCCTCTAGATTTCATCATCTAACAATTGAATTCTGATAATTCCTGTAATCTGAGCCGGAGACGATTCTAAGTAATTTCCAAAATAGGTAATGGAAATCGTATCTCCTATATCAAAATCCGATACTTCAATAGCGGTTCCTCTCCATTCTAACTCTGTTTCTCCATCAATAGAAAACTCAAATTTTCCTCGATAGTTGATATCATTTATTGACAATCCTTCCACTAGGAACCAATTTTCTTTCATTTCTTTTATTTCTGCATAAAAGGTTTCTGGCGTTATATTTGGTGTTGCGTTTTCTATTCTATCATAAGCACTTTTATAGCCAATGAAATAACCAACCCCTATTGCTAATATTATAAGCAATAGAAATATCACGATTTTTATTTCTTTCCTCATTTTTATTTCATTCCTCCTTATTGAGTCCCGTTCAATCATTAAAATTCCGTCTTATTTTGGTTCCATTATATCTTAAAAGGATGTGATACTCTATAGATTTCAAAAAAATAAACAAGATTTCGAAATAATTCTTTTATTTCCATCTTGTTTACTTTTCCTAATTTTTCACTTTATATGATCCGTAATCCCAAATAAGAATAATCCATATGGGTTATAATTTTGGTAGGTTCTGATTGAAACAACTCCAGGCATGCTCTGTATCGCTTCTGCAATTGCTTGGATCTCTGTACTCGTATCAGCTTTTATTTCAATGAATGCATAAAGCGGATTATTTTGCTCTTGATAGCCATCTAATAGATTTGCTCTCTCTCCTAAATTTTCTTTCAATTTTTCTAATGAACTTTCTTTTGAAACATATTTCATTTCAATTGAATTATTTTGTTCCAATATTTTGTTTTTTATCGCTTCATATTCTTCTTTTGTTATATCATCCTGCAAATAAATATCCATCGTAGAAGCAATTTCATTATATCGATTATATACCAGAATATGAAATAAAATTAATAATAATAAAATAAGAATACTTATAAAAAGTGCTACATTTTTCTTATTCATTTTCTTTTTCACAAATTTTAAATAATCAATTTCTTTTATTTGACTCTTCTTTTCTTCATCTTGTTTAATTTCCTCTAAGATCTTTCTACAAGATTCACATGTTGTTAGATGTTCTTCTACCAATTTTTTCGATGTCATACTTAAAACACCATCACTATAACTAAATAATAAATCTCTCACAATGGCACACTCATTTTTCATTGATCCAATTCCTCCTTTAACTTTTGCTTTCCACGAAAAAATACAACTCTTGCCCAGTTGGGTGTTTGATTCATAATTTCTGCTATTTCCTTATATTCAAAATTACCTAATATCCTCAAATACATAACTGTTCTGGTATCTTCATCTAGATTTTGTAATTTTTTAAATAGCGCTATCTTTTTTTCTTGATTACAAAAATTTTCTTCGATAGATTGTTCAATTGATTGTAAATTTTCTAATTCTTGTATTGGTATTTCTTTTTTTGCTTTTCTTTCCTTAATCGCTTATACCAAATATATTTACTAATCTGGCATAACCACGTAGATATCTTACATTCTCCTCGAAAGCGATGGCTGTTTTTTACCGCTACTAAAAAAGTTTCCTGGACAATCTCTTCTGTTATATCTTCATTTCCTGTTAGGCAGAATACATATTTGTATAAAAATTCACTATATTTTCGATAAATTTCATCCATATTCTGCATAACCTTTCCTCCTTTTACTTAATTAGTCCCTTTTGTTGTTTTTTTGTTACAATTTTTTCTCTATTTTTATGATATATCCGCTTCTCTCACAAAAGTCAAGACAAAATAAAAAAATCGGCCCTGTTCGATTTCAAACAAGTCCGATGATCTTTTTCTTCTAATTTCATTGTCTTTTTTATTCCTAAGATCATGTACAATCCTAATAACAGGATAATCAAACTAACACCTAGTCCTGTACATCCATTGATATGAGAATCATAGTTTTGCGAAAAGGTATCTAACAGAACCACTTGTGTCAATACCATTGAAGTTAAGGCATTTGCAAAATTGGTTATTTTAATTCCTTTGATCAATGGATCTGTATTTCTTTTGTATTTAACCATCCCATAAATCGCCGTTCCAATAGAATAAAAGGCAATGAGTGCAACGAGATAGGTCACATATTCATGCATCTGGGTATTGGTTCCGTAAAAATACATATAAGAGCTAACAAGCAAATACATCATTCCTAATAAGATGAGTAATACACCATTTTGACAATAGATCATATATTCTTCTTTTCGCATTTGCTCTTCTGAACTCTTTTTTTAATCTTTGATATTTTCGAATGGTAATTGCTTTACTCGCTGTTAAGACAAAGCCAAATCCTGCGTTAACGCAAAACCATAAGGATTGTAAAAGAACAAATAAAAAAAGTTTTACGATTGCAATCACACAATTACAGATCCCGGTGATTCGCAAAAAGAAGATAACTTGGTCTTTTTTCTAACTTTTTTTTGGAATCTTGTTATTCACTTCTTAGCGCTAATACTGGATCTTCCTTTGCAGCCTTTCGAGAAGGAAGAATTCCTCCAATTAAGGTTAAAATGATACTTAATACAATTAAGATAATTCCTGCTGAAACTGGTAAAGCTGCCTTTACATTGGCTCCATTTGAAAGCGAATAAATAATTTGGTTGATTGGAATTAATAAAAGAAGTGTTGCTCCAATTCCAATTACTCCTGCAAGAGTTCCAATGATAAAAGTTTCTGCATTAAATACTTGTGCTACATTATGTTTCGAAGCTCCAATTGCTCTTAAAATACCAATTTCTTTTTTACGTTCTAGTACACTAATATAGGTAATGACACCAATCATAATAGAAGAAACTACTAAAGAAATTCCAACAAATGCAATCAATACATAACTAATGGTATCGATAATTGTTGTAATCGAACTCATCAAAGTTCCTACCATATCTGTATAGGAAATTACTTTATCTTCTTCCCCTTCTTCTCTCATGCGATTGTTGTACTCATTTAATAAATTGGTAATTGCGTTGTTTCCTTCAAAATCTTTTGGATAAATCTGAATACTCTTTGGTTTTTCCAAATCTGCATAATTTAATTCTTTTAAATTACTTTCATACGTAGCTGTTTCTTTCGACATCAAGGAAGCAAATAGTTCAGATAATTCCTCTTCTGTCATTTTCATACGGAAAGCACTTGCGAAAGCTTTTTCATCAATTCGAATCGCTTTTGAAATCGATTGACTCAATTTTGATATACTTGCTTTCATTTCTTTTTCCATACTTTTACTCATGGAATTTACAACCGATTTGAAATAGTCCTCCATAATATTAGAAATTTGTTCTTCTAAATTTTGTGATTCGATGATTTTCGTTAAACTTTTTGTCATAATCTCTTTTGCTTCTTCTGATTGAAGATATTCCATTAGCTGACTATCTAACTCCAAAATGTCTATTAAATCATTTTCTTCTACATAGGCTTCATATCCCTTTAATACTTTTTGCATAATCTTTTGCATTTGCTCTTGTGTAATGGTTAAACTGTTATTTTCTTTGATCATTGCTTCAATTTCTTGATTAATTAATTCATTTACTTCTTTGGATTGTAAATAGTCGGACAATTGCTTGCCAATTTGATTCAAATCTGTGTTTGGATTTTCTCCAATATAGGTTTCATAACCTTTTAAAAGATCTTTCAATATGGTTTGTAGATCTTCACTCGATATGGAAAAGTCCAATTCCTTTAAAACATCTTCTAAATCAAGTGGTGGTAATGAATTTTGAGTTACAATATTGTTTAGGTTTCCAAAGTCAACTTGGATTTTGGATTGATCAATTTTGAATGCAGATTGGATTGCTTTTGTATCAACTTCAATGAATGAATCCATATCCAATGAATTGTTTGTTTCTGTTTCATCAAATCTTTTTCCGGTAAATACATTTACTTCTGGATCTGCTAATTGATCTTGGACAATCTTACTATTTTTTGCATTTTCAATTACATGATCGGTTAAAGAAGCTGGATAATAGATTCCTGTTGTTAACATAGCTCCTGTTGCCCCTTCTTTCGGTTGCACAATTCCAACAATTTTTAAATCTTCTCCATTTTCTACAAGATTCTTCATATATTCTGTATTATCGGTTTTATCACGCCAAATCTTGTATTCCTCATCATATTCATAACAATCACTACGATTAATTAATTTAAAAGTTATTCCTAAAATTTCTTCATAAGAGTATGATCCAATATCTTCTGGAGTATCCACATCTTCCTCTTTTGCAAATTGTGAAATCAAGCTATCTAATTCATCAAAATCCCTTAATCCCAATGTATATAGCATGAAGTCACTCATATTTCCTCTGGATGTTAATACTAGCACGCATTCTTGCTCATTCGTCGGCCATCTTCCTGCTTTCACATCATATTGCTCTTCATATAAAGAAGCATCTCTTGGCATTTGAAAAAATACATTGGTACTCATCATACTTGACATCATGCTATTGGTAGAAGCTCCTGATCCTATCCCTAAACTTGAAAAAGAAACATCTGGATTGAGCTGTCTTAAGTTCTCTGTATCCGAATGATAAATGATCGGTGTAACGTCATACGTGTATTCAATCGCTTTAGCATATTCCTGAATTGGACAATCATCACTTTCTAGATATTCTTTCAAAGAAACTAAGTCATTGGATCCGATTGTTGAAAACATATTCGTTAAGCTCTTCGTAATATTGATATCACCTTCTTCTTTGTTTTCACTTGTATCTGCTGTAGCACCCATTAGCAAAGAAGTCATATCAATTCCGGAACTTTGAATTTGTAAAGGATACTCGGATAAAGTATCTTCTTCAATCGTTCGGATATAGGTATTAACACCATTAGATAAAGATAAAATTAAGGCAATTCCGATAATTCCGATTGAACCAGCGAAAGATGTTAAAAATGTCCTTCCTTTTTTGGTTCTTAAATTATTAAAACTAAGAGCTAAAGAAGTGAAAAAAGACATTGATGTCTTTCCCATATTTTTATGCTCTGCCTTCTGATATTTCTCTTCATCTACCAAATATGGATTCGTATCCGAGCATATTTTTCCATCTCTTAAATTTACGATACGTGTAGCATAATTCTCTGCTAATTCTGGATTATGTGTTACCATGACAACTAAACGGTCTTTAGCAACTTCTTTTAATAATTCCATGACTTGAACACTGGTATCACTATCTAAAGCTCCTGTTGGCTCATCTGCTAGTAGAATATCTGGATCATTGACTAATGCTCTTGCAATCGCAACTCTTTGCATTTGTCCTCCGGATAGTTGGTTTGGCTTTTTATGAACTTGATTTTCCAATCCTACTTGCTTTAATGCTTCTAATGCCTTTTTTCTACGCTCACTTTTCGAAACGCCAGCTATAGTTAATGCTAGCTCCACATTGGCTAAAATCGTTTGGTGTGGAATTAAGTTATAGCTTTGAAAAACAAAACCAATCGTATGATTACGATAAGAATCCCAGTCTTTGTCTTTATAGTTTTTCGTAGAAATCTCATTAATGATTAAGTCTCCTTGATCATAACGATCTAGTCCACCAATGATGTTTAAAAGTGTTGTTTTCCCAGAACCACTTGGTCCAAGAATTGCAACAAACTCATTATCTCTAAGGTTTAGACTTACATTATCTAACGCTTTTTGTACTAAGTTTCCAGTTCGATATTCTTTGTAAACATTTTTGATTTGTAACATGTTTGTCTCCTAGAATTTGTTTTAATTACTATATTGTAACACATTTTTTCTTTTATGACTATGAAATTATTGTGAATTTATTCCTACTTTCTAAAGGAAGTCCTAAACAAACTTACTTTTTAATCTCCTTTATTATCTTATCTAAACTTGAGAAATCAATGAAGTCCACTTTTTTGTTATATGTTTCTATTATTGCCTTATTTTCTGCAGTTTGCTTGTCTTCTGGTAATTTTTTAACTGCATGATAAAGTAATTTCATCATCGTTTTGTGAGCAAAATTTAATTTTGAATAATCAATTCCACCTCTCAAATGAATTATTTTTGCTTTTTCAAAAATTTCTTTTGGGATTTGACTCTTTATTTGATTGATTTTATTATGGATATTCTGCTCATCCGTTGGATCTGCAAGTCCAACTGTTACAATCATAATTGTTTTATTGGCTATATTATTTAACTTATTTAATGTTTTAGACATTCCTAGTATTCCACCTGCATACACTGCACCCAAATATATAATGTTATCATAATTATTTATTTCTTTTATTTTTTCATAAGGTAGTGCTTGTATCTTCGTTCTTCTTGAAAGTTCGTCTGCATACTCTTTCGTTGTTCCATAATGAGAACCATATATAATAATATTAGTCATAGCAACCTCCACATTTTATACTTAATTTTTTAATATTAAAATTGTTTTTGTAGTTCCATTGTCGTTATTTCTTATCTTTCCATTCATGATAAAGTATATCTTTTAGAATTAACATACTGTCGAGAGTGTTATAACCATATTCTATCCTCAAATTATTCAGCATCTTTCTAATTTCAAGAGCATACTTTGTTTTATCAACTCTGTTTTGATAGGTTGCAAGTACAGGATATTTTTTACTCCAGGCATTTGTCCAATCAATTTTCGAATCTTTTTCTTCATTTGTATTTTTTATCACTTCTTCTATCTGTTTCCTATCCATATCAAATTCTATTCGTTCATCCAAAGATAAATGATATAATTTTGCTAATCTCTTTGCCTGATAGATATCTGGTACTGTTTCATCTGTTTCCCATTTTGAAATGGTTTGTCTACTTACACCCAACTTTTCAGCAACTGCTTCCTGTGATAATCCTGCTTTTTTTCTCGCTTGAAATAAATTATTTCCTAAATTCATTTTATCAACCTCCAAATTAAGTGTATAACTTTAATTAATTTTTTTCTATCAACTGTTTTTTACAATTTTGCTATTTTTCTTAACCATTTACTTAACACTTTTTATTATATCTTGTTTTTCACAAAAAAGAAGTACCTTTCTTAGACTGGTACTTCCTATCATTTCATTATTCCTGTGTTGGTGCTCCTACTGGGCAAACACTAGCACATGTTCCGCATTCAATACATGCTGATCCATCAATTTTATACTTATCTCCATCTTGTTTAATGCATTGTACTGGACATGCTGCTGCACATGCTCCACATGCAATACATGCATCTGATATTTTGTATGCCATCTCTTTCACCACCTTTCATCTTAAATTTCATCTTTATTGGATAATTCTTTTTCATCTTGTTCTTCTAATTTTTCTAATTCGTTTAATTCTGCCATATGTTCTTGTTCTTCTGGATCAACTTTTTTATCTTCTACATTTTTTAGAATCTTAATGTCTTTTGCATCATATTTTTTGAAGAAAAATTCGTCACTATCTTTTTCTTTTATCTTAACGCGAACCTTCTCTTTTAAAGTTTCAATTCCATCAACAACACCTTCTCCATCTTCTGTCTTTACTAGTGCTCCTATTTTTGGAAGTCTTGCTAGCTTTTCTTCATAAACTTCTTGCTCATATTTTAGACAGCACATTAATCTTCCGCAATTTCCAGATATTTTCGATGGATTTAATGAAATGTTTTGTTCTTTCGCCATCTTAATCGATACAGTTTCAAAGTTAGAAAGAAAAGAACAACAGCATAACTCTCTACCACAAACACCATTTCCTCCGATTCGTTTTACTTCATCACGAACCCCTATCTGGCGCAATTCAATTCTGGTTTTAAATACAGATGCTAATTCTTTTACAAGCTCACGAAAATCGATTCTTCCATCTGCCGTAAAATAGAAAAGGATTTTACTATTATCAAATTTATATTCTACATCCACTAATTTCATTTCTAATTGATGCTTCTTGATCTTTTCTTCGCAAATACGAAAAGCATCTTTTTCTTTTCGTTTGTTTTCACGATAATTCTTTTTATCTGCATTCGTTGCAATACGAACCACTTTCTTAAGTGGTGCAACGATTTTTTCTTCTTCTATTTTTCGCATATTGGTTACTACTTCGCCATATTCTTCTCCCATAGAAGTTTCTACAATGACAAAGTCACCTTTTCCAATTCGGAAATTTCCTGGATCGAAAAAGTAGATCTTACCAGGCTTTTTAAATCTAATTCCTACGATGTTTTTCATTCATTTCCTCCCAAATTTTTCGTAACATTTGATCAATCGTCATATCAAAATTTGCATTTCTTGTTAATCGTAGTTTTGCTTCTTCTACGTATTCAATTGTTCTACGATATTGCAAGTTTTCTTTTGTTTTCTGGTAAAGAAGGATCATAAAATAGGCAAGTAATTCTTGGATATTCTCTTTATTCTTTAAAAGAATTTCTTCTTTTTTTTGATAGTCGATATAGTCTGAGCTTTCAATTCCTTTTACCAGATCAATAACGCCTTCATATTCTTCTTTCTTTTCCTTTAGGTTCAGCGCTTTTCCAATGCTTCCATCATAAAGTTGCAATAGCTCTTCGGAAATATTTTGTTCGCCTTTTTCCAAAAGATATTTTTTCAACTCTTCGTTCGAAATTTTTTCGAATGGTATCTTTAAACATCTTGATTTAATGGTTAATAGAAGGGCCGCTTCGTTGGAAGTAATGAGAATGATGACTGCATAAGCTGGTGGTTCTTCCAATGTTTTTAATAAACAATTTTGTGCTTCTTGTGTCATTTTCTCTGCATCATTGAGAATATATACTTTTCGTTCTCCATTAATTGGTTTTTCATATACTTTTTCTTGCATTGCTCGAATTTGTTCAATTTTAATGGATTTTCCATCTGGTTCAATGCATAAAAAATCTGGATGGTTTTCGGATTCAAATTTGATACAAGAATCACAAGTATGACAATCTTCTCGATGATTTTGACAAAGAATTAGTTTTGCAAAAGTTTTTGCAAATTCTTTCTTTCCAATTCCCTCAACACCTGTCCAAAGATAGCTATTCACAATTCGGTTTTCTTGTACAATTTTCTTTAATTCTTGCTTTATTTTTTCATTTCCTATTAGATTTTGAAAGTCCAAGACTTTTCCTCCTTGCATTTTTCCTTTTATTGAACAAATCCAAATTTATTCAGTGGCCAAATACGAAGAATTACGGTTCCTTCAATTTTTTCTAACGGAATACAACCAAAATCTCGACAATCTGTTGAATGCTCACGATTATCCCCCATAGCAAATACATAATTTTCTGGAACGACAAAATCTTGATAAGCATTTGAAGTTGTTACAACTCCTGGTTGTAAATAATCTTCTTGCAATTCTTCTGAATTTCGATAGACTTTTCCATCTTTAATTTCAATATGATCACCCGGAAGCCCAATGACACGTTTAATAAAACTCTTTTTTCCAACTTCTAGTACATAATATTGAAATTTCTTCCAAAGACCCTTTGGTTCATAATCATAGGTTGCAACCGGATTACTTTCATCAATTATCGAAACATTGACATTTGGCGCTTCAAAAGTGATGATATCCCCTCTTTCTGGCATTTGATGAAAGGTTCTTCCGATACGACTCAAAATCAATCTTTGATCTTGCTTTAAGGTTGGATCCATTGATTGCATTTGAACAACTGTTGGTGTTCCAATAAAATATTTAATCAAGAGTGCTAAAACAAATGCAATGATAATACAATAAACCCATTCTAAAATATCTTTTGTTTTTTCATTCATCTTCATGTTTACTCTCCTAAAGTCCCTTCTTTTTTCTCCGTCCATTATATCTCACATTCCTGTTTTTATCAATGTTTTTCCTATGGTTTTATCGTTTTTTGTCTTGTGCATGATAGCTTGCAATCATTAAAATTCGATCTGGTATAATTTTTGAAAAAAATCGTGCTAGTTTAATATCCCATCCTGGAACAATCACTCTTTTTTTCTGAAGAAATTGATCAATCGCATATTTTGCAATTTCTTCACTGGATCTTTCTTTTAAATTAAATTTTACTTTTGCAACTTGGTTAAAATTTGTTTTGACTGGTCCTGGACATAGTACGCTAATAACTATCCTACTCTTTTCCTTACGAAGTTCATATTGAATACTTTCGGTAAAACGATATACATAGTTTTTGGTTGCATAATAAGTAGCCATCAGCGGACCTGGAAGAAATCCTGCTACTGATCCTACGTTTAAAATCATTCCCTGATCTTTTTTACGCATATCTTGCAAAAAAAGCTTGGTTAAAATATGAACCGCTATTACATTCGTTTGGATCATCGATACTTCTACATCGAGATCCGTTTTTTCAAACTCACCAAATAGCCCAAAACCAGCATTATTAATGAGCATATCTACCGTTCCATATTTTTCTTTCACTCTTTTATGAAACTCTCGACATGCCTCTTCATTTGCTAAATCCACTCGCTCATATTCCACTTCTTTTTGATTCTTTTTTAATTCTTCTTGCAATTTTTTTAATTTTTCTTCATCCCTTGCCACTAAAATTAAATCATATCCTAATTTACTTAAATATCTCGCCATATCTCTTCCGATACCGGAAGATGCTCCTGTCACGATTGCTCTCATGATCCTCTTCCTTTCTTTTTTTCTATTCTATCAAAAACTTTAAAAAAATCCAGTGCAAGAAAATGATTTCTTCTTTTCTTACGCTGGATTTTTTCTCTATTGTTTCAAATATGCTTCAAAAGCTCTTGCAATTTGATCTGGACAAGATGTTGGTTTTCTTCCACAAGTAATTCCCTTTAGTCGATGTATTACTTCTTCTACCTTCATTCCTTCTACTAATTTAGCAATTCCTTGTAAATTTCCATTACATCCATTTACCACTTTTAAGCTTTTTACGATACCGTTTTCCACATTAAATATAATTTCTGTGGAACATACACCTTGTGGTCGATAGTGATATTCCATTTGTCCCTTCTCCTTTTAATCATTAAAAATTTGCTCGAATTCATCTCCATCGATTTTTTCTTTTTCTAATAGCACACCTGCAACAGCATGTAATTTATCAACATGTGTTCTTAAAATTTCAAGGGCTGTGTTATATGCTTGATCAATAATTCGTTTTACTTCTTCATCAATTACAGCAGCTGTTTCTTCGGAATATTCTTTGGATTGTGCAAAATCTCTTCCTAGGAATACTTCTTCTTGTGTCTGTCCAAGAGTTATGGTTCCAACTCGTTCACTCATACCATAGCGAGTTACCATATCTCTTGAAATTTTCGTTGCTCTTTCAATATCATTACTTGCTCCTGTTGAAATATCATCTAGAATTAATTTCTCAGCAACTCTACCACCAAGAAGAGAGATAATATGTTCAATCATTTCTGTTCTTGACATGAATGATTTATCTTCTGTTGGACGATACATTGTATATCCTCCAGCCATTCCTCTTGGTACGATCGAAATTTGATGAACTGGATCTTGTGTTGGTAAGAAACGGCTTACAACAGCATGACCTGCTTCATGGTAAGCAACTAATTTTTTCTCTTTTTCGCTTCTTACTCTTGTTCTTTTTTCTGGTCCCATGGTTACTTTTACCATGGCATCTTCAATTTCTTTCATTCCGATTTCTGGTAAATTTCTTCGAGCTGCTAAAAGAGCTGCTTCATTTAGGACATTCTCTAAGTCTGCTCCTGAGAAACCAGAAGTATTTTTTGCAATTGTTTTTAAATCAATATCATCTGCTAATCTTTTCTTTCTTGCATGAACTTCTAAAATTTGTTCTCTTGCTTTTACGTCTGGGCTAGATACAACGATTTGTCGATCAAATCTTCCTGGTCTTAATAAAGCTTTATCTAATACATCTGGACGGTTGGTTGCTGCTAGAACGATAACACCTTCATTTGCAGAGAATCCATCCATTTCAACTAATAATTGGTTTAAGGTTTGTTCTCTTTCGTCATGACCTCCTCCTAAACCAGCTCCTCTTTGACGACCAACTGCATCAATCTCATCAATAAAGATAATACATGGTGCATTTTTCTTTGCTTGTTCAAAAAGGTCTCTTACACGAGAGGCACCTACACCAACAAACATTTCTACGAAGTCAGAACCACTGATGATAAAGAATGGTACACCTGCTTCTCCTGCAACTGCTTTTGCTAATAATGTTTTACCAGTACCTGGTTGACCTACTAAAAGTACACCTTTTGGAATTCTAGCTCCCATATCGGTAAATTTCTTTGGATTTCTTAAAAATTCAACAATTTCTTCTAATTCTTCTTTTTCTTCATCTACTCCAGCAACATCATCAAAAGTAATTCGATTCTTATCGCTTGCACTTAACATTCTAGCTTTACTTTTACCAAATGTCATTGTTTTGTTGCCACCTTGGTTTGTATTCATTAAGAAATACCAGAAAACCAAGAAAATTAGTAAAATTCCAAATGGAGTTACAAGTCCAAGTAGCATAATCCAAATTGATTCAGATTCACTGGTAACACTAACGGTTCCTGCTTGCATACTGTCTTGTAAATTCTCCATTAAGTTATCAATACTTGGAATATTTACTTCTTTAGCTGTATTTTCATTTTTTAATTGAACTCTTGCAGAAGTTCCATCAGAAGAAATCGTGATTTCTTTAACCTCTCCTGCTTCAATACTTGTTAAAAGTTCCGAATATTCCAGTTTCGAATTGCTGTTATCAACAATTGATGTAGCAACAACAATTACAATAATTCCTAAAATTAGCCACATTGCTAATGTTTTAATTCCATTTTTCAAATTTAGACTTCCTCCTTCTTGCTTTTTCTCCCTTTTATCAATCTGCAATATACCATATAAAAAGAGGGTTTTCAAGTACTTCTTGTCGTGGAAAGCTTTCACTTTTCGACTTTTTCCCTTACGGATCTTCCCCTTTAAACCCTTTCTTTTGTTTTTTATGACATTGTTATGACATTTATTCTTTTTTCTTTAACTTCTACCATTAAACCCTGATAGGGGGTTAAATGCTTGTTCCCTATGTTTTTCTGGCACATCCTACGAATATCTTCGATATGAATTTTTTCGATTCTTTGCGTTGTTCCGCATGCTTTCTTAATTGCATAGAGA
This sequence comes from uncultured Clostridia bacterium, assembly GCA_944393505.1. Taxonomy (GTDB): domain Bacteria; phylum Bacillota; class Clostridia; order TANB77; family CAG-508; genus CALYAK01. The sequence continues at coordinate 25,421 of CALYAK010000008.1, read as the reverse complement.
ATGATTTTACTTTGTAAAAATGGTTCTAATTTTTGAAATTCTTTTAAATTCAAGGAAATTCTATTTCCTTTTTGGTCTTGCTTTTCTTCTTCTACTAGTTTTTCATACTCTTCTGGAATCACTTTTTTCCAGTATTCATCCTCTTCTTGCGCTAGACTTGCTAATCGATTTAAGGTTGAAATTAAATTTGGATTAAATTCTTTTTCCATCATTGGAATTAATTGATTTCGTATTTTATTTCTGGTATAAATATTCTCAAAATTTGTTTGATCTATACAAGGATTTAATTTTTTTTCTAGTACATATGCTTCGATTTCTTTTCTTGTACAAGTAATCAAAGGTCGAATATATTTCCCATCGCGAATTGGTTCAATTCCTTTTAATCCAGAAATTCCAGTTCCTCTCATCATATTCATCAAGATGGTTTCTGCATTGTCATTTGCTGTATGAGCTGTCGCAATGCGATTTGCTTGTTTTTCTTGATAAATTTCTTCAAAAAAGCGATAACGTTCCTCTCTTCCTGCAGCTTCCGCACTTATTTTCTTTTCTTGTGCTATTTTTTGTATATCGACTTGTTTTACAAAAAACGGAAGGTTTCTTTCTTGACAAAAGGTTTCTACCATCTTTTGATCTTGAATTGCTTCTTTTCGAATTCCATGGTTAATATGTGCTACCAAAAGTTGCAATTCCATCTCTTCTTGGAACGAAAGTAAGATGTTTAACAAAGTTATGGAATCCGGTCCTCCTGATACACCTACAACAATACGATCTTTGTTTTCGATTAAATGATATTTTTGAATGGTTTGTAAAACTTTTTCTTCCATTTTTCTGCTCTCTATTCTTTGTATTTATTCGCAAATTTTGTGTAGCTGCCAAGCCACAATAGCTCGACTGTACCGGTAGAACCAGATCTTTGTTTTGCAATAATGACTTCTGCAATATTTTTCTTCTCACTTTCTTCGTTATAGTAATCATCTCGATACAAGAACATAACGATGTCTGCATCTTGCTCGATTGCTCCAGATTCACGAAGATCAGCAAGCATTGGTCGGTGATCCGGTCTTTGTTCTGGCGCTCTGGATAATTGAGATAGTGCAATTACCGGTACATTGATTTCCTTTGCTAAGATTTTTAATGATCGGCTAATTTCGGAAATTTCTTGTTCACGGCTTGCTCCTCGTTTTCCAGATCCTTGAATTAACTGCAAATAGTCAATAACAATTAATCCAATGTCTTTTTCCATTTTCATTTTACGACATTTTGCTCGAATTTCCATAATGGAGATACCTGGTGTATCATCAATATAGATTGGTGCTTCGGATAACTCTCCTGAAGCTGCTGCAAGCTTTGCCCAATCTTCATCTTCTACTTTACCAGTTCTTACTTTATTACTATCTACCATCGCTTCACTACATAAAATACGGTTTGCCATTTGCTCTTTTGCCATCTCTAGACTAAATATAACAACTGGAACTTTTGCTCTTACTGCAGCATTAGTTGCTATATTTAAAGCAAAGGCTGATTTTCCCATAGCAGGTCTTGCTGCTACTAAGATTAAATCGGAATTATGTAATCCTGCGGTTTTATAGTCCAAATCTGCAAATCCAGTTGGAACTCCCGTAATATGTTGCTTTTGGTTATATAGTCTTTCTAATTCTGTAAAAGAATCCACTAAAATATCTTTAATGGTATGATAGCCTTTTTGATTCTTTCTTTGAATTGCATCGAAAATCTTTTTTTCTGCTTGATCCATAATAACTTCTACTTCTTGGGTTGGATCATATCCTAATTCAATGACATCATTACCAGTTTTTATCAAACTACGAAGCAGTGCTTTTTCTTCTACAATCTTAATATATTTTTCTACGTTGGATGTAGTTGGAACTTTATCAGGAAGTTGAGCAACATATTCTAGTCCTCCCACCGCTTCTAGCTTGCCTAAACTTGTTAACTCAGATTTTAGAGTAATAATATCCACTGGTTCGGAACGGTTATATAGATTCATGATTGCCGAAAATATAATTCGGTTATCATCTCGGTAAAAGTCATCTGGTCTTAATACTTCCAGTGCAGAAGAAACTGCATCTTTATCAGTTAGCATACTTCCAATCACAGCTTGTTCTGCTTCAATATCATTTGGTGGTACCTTTCCTAAATCCATTTTTTCTCTCCTTTAGATTGAGCTTACTTGTACTTTTAGTTTTCCAGTTACTCCTTCATAAAGCTTAATTTCTACTTGAAAAACTCCTAAATTTTTAATTGGTTCTTCTAGGATAATCTTTTTTTTGTCGACTTCAATTTGATAATTCTCTTTTAAGTTATCTGAGATCTCTTTGGCTGTTACTCCTCCAAAGATTTTTCCATTTTCTCCAGCTTTTACTTTTATCTCTAATTGTAATGTCTTTAATGTCTTCGCAATTTCATAAGCTTGTTCTTTTTCTACATCTTTTTTGTGTTGATCAGAAGCCTTTTTTGCTTGTAATTTTGCCATGTTTTCTTTATTTGCTTCTAACGCTAATTTTTTCGGAAATAGAAAATTGCGAGCATATCCATCACTAGCATTGATGACTTCATCTTTCTTTCCTACTCCCTTGATATTCTCTAATAAGATCACTTTCATTTTCTAGTTCCTCCTTTTGACTCTAATTTCCCTATTCTGCAAAATATTCATCAATTTTGCGAATTAATTCTTCTTTTACTTCTTCCATCGAGATTCCTGCTACTTGAGCTCCTGCTAAAGTAATATGTCCTCCTCCACCTAACTTTTCTAAAATTAGTTGTACATTAATGTCCCCAATGGAACGTCCACTAATACAGAATTTATTGCCAAGGTGTCCAATAACGAATGATGCCGTAATATCGCTAATGGTTAATAGTTCATCTGCCGCTTTTGCACAAATAATATTGGCATCTCCGATTTCTTCTTGGTAAGTTGCAATGGCTATATTTTCGTGAATAACATCTGAATTTCCTACAATATCCGATATCTTGTTATACATTTCTAAATCGCTTTGGAACATTTTCTTTACTTTGATGATGTCTACGCCACATTTTCTTAAGAAAGCTGCTGCTTCAAAAGTTCGAACTCCAGTTTTAAAAGTAAAGTTTTTCGTATCCATCATAATTCCGGCATACAAACCTTCTACCTCAATTGGTTTCAATTCTGGTTGCGTTTCTGTATATTCCAAAATTTCTGTCACAAGCTCACAAGCAGATGATGCATATACTTCTTGAAAGGTTAAAATTGCTTCTTCAATATAGTCTGTACTTCTGCGATGATGATCGATGACAACGATTTTTTTCGTTTCTCCTAATAGTTCTGGGATTTCTACATAATCTTTTTTATTTGTATCAACAATCACCAAAAGTGTATCTGAGTTGATTTTTGCTAATGCTTCTAATTTATCGATGAAAACACTTTGATATTCTTCTTCTTTCTTAGCTTCCGATAGGAAATGTTCAATTCCAACTCCTGCCACTTGGTTCGCAATAAATACTTCTTTTCCCATTTCTTTTGCTAAACGATAAATACCAAGAGCAGATCCCATCACATCCATATCTGGATTGGTATGTCCCATAATGATGACACGTTCTGACTCATGAATTAATTCTTCTAGAGATTGAGCTACAATTCTTGCTTTGACCTTTGTTTTTTTTTCAACTTCTTGTGTTCTTCCTCCAAAGAATACATATTTTCCATTTTTACGTGTAATGGCTTGGTCTCCACCACGTCCTAAAACAATATCTAATTCTAACAAAGCATCTTTATATTTTTCGTAATTTGAATTTCCTTCGTTGGAAATTGCAATACTTAACGTTGCTGGCAATTTACTCGATATATCTAATTCTTTGATATCATCTAAAATACTAAATTTTTGCTCTACGATTTTGTCCAATGCTTTTTGCTCAAATACCGTTATAAATTTGTCACGGTCTGACTTAATTACTAAGCCTTCATAACGAGATGCCCAATCATAGATTTTTTTCTCAATCGAAGCAATTGCCTGTGGTTTTTCTTCTTCTTCCACAGATTGCATCATTTCTTCATAATTATCAACTGTTAGAATCCCAATACAAATTTGAGAATCGTCAAATTTTCTTTTTAAGTTTAAATATTCGGTTTCATCTAAGAAATATAGGACAGCAAGGTTTTGGTTTTTCATTAAGTGGGATCCCCTTACTGCTTCTCCCATTACATGATATTTTTTCTCTCCTAATTCAATCTTGCTATCAATTTTTAATTTTTGCGTTCCTTTGTTATTCGCAACTTCTACTTTGTATTCTCGCATGATCTCTTTGATATATGCATGAATATCCGTTGCCAAGAATTCATCTGTAAAACAATTGCTATTCCATATGATAACACCTTTTTCATTCACAATCGCTAGCGGAATTGGTGCATTCATAAAAGCTACTTTAGCCACTTTATCTAAGGAAGTGGTAATTTCTTTGATTTGAGTTTCTAATTCTTCCTCTCTCTGATAAATAATAACAATCGTATAAATGGTAAAACAAAGAAACGTAGCTATTGATGGCAAAATGTATTTTGTGTCAATTGAACATAAAATGACAAGCAAAATAATGATTGCGACCAAGTATACAATCAATTTTCCAGATCTTTCATTAAAAAAATTATTTCGTTTATTGGACATAAAAATCTCCCTTTTATTACTTTGTTTTATTCTATCTTCAATTCTAGTATTTGTCAAGGTTTCCGGCTTTTTTCACACAATTTTCACCTTGTTTTTTCTTCTTTTCTTTTTCGTTTTCCAACCAAAAACAACTGGAAGCGGTAGCACCGCTCCAGTTGTTTTTGCAAATGCTTAATAGCAGTCTCCAAGATCATTCCATGGTAGAGATTTGATTTTGTACTTCTTCGACAGCAAGCATTTCCGCATCGTAAAATGAGGGCCCACAACATCGTCATATTTCGCTTCTAGGTAGCATAAAAGATAGCTCTTTTCTGTGACATTGAGTGGGACAGCCGGAACTTTCAGAGAAATACCGCTCTGAGAAGCAGAAATCGGTCGGAAAGATCTTTCGCTGTTTACTCGTTTAACAAATAGGTCGATTTCGTTCTCGATCTGTGAGACCATCACATCAAACTCTGGATTTTTTGCCCGCAATTTGCTCATTTCCTTAAAAATCTGCTCTTTCATCATCTGTTATCACCTTTCTTATAATAATAGGATTGGCTAGGAAATTTCTACTAGGTAACTCTTCTTATTATACCATGTTTACATAAAATTTTTAATTTTAGGAAATCCTCAAATATGCTTGTAGCTAAAAATACAAGAGAGGTAAAGCTTTTGCTCCTCCTCTCTTGACTCTTTTCATGATCACTTAGTAAATAACTTCCCGAAACAGGTTTTTGTCCAAATCTAGCTTCCATGTCACATTGCAAGGTAATACGCTATTTGGTTTTGTTATGCTTCCAATAGCCGATAAGGCCTGTTGGATGATCTTGGAATGCTTCCGGTCGATTCGAATTTCATTTTTGCAGATTCCGATTTTTATGAGTAATCGATAAAATCCGGATTTTTTTCTTTGAATCGCACGTTCCAGTGCAACTCGTAAAGCATCGTAGTAGGGATCGACCTCCTCTTTTATTCTGTTTTCCCAGCTTCGGTATTCCGCCCGATCATCCATCGCAGTTACCTGCCAAAATTCTAGATGTTCTTTGTATCGGAGCGTCAGGATGGCTACCACATCTGTGATCATTACGTCTTGCTTTGGAAAAGTGAGTACACTCCCTTTCCAAAGCGCTTGACTCATTCTGGCTATGCGCTTTTGATCAAACCGCATTTTGCCACCTCCTACATTGGAATATATTTATTTTACCATATTTTATGTTAATTTTCAAATATTTTCTTTCTAATTGGCCATTTTCGTAATTTTTCGATATTATCGACAAATTACGAGTTTTTTTTCAACTTTTCCGCCTTATAATAGGAAATACTACAAAAGCGTACATTTTTGTGTACTTATTTACGGTTATTTTTTGTGTACTATTTATATTGGTGGTGAAATAGATGTCTAAATTATCAATACTACGTCCAAAGAGATCCAGTGATACCATTACAAGAACAATTCGAATCAATGGGAGATCCTACGATAAAATTAATGAATTGGCTGATAAACATCAAATCAGCTTTAATGCAGTTATTAATCAAATCATTGAATATGGTCTGGAAAATTTGGAAGAGTGAGGAAAAACCTTTTTTCTTTTCTATTTTGATTTATTCCATCTATTTTTAATAAGTGTAAAGACAGGTTATCGATTTCCTGTCTTTTTATTTTTCTTACAAAAAAGGCTGGGAACTCCCAGCCTTTTTCGGTAGTACTATTATTTCGTTTTTCCCCCTTCTTTCTCTACTTTTCAATTGGGGAAGAGTTGAGAAGGAAAAGGATAATCGCTAAGAAAAGCATTGGTATGGTTGCTATCGAGTGATAAACATTCAGATGGAATAACCTTTCGATGAATAACTGAATGAATAGCAAAAATGCGATGCTTGCGGATCCCAGTAATTTTATCCTTCTATCTCTCTTCGTTCCACTTTTTTTGGTTACTAGTCCCCAAATTACGTAAATCAAATAGAGGACACAGAGAATTTGCGAAACACTCCGTGCGATGGAATGGATGGATACCGCTGCTAAACAAATCTGTATCATATCGCTTCCTCCTTCAAAGCAAACTATACTACCAATTTCTTCATTGCAATGTTTTGAATTCTATTCTACAAACCATCTTTTTAATTATATCACGCTTTTCTCTAAAAAGAAAGGCATAAGGCGCCTTTCTTTTCCGCCTTATGCCTCCTTGCAATATATTTTCATCATTTTTCCTCTTGCTTTTCTCCTTTTTCCTCCTTCAATAATTTGATCTTTCGATATCCTTGATACTGTAGGATCATCGCGAAAAGGAATAAAAAGATCGGTAATTCTTTTTGTTGAAACGGAATTTCAATCTGAAGTGTTCCTAACACAAAGTTTTGATATAGGTGAATAACCGTCATACTTCCTAATAGGATCAGTGCTGCCCGATTCCACCAGTTTGTCTTCCACTTTTTTAAGAAAACACCAAGACAGAGATTCAGTAAATAAAGACCAACGATTACAGGAAATAGCTTTGCAAATATGTAGTATCCCAAAATCATTACCTCCAACATACTACCCTTTCCCTTCTATATTGCTTTTTCGCATGGTTTTATTGCTCCCAAACTTTCTTCTACAAACGATCCTTTCTATTTTATCATAAAAATCCTTTTTCTTCAACGAAAAAGATGTATGAAAGAATTTCTCTCATACATCTTTTCATCTATTCTTCGACGGTTGCTACTTCTTCGTCTTTCTTGTCTTCTTCTACTACGTCTTCACTTGTTTCATCAAGAATGGTACTAATTCTTGTATTCTTGTATGGTGCTACACCAGTTCCTGCAGGAATTAGTTTACCGATAATAACATTTTCTTTTAATCCGATTAATTCATCTGTTTTACCTTTAATTGCTGCTTCTGTTAATACTCTTGTTGTTTCTTGGAAAGATGCTGCAGATAAGAAGCTTTCAGTCGCAAGAGAAGCTTTGGTAATACCAAGTAATACTTGTTTGTAAGTTGCTGGTCTTTTTCCAGCTGCAATTGCTTCTTCATTTTTATCCTTTAATTCATAAGCATCGACTAAAGATCCTGGGAATAAGTCGGTATCGCCATTATCTTCTACACGTACTTTCTTAAGCATTTGTCTTGCAATCACTTCAATATGTTTATCATTGATATCAACACCTTGATTACGATAAACTTTTTGTACTTCTTGTACAAGATACTCAAATACGCCTTTTGCTCCCTTAATTACTAAAATTTCATTTGGATTGATAGATCCTTCTGTTAATGGATCTCCTGCTAATACTTCTTGATCGTCCTTTACGGCTATTTTAGCGCCAAATGGGATCACATAAGTTTTACTATCTTCTTTTGATGTTACAATAATTTCTTTTCGATTTTTATTTTCTGCAATCTTTACTTTACCATCAATTTCAGAAATAATCGCTATACCCTTTGGTTTTCTTGCCTCAAATAGCTCTTCCACTCTAGGAAGACCTTGTGTAATATCGGCAACACCAGCAACACCACCAGAGTGAATGGTTCTCATCGTAAGCTGTGTACCAGGCTCTCCAATGGATTGAGCTGCAATGATACCAACTGCTTCACCAATATTGGCTTCTTCACGTCCAGCAAGTGCCATACCATAGCATTTACTACATACACCATGTTTCGTACGGCATCCATAAACAGAACGAACTTCTACTTTGTTAATTCCTGCTGCAATAATTTTATCTGCAATTGCTTCTGTGATTAACGTATCGGTTGAAGCAATCACTTCTTTCGTATTTGGATCAATAATATCATGTAATGGATATCTTCCGATTAGTCTTTCAGATAATTTTTCAATTACTTGATTTCCATCCATAATATCGGTTAATTCGATACCATCTGTTGTTCCACAATCATGTTCTCTTACGATAATATCTTGTGAAACGTCAACAAGTCTTCTTGTTAAGTATCCAGAGTCTGCTGTTCTTAAAGCAGTATCCGCAAGTCCCTTTCTAGCACCATGGGCAGAAATGAAGTATTCTAGTGGATCTAGTCCCTCACGGAAACAAGATTTGATTGGGATTTCAACTGTTTTACCTGTTGTTGATGCCATCATTCCACGCATACCAGCAATCTGTCTTAATTGGTTGATATTACCTCTGGCTCCAGATTTACTCATCATGAATACTGGGTTTAAGTCATCAAAGTTTTCTTCCATTGCCTTGGTAACTTCATCGGTTGCTTTTTCCCAAATTTTAATAACAGAGTTATATCTTTCATTCTCTGTAATTAAACCTCTCTTGTATTGTTTTAATACATTGGCAACTTCTCCATCTGCTTTTTCCAAAATGGTTTTCTTTGCTTCTGGTACTTTTACATCATCAACAGAAACTGTAATTGCTCCTGTTGTAGAATATTTGAAACCAGTTGCTTTGATATAGTCTAGTAATTCTGCAGTTCTGCTTAGTCCATGAATATTAATACATTTTTCAATGATTTTTCCAATATTCTTTTTGGTGATAGCAAAATTTACTTCTAAATCAAATTCATGTTCTGGGTCAGTACGGTCAACAAAACCTAAGTCTTGTGGAATACCCGTGTTATAAATAATTCTACCAACCGTTGTTTCAATTGCTTTTTGACGAATATCACCATTTTCTAATTCTTTTTGGATTCTTACTTTAATTTTTGCATGTAATCCTAAGCAATGATTTTCATAAGCAATAATTGCTTCTTCTGGAGATGAAAAATAGTTTCCTTCTCCTTGTTCACCAGTTGTATCCATGGTTAAATAATAGCTTCCTAAGATCATATCTTGGGTTGGAACAGTTACTGGTTTGCCATCTTGTGGTTTTAACAAGTTATTAGCTGATAACATTAAAAATCTTGCTTCTGCTTGTGCTTCTGGAGATAGTGGAACGTGAATTGCCATTTGATCTCCATCAAAGTCTGCGTTAAATGCTGTACATACAAGTGGGTGTAGCTTAATTGCTCTACCTTCTACTAAAACAGGTTCAAATGCTTGAATACCTAATCGATGTAATGTTGGTGCACGGTTTAGCATAACTGGATGATCTTGAATAACATCCTCTAAGATATCCCATACTTCTGGTCTTAATCTTTCTACCATTCTTTTTGCATTTTTAATATTATGCGCAATTCCTCTACTAACCAATTCTTTCATAACAAATGGTTTGAATAACTCTACTGCCATTTCCTTTGGTAAACCACATTGATAGATTTTTAGTTCTGGTCCTACAACGATAACAGAACGACCAGAATAGTCAACTCTTTTTCCTAATAGGTTTTGACGGAATCTACCTTGTTTTCCTTTTAACATATCGGATAAGGATTTTAAAGCACGGTTTCCAGCACCTGTTACAGGTCTTCCTCTTCTACCATTGTCAATTAAAGCATCTACTGATTCTTGTAACATTCTTTTTTCATTTCGAACAATGATTTCTGGTGCTCCTAATTCTAATAGTCTTTTTAAACGATTATTTCGATTGATTACTCTTCGATATAAATCATTTAGATCCGATGTTGCAAATCTTCCACCATCTAATTGTACCATTGGTCTGATCTCTGGAGGAATAACTGGAATAACATTCATAACCATCCATTCTGGACGATTTCCAGATAATTTAAATGCTTCTACTGTATCTAATCTTTTTACGATTTTAGCTTTCTTTTGCTCACTCGCATTTTCTAGTTCTTTCTTTAAACTATTGGCTAATTTTTCTAGATCAATTTCTTCTAATAATTTACGAATTGCTTCTGCTCCCATTTCTGCTTTGAAAGATCCTTTTCCGAATTTCTCTACTGCTTCATGGTATTCTTTTTCTGTTAATACTTGTGCTTTTGCCAAGGTTGTATTTCCATTATCTACTACGATATAGGATGCAAAATATATTACTTTTTCTAGACTTCTTGGTGAAATATCTAGCATTAAAGCGATTCGAGAAGGAATTCCTTTAAAGTACCAAATGTGTGCAACTGGTGCTGCAAGTTCGATATGTCCCATTCTTTCTCTTCTTACTTTTGCTTTTGTTACTTCTACTCCACAACGGTCACAAACAATTCCTTTATAGCGTACTCTTTTATATTTACCACAATGGCATTCCCAATCTTTTGTTGGTCCGAAAATTCTCTCACAGAATAATCCATCTTTTTCTGGTTTTAACGTACGATAATTAATTGTCTCCGGTTTTTTTACTTCACCTTTTGACCATTCTCTAATCTTTTCATCTGATGCTAATCCTATCTTGATTTTATCAAAGATTTCTAGTTCGTCCACGAATTTAGCCCCCTTAAAAATATTTGGTCGGTTTCCCTAGTCGGGCCCTATCGCAAGTGAAAAATGCCACTGCTCGAACATATCCTCCTGTCTTTTCCTTGCGATCTTGGATTCCCGTATTCAATTATTTATTCTTCGAATTCTTCATCTTCTAGATCTTCTAAATCTAAGTCATCTTCTAAATCAGAAAAGATTGCGTCACTCTCTTCGTCATCTAATTCTGATTCTTCCATATATCCCTCTGAAGCAAGTTCATCTTCATCAATGATTACTTCTTCCTCTTGTACTTTCTTTTCATTTTCCATGTTGAAATCAATTCCGTCATCGATGTTTTCTTTTAATTCTAGCTCTTTGTTATCTTCGGAATATAGACGAATGTCTAATCCTAAAGATTGTAGTTCCTTAATTAATACTTTGAAGCTTTCTGGAACTCCTGGTTCAGGAACATTTTCTCCTTTTACGATCGCTTCATAGGTTTTTACTCTTCCTACCACATCATCTGATTTGATGGTTAACATTTCTTGTAAGGTATATGCTGCACCATAAGCTTCAAGTGCCCAAACCTCCATCTCTCCAAATCTTTGTCCACCAAATTGAGCTTTACCTCCTAGTGGTTGTTGTGTTACTAATGAGTATGGTCCTGTTGAACGCGCATGAATCTTATCATCAACTAAGTGGTGTAGTTTTAGCATGTACATAACACCAACCGTAATTGGTTTATCAAATGGATCTCCAGTTCTTCCATCATATAGGATGGTTTTTCCATCTTTAGATAGTCCTGCTTTTTCTAGTAGTTCTTCGATTTCATTTGCTTTTGCTCCATCAAATACTGGAGTTGCAACATGCCATCCTAAAGCACGTGCTGCCATTCCCAAATGAACTTCTAGTACTTGACCTAAGTTCATACGAGAAGGTACACCAAGTGGATTTAATACGATATCGACTGGTGTTCCATCTGGCATAAATGGCATATCTTCTTCTGGTAAAATTCTAGAAATAACACCCTTGTTACCATGTCGACCAGACATTTTATCACCAACTGAGATTTTTCTCTTTGTTGCGATATAGCAACGAATAATTTGGTTAACGCCAGGTCCTAATTCATCCGAATTATCTCTGGTAAAGATTTTAACATCAACGATTGTTCCTGCTTCTCCATGTGGTACACGAAGGGATGTGTCACGTACTTCTCTTGCTTTTTCACCAAAGATGGCACGTAGTAGTCTCTCTTCTGCTGTAAGTTCTGTTTCTCCTTTTGGTGTAACTTTACCAACTAAGATATCGCCTGGTCTTACTTCTGCACCAATACGAATGATTCCGTTTTCATCTAGGTCCTTTAATCCATCATCTCCTACATTTGGAATATCTCTTGTGATTTCTTCTGGGCCTAATTTTGTATCACGACATTCACAATCGTATTCTTCGATGTGGATTGACGTATAAACATCTTCTTTCACTAATCTTTCGCTGATTAAAACAGCGTCCTCATAGTTATATCCTTCCCAAGTTGTATAAGCTACTAATACGTTTCTTCCTAGAGCCATCTCTCCATTTTTAGTTGATGGTCCATCTGCAATAATGTCTCCTGCTTTTAGCTTTTCTCCTTCTGATACAACTGGTCTTTGGTTAATACAAGTTCCACCATTGGTTCTTTTGAATTTTCTTAGGCGGTATACATCTACTTCACCTTTTTTATTACGAACACGAACTTCATCCGCAGATACTTTTTCAACAACTCCATCATTGTTGGCTGTAATCGTAATTCCAGAGTCTCTTGCAGCTCGATATTCAATTCCTGTACCAACAAGTGGTGATTCTGGAATCAATAAAGGAACTGCTTGTCTTTGCATGTTCGATCCCATTAAAGAACGTTTTACGTCATCATGCTCTAAGAAAGGAATCATTGCTGCAGCAACAGATACTAATTGTTTTGGTGAAACGTCCATATAGTCTACTTGATCACGATCCACCTCAGTAATTTCTTCTTTATGTCTTACTTTAATTCTTGGATTTAATAATCTGCCTTCTTCATCTAATGGTTCCGATGCTTGTGCGATTACATAGCGATCTTCTTCATCTGCTGGCATGTATTTAATTTCATCGGTTACTTTTCCAGTTTCTTTGTCAATCTTACGATATGGTGTTTCAATAAATCCATATTCATTAATGATGGCAAAGGAAGATAATGCAGAAATTAATCCAATGTTTGGTCCTTCTGGAGATTCTACTGGACATAATCTACCATAATGCGTATAGTGAATATCACGAACCTCAAATCCTGCTCTTTCTCTCGATAAACCTCCTGGTCCTAATGCAGAAATTCTTCTTTTATGAGTTAATTCTGACAATGGGTTGGTTTGATCCATAAATTGCGACAATTGTGAACTTCCAAAGAATTCACGAATTGCTGATGTAATTGGCTTCGTGTTAATTAAAGTTTGTGGTGTAATGACATCTAAATCTTGAATGGTCATTCTTTCACGAACAACTCTTTCTAGTCTTGTTAAACCAATACGGAATTGGTTTTGCAATAATTCACCAACACAGCGAATTCTTCTGTTTCCTAGGTGGTCAATGTCATCCACATTACCTAATCCATGATCTAAGTTTAACAAATAACTGATTGATGCAATAATATCTTCTGTTGTAATGTGCTTTGGAACTAAATCATGATATCTTTCTTTTAATACTTTCTTTAAATCTTTTGGATCAGTTGTATCCAAAATGGATTTTAATACTTCATAATTTACGTATTCTTTAAAATGTAGACTACTGATATCCACATCTTGTACAAATTTGTGGATATTAACAGTTCCATTACCGATGATTTTTACTTTTTTCTCGCCTACTAAAACTTCGATAATATTAATTCCTGTATTTTGAATTTCTTCAGCTACATCTTCTGCTATAACGGAACCTTTTTCTACCAAGATTTCTCCTGTTGCTGGATCCATTACATCCTCTGCAGATATACATCCTGTAATACGAGTTGCCAAACTTAATTTTTGATTAAATTTATAGCGTCCTACTTTTGCTAGGTCATATCTTCTCTCATCAAAAAATAGTCCGTCAAATAAATTTCTTGCTGCATCTACAGTTGGTAATTCACCTGGTCTTAATTTCTTGTAAATTTCAATTAGAGCTTCATCTTGGGTCTTAATTGGATCTTTTTGAATAGTTGCTGTTAATTTTGCTTCTTCTCCAAATAGCTCGATCATCTGCTCATCGGTTAGGATTCCAATTGCTCTTAACAACGTCGTAACTGGGATTTTTCTAGTACGATCAACACGAGCATAGAAAACATCATTCGAATCGGTTTCATATTCAATCCATGCGCCACGAATTGGCATAACTGTAGATGTATAGATTTTCTTTCCTGTTTTATCATAATCTGAAGCATAATAACATCCTGGTGAACGAACTAATTGGCTAACAACAACTCTTTCTGCACCATTGATAATGAAAGTTCCACTTTCTGTCATAAGAGGGAAATCACCTAAATAGATTTCTTGTTCCTTAATTTCTCCTGTTTCACGGTTGATTAATCTTACCTTTACATGTAGTCTGGTAGAATAAGTTGCATCTCTTTCTTTTGCTTCATCTTGCGTATATTTTGTTTTTTCTTCCATGTAATAATCGATAAATTCAAGAACTAAATTTCCAGAATAATCTATGATTGGGGAAATATCTTTTAATACTTCACCTAGTCCTTCTTCTACAAACCAATCATAAGAGTCTTTCTGTACTTTGATCAGATTTGGCATTTCGATTGAATCGCCAATTTTTGCAAAAGTTTTACGAGTACATTTCTCGTATTTAATGTCTTTTAACAAATTAAATCACCCCTATAAAAATTTAAGCAGAAAAAAAATCTATATGATGTTAAAGAAGTCCTTCTTGTTCTTCTTTTTTCTTTCTAACGAAAATTTTGGTTCTCTGCTCCTCGAATCCTTCTTTCCGTAGATGAAAAAGAGACAATTCCTCTTCTTTATCATTTACATAATGAACGTTTAACGGCAACAAAAAAGTATGTCGGTAAAGATCTCTTTTTACCAACTACTTTTTTGCTTTTGTTTTTTGAATGAAATTATTTTTATCAAGCGTTGATTAACCACATGTACCGTCCTTTTTTACTTGACTTTGTAGTTAAAACTTTTTGTTTAAATTTACGCCCATTTATTATATCGTATTTTTCTTTAGCTTGTCAATCTTTTCCAAGAAAAATCATGACTTTTTTTAACGAATTTTAATTTCTTCTTTTTACAAAAAAAGATCTCTTTAATTTGAGATCTCTTCTTCTACTTCTAA
Source organism: uncultured Clostridia bacterium (assembly GCA_944393505.1). GTDB lineage: Bacteria > Bacillota > Clostridia > TANB77 > CAG-508 > CALYAK01. The sequence goes on along the minus strand of CALYAK010000008.1, from coordinate 10,228 downwards.
CGTTTTTTGTTCGGTTCGAAAGGCAATAAAATGTTCTAGCATTAATTTTAATAAGGCTATAATCGGTACGGATAAGAACATTCCAATAATTCCAAAATATGCACCTACTACTGTTACAGCAAAGATAACAAGTAATGGGCTAATTTTTAAGGAATCTCCTACAATCTTTGGATTAATTACATTCGCATCAATTTGTTGTAAGACGATAATCGTAATTAACATTGCAATTGCTTGCATAAATCCTCCTGTAATTAAGGTAATTAATGCAGCAATCACCGTTGCTATAATTGCTCCAAAGTATGGGATCATGTTCGATAAACCAATCATTACACCTAATAGTACAGCATATTTTACACCTAAAATCGATAAAATGATGGATGCGATCGATCCTACTAAAACAGCATCTAAAAATTGACTACCGACATATTTGAAAAAGATTTCATTCGCTTTTTCAAAATAACTGTATAATAAGTTATAAGTTTTCGGTTTAAAAATTGCCTGCCCTAATCTTGTTAAAAATTTTACAATGTTGCTTCTTTCTAGCAAAATATAGATGGATACAATAATGGATACAAATACAGAAAATACACCTGTTACAGCACTCACTGCTCCTCGTGCATAGGCCATGATATTCTCTAATGTTGCTAATTGACTCCAATCTACCTCTTGTAAACGTTTGATTCCTTCTTGCACAATTGGATTATTCAAAAAGTCATCGGTTCCACTTTGATTTAATCGCTCAATACTTTCTGTATAATAAGTTTGGAAATTTGCGATTAAGTCTCGAACACTTTGTACTAAAATTGGTATGATATACTGAAATGCAAGAATTAGAATTAACAAAGCAATTAAATAAACAAGTAGTACACTAATTCCTCGTGCTTTTCGGTTTAGAAAACCTTTCTTTTTTGTCTTTTTTAATTTTCTCTCAATTCCCCTACAGGGCGTATAAAATAAATAAGCAATTAAAATTCCCCATAAGAAAGGTGACAAGATGGCACTTAATCCACTTAGCCATTCGCCCACTCCGTCCAGATGGTTCATAATTTGATAAACAGCAATTAATGCAACTCCTAAACTAAAATACTTTAACCATTTTATTTTCGATTTTTCTTCCATTTTCCCTCCTTCTAGACATCGATGTCTAATTCAATGGGACAATGATCGCTTCCCATAATATTTTCGTGAATCTCACTATTCTTTAATTTTTCTTTTAATCGTTCCGATACAATAAAATAATCAATTCTCCAACCAACATTTTTTTCACGTGCATGAAACATATAAGACCACCACGTATAGGCATTTTCTTTTTCTGGATAAAAGTAACGAAAAGTATCAATAAAACCCGCTTTTAAAAGTTCCGTCATCTTATCTCTTTCTTCGATCGTGAAGCCTGCACTGCGCGTATTGGTCTTTGGGTTTTTCAAATCAATTTCTTGATGTGCCACATTAAAATCTCCACAATAAATCACCGGTTTCTTTTGATCAAGCTGTTTTAAATAATTACGTACTTCATCTTCCCAAATCATTCGATAATCAAGTCTTTCTAATTCTCTTTTTGAATTTGGTGTATAGCAATTGACTAAATAGAATGTTTCATATTCTAATGTAATCACTCTTCCTTCTCGATCATGTTCTTCTTTCCCAATACCATAACTTACTTGAAGAGGTTTTTTCCTCGTAAAAATAGCTGTTCCGGAATAACCTTTCTTTTCTGCACTATTCCAATACTGATGATATCCTTTTAATTCTAACTCCAACTGTCCTGGTTGCATTTTTGTTTCTTGAATACAAAAAAAATCTGCATTTACTTTCTGAAAAAAGTCTAAAAATCCTTTCCCCATGACAGCTCTTAATCCATTGACATTCCAAGATATGAATTTCATCTTTCTCCTCCTAGGTCTGTATTATATTATATTTCCTAGGATTTTTCAATAGAAAAAAGTGCCTAGATTTAGGCACTTTTCTTATTTTTCATAAATATAACATTCTAGATTTCTTCTACCAAATTGGATACATTCTGAATAAGTTCCCATATAGATATCGACACGGTTATTGGAAATTGCTCCACCACGGTCTTGCACAACAAACCAACCGCCGTTTGGTTCATTTTTGAAATATGGAATATACATAACGGTTCCAATTGCATATCCTTTTCCTGCCGCTACTGTGTACCATTCTTTTGCCATAGCACCAGATGCTGTTCTACCATAACCTGGTGAACTTGGTGATTTACCACAGGTCGATGCAGTATAAGCAGATGCATTTAATTTTTTTACAACTGGTTCAATCCCTGCAACAGAGGCTGCTAAGGTTGATGCATTTCCAGATGCACTTGTTCTCGATACAGAACCTCTTGAAGTTACTGTTTTTGTACGAACTTCTACAATTTTATCAACCGGTTCTTTGATGACAACCGATGAAATCTCAACTCTTTCAATTTCAACATCATTTTGATATTTTGTTTTATAAGTAATTTCTCTTAATCCATTTTCTCCTTGTTGAACCACTTTATCTTGTTTTGATTCAGATGAACCAGAAACATCTTTTGTAATGGTCTCATAAGGAATAATTTCTTGTTCTGTGATAATTTTCTCTACAATCGGAGCATAATTTTCTTCTAATAAAAGATCAACATTGATCTCCTCATTGTTCTCTTCTGCAAGTTCTTCCACTTCTTCATCTTGCTTTAAGATTCGAATCGTATGATTGTCAGATAATTCTTCTTCTTGATTTGGTACTACTTTTTCATCTGGTAACAAGATGATATGGTTTTCTTCTAAGATTTCTCCTACAACTGTTCTAGTTGTTACAATATCCATCTCATAACCATTTGATAAAATAATTTTTACCTGATTTAGGTTTGCGTTTGCCGCTACAACTCCCATTCCTGCTAGGAATAAGAAAAATATTAGACTAATACATAATATTTTCTTCAGCGATACAGACGCTTTATCTTCACGTTTCATATGTGATTTGTTCCCTCCTTCAGCAACATTCTAATTATACCATATTTAGTAAATAATGTCAAATTTACTTGTTTTTTGACATTTCCTTAGATGCTACTGCATTTTGTCTTATCGTACTTTCTTCTTGTCTATTATCAATATATTCTTCTGTATTTGATTTTATGCATCTTTGCTAGTTTTTTCTTCTAATTTTTCATCTTTTTTGGTTCTTCTCGTTCGAATTCCAAATATTTTATTGGCATTTTTAAAAGTCTGTTCTGCTACTTCCTCTTCTGTCATTCCTTTCACTTTTGCAATTTTTCTTGCAATATAAATCAAATTGCTTGAATCGTTTCTTTGTCCTCGATTTGGTTCTGGTGATAAGTACGGACTATCGGTTTCAATTAATAAGCGATCTTTTGGTACCATTTCAATAACCGGCTCTGCGTGATTCGTGTTTTTAAAGGTAATGGATCCTGCAAAAGAAATGTAAAATCCTAGTTCCAGTGCTTCTCGAACAAGTTCTTGGTTTAACTGACAGCAGTGAAAAACGCCTTTTTTATCAACTGGATTTTCTTTTAAAATTTCTATAACATCCGGATAAGCGTCTCTTGCATGAATGACGATTGGAAGTTTTAATTCATTTGCCAATTGAATCTGTTCTTTAAATGCTAATTGTTGCATTTTTTTATTTTCTTTATTCCAATGGTAATCTAAACCAATTTCTCCGATTCCCACGACTTTTTTATTCTGTGCAATTTCTCGAATTTCATTAATTTTTTTCTTTAACTGCGTCTCTGAGTCAATTTGAATTGCATATTTCATTTCTGGTAAATTGTTTGGAGAAATTCCACAAATTGCATACATTTCCGGATAAATTTCTGCCATTTTTACAGCTAATCTAGAAGAAATCACATCATAACCAGCATTAATAATTCTTTTTACTTCTCCTTGATATAGTTTTTCTAATAATTCTTCTCGATCTAAATCAAATTTTTCATCGTTATAGTGGGCATGAGAATCAAATAGTTTCATATTTTTACTCCTTTTCTTTTATCATAACAACCACACTTGCAACTGCTAATCCTTGCAAATGAGATAAGCTAATATCAATTCCTTCTAGTTCAATTTTTTCGATTTTCTTTTTTTGAATCAATGGTCTTCCATTTTCGTCTTGTTCCACTTCAATTTGTTTCCACAAGACATCACTTCGATCTGAAATTAGATTGGAAATTGCCTTATATACCGCTTCTTTTGCAGCAAATCGAGCTGCATAATGTTGATATTTTGTTTTTTTCTTTGATTCACAATAGGCAATTTCTTGTTCTGTATAAATTCGATTCTTAAAATGGTCTCCACCTTTTTCAATCGCTTCTTGAATACGTTCTACTTCGATGATATCAATTCCTGTCTGTATTTTCATAATTCCTTCCTTTTTTTAAAAAAGCTCATTTTTGTGAAATGAGCTCTTCTTTTTAATGTAAGAAAAGCATTCCTATAATTAATAGCATCAAAACTGCTATGATTCGAATTGTTTTTCTTGTTTTCTCAATATTACAATCTTTGTATAAAATATCATATTTATTCTTTAATTCCAGAAATGCTTTTTGGCTACCCAACTTTTCTTCCCAATGTTCACACAAAGAATCTCCAATTTCATCATTCGTTATTTCTTGAATCCAAATATCTTGCGTAAATTTTAAAAATTTCTTCTTAATCTTTTCAAAGTCTTGACCATTCTGGAAATCACGATTAAGCTTTCGCAAATAATATTTCTTATATAACGAAAATAGATACGCATAGAGATATTCCGTTTCATAAATATGTGGCACTTTTGTAAAATTATCTGTTTCTCGATCCGATGTTAGAAGTACCGTACTTGCTTTGGAAAATCCGAATAACATGGAATTTAATTCTTCTTTTTCTTTTTCCGTCTTTTTTTCAAAATTTGTTTGTGCATTTGCTGGTAACACTTGTACCAATTTATAAAATTCTCTTTCTAAATTTTCTCGATTTTCTGGTTTCCAATCTTCTTGTCCTAAACAAGCATAAGTATAAGTAATGAATCGTTCGGTATCAATATTTAAGTCTTTAGCTCCTGTATTTTCGCCAGCAATTTCTTTCAAAAGATCCGTAAATTGCTTTACATCTTTTAACATTCCAGATTGTATTTTGATGTTCTCGTATTGTTTTAAACCAGAAAGTTCTGAATGAATCTCACGGAATTTGTAATTGAAATTTAAAACATCATCAATTGAAACATCTTCTCCATTAATGGTGGTTTTCATCACGAGAAAACAAATTCCCGTCTGAAAACAAACGATTTCAATCTTTCGAATATCAAAAAAGATTCCGTCTTGATCAACTACTTTTCCTTGCATTACTTCTGGCAAATCATAAGTAAAAATATTGCATGGATATTTTGCTAAAACCGCTGCTCTTGTTTCTTCTGGCAAGTCATAAAGATCTTTCATTTTTCCTTTTGGAATTCCAAAAGACCAGAATAAATAATCACGAACTTGTGGTAAGAAAAAACGGTAAATACCAAAATCTTTTTCTTTTTCAAATACTTTTAATTGACAATTTGGCTTTTTTAACATTCTTGCCAAATATTTTTCATATTTTTCCTCCGCAATCACATAAGGATAGATGAAATATGAATATTGAAATTTCGTCTTCTGTTCCACGTTTTTTTCCTTTCTTTTTATTTTTCATCTGTATAATAGTTTGCATTAATGTCTTCCCCATAATGCCATTTTCCAATAAAGTCAATTACTAAATGGTTTTCAAATGAATAGGTTGGTTCTACAATTACTTTTCCAGTGTGATCAATGCATCCCCATAATCCGTCCTTTTTAACAGCTGCGTAACCATAGCGATTTAATTCTGTTGCATCATCATAGATATAATTTACAACAACGACACCATCTTTGTTCACATATCCGTACTTTCCATTTTCACGACTCAAATAAATTTCGTTTGTTGTTAATATATCTTGAATGTTTCTTTGTTCAAAACGGAAATTATAGTATTGATATTCGTCTCCTACACGAACCTTCATGTAGCCATATTCATTATTAATTTCAGAAATAATTCCAGTTACTCTTACTTGGAAATTAGAATCAATCAAATCACTTTCAATCTTTCCTGCTTCTGTAGCTTCAAAGAAGTTTTCATCTTTTCGATATTGAATTTTTTCATATTTAAACTCGCAAACTTCTTCCCCATTTGCTCGGATAATTCCAACTTTTCCATCTTTTTTTGCAATATAGTATTCGGAGAATGCATATTGTAAATCTTCATATTGTATGGCTAGTTTCTCATTTCCCTCTAGGTCAAGTATGCCATATTTTCCATCATTTTCTACAATGATTCCATTTTCACTAATATTGGTAATCGCATCTACATTTACATCAAATACCTTTTCTCCGTTTTTTCTTACAACTTGCTTGGTTCCATTTGTTGTAACAATATAGTAATTATTTCCACAAACAGAATCAATTTCATCATAGATAACGTCAAGTATTTTTTCCTTGGTATAGCCGATTAGTCCAACTTTTCCTTCTTCATTTTTTACAATATATCCATTCGAATATTCTTCATTTACTGCTGTAATTTCTGCATATTCTGGTTCGATAATAATACTTCCTGTGTCGTCCATTAATCCGACTTTATCATCTTTTTTGATTAAAATACTCTTACTTGTTCCAACTAAAGGTTCGATGGATTGATATTGACAAGGAAGTAATTCGTTTCCTCGATAATCAATAATTCCATATAACTCTCCATTTCGAACTTTTAAGATTTCTCCTTCGTATGTCACAACATTTTGTGCATCAATATTTTGAATCGGTTCTACAGAATCATATTTTTCATATTGCTCCTGTCCTCGACTATTAATTGCTTTTGTTTCATAACTTCCAGTTTCATAATTTACATTTTCTGTACAAAAGAATAAGTCTCTTGTCGCGTCTGGTATTACAATTATTTCTTCATAGGTTGGCTCAATTACAATATCTCCTCGAGAGTCAATTATGCCATATTTTTCATTGGTGTAGACCGTAAAATATCTTGTAGCGACATTTCTCTGTCTAAATGGTGAATTTTCGCCTAAGATATTAGCAAGTCCTATAAAAAACATTAGGATTACGGCAATCGCAATGATGACAGCAATTACTTTTTTGATATTTAGCTTTTGTTCTCCACTATATCTTCGTCCTCTACCCATGTTTCCCTCCAAATGATATCAATTCAATGTTACTATATCATTTTACCAAAAAAAACACAAGAATTTTCCGTATATTTTGGCGAATTCCTCAATAAGAAAAAATGAAAGGCTCATTCATGAACCTTTCATTCTTCCCACGTTTTACCTTTTATTGACTCTTGCTACAATAACTGTCATATCGTCTTTTTCTTTTCCATAATCTTTATCAATTGCTTCTGATAGAATAATATCTGCGATTTTTTGTGCATCTGTAAGATTCATATCTTCTAATAAGTATTTGATCCATACTTCTTTATTTAAGTACTCTTTATCTGCTTCAATTACCCCATCACTACACATCACAAAAAGATCTCCATCTTCTAAGTCTTGTTCATAAACTTCTAATTTAATTTCTGGCAAAATTCCAGTTGGTAAGCTATCTGCTTGAATCAATTTGACTTGATCTTTTCTTTTCAAATAGGTTGGACATGCTGCATTTTTAATAAATTCGATTTTTCCTGCATAAAGATCTAAAATACCAACATCAAGTGTTGCATACATGTCTTGCTCTTGTCCTCCTGCATAAATTGCGGAATTAATGGATTGCACAGAAACTTCTTTTTCAAATCCTGCCTTTAAAGATCTTTCTAGAATTTTAATCGCTACTTTACTATTTTTTCTTGCCTCTGGTCCAGATCCCATACCATCGGATAAAGCTAATAAATACTTACCATCCTCTAACTGAACTTGAGTCGAAGTATCCCCCGAAATAGGGGAATCCGCCTTTTTGCTACTAGCAATTCCAACTTGAATATGATATTGGTCTTGCGCCAAATAGGTAAATTCACAAGTTTCTTTTTGATCTCGAATTCCACAAACTTGATCTTGTAGCACAATCGTTTCATTTAACACTTTTGCAATTACTTTTCCAATTCGCTTAATATCACATTCTCCATCTTCGAGGTCAGCACATGTCTTAGTATACACTTTAATCTTCTTTCTCTCATTCGGGTATTTTTTAATTTCTACTTGTTGAACCGAAATATCCTTTTGTTTTAGAATTTCTTGAATTTCTCGTTTTTCTGCTGCAAATTCTTCCTGTTTTGTTTCTTTTTGCATATCTTTAGCTAAATCCGAAATTGCTTTGGATACATGATTTAATTGATTAGACAAATTCTTTTTTTCTTCTTTTGTCTTTTTTTCTACTAAGAATTTGGTTTTACTATTACGATACGCTCGATTTAAGATACGAATGATTTCATCAATTTGTTCTGCTAAAATTGGATTTTTCCTTTCATTCCCAAAGGATACAAAATAGTAATGATATTTTTCAAAAATCGGATTCAATGTTTTGTTTGTAATGATTTCATTTTGGATCAGTTCTTGATAGCAAGCTTTTAAAATACGTTCATCTTGTTCCAAATACTCAAATAAATCATTCTCACTTGTACTTGCCTCAATCTGATCTTCAAATGCTTGTAAGAAAACTTCAAAATTCTTTTGCTCTCGATGGTCTTGATCTTGATCTGATGCTTCTTCATAACCTTTTGCAATATCGGATATCGTTTCTGACATTGATGTTAATTTTTGGATCGTTTCTTGATTTTCTTCTAACGTCCTTCCTGTCGTCTCTGGAAGAAGTTTGGTTGTTCCATAAAGATCTTCGATATTTATTTTTACTCGTTTTGGAATAGCTAATAATCCTAAAGAAGCTAATAAGATCTCTTGATATGGTACAATCTGTACCGTATAACCATTTGCCACATAAGTTAAAATCAAGTTTCCTGCAAGGAATCCTAGCATTACCCCGATTTTTCCAAATCGATTTAATAATCCTGCAATCATACCGGAAATTGCATAAATTGCAATCATCGCTACTTCATTTCCGCATAAAATTCCAGTTACACTTCCTATGGTAATTCCACTCGTTGCTCCTACTACCATTCCATGTTTCCAACCTAGGATTAGTACAAATAAAATGCTAAAAACATTACGAACGGAAAAGCCAAAAATACGCATGTCACCAAGTGCTACCACTGCAATCGCTAAAAATAGAAAGCCTCCCATTACTTCTTCAATCGAAAATGCTTTTTTCTTTCCAAATTCCGTAATAAAAATTAAAGAATTTGAAAAGATTTTATAAAAAATTAATACAATAACACTAACTGCAATACTGACTAATAAATCATATAGCAAAAAGGAATGAAATGCCATTTTTAGCAATTGAACAATTAGCGTACTAAAGAATATATGTCTTGCTAATTTCTTTCCTTCTTTTGCATCCTCGTCCCAAATTGGGCGAATTAATAAAGTACTAACAAAAAACACAAGTGTTGTTAATAAATAATTTAATAAACCTTCCGAACCGAATTTAATCGCAACACCAATTCCATTAACAACATATAAAATACCGATTGGTATCTGATTACTCATTGCCGCTGCTAAAACAGCAATTGCAAAAGGTGCAACAACAATCGTTTGTGTTTGTCCAATTCCTACCATAGACAACATGAAAGATAGTATATAAAGCACGAGCTTATTCACAGAAAAAGCTTGCTTCAAACTTTCTTTTATCGCTGCTTTTTTATCAAATTCAACATCCTCATATTCTTCGTCTTCCCAATTTTTTGTAATATTTTGAAACATCCTTGATCACCTCATACTTTTTTAAATTTGATTCTATCTTAATACAAGCTTTTTAAATGATTTGTCGCTTTTCCTACCAAATTTAAAAAAGTTTTTTACAGCTTACGATATTATTTTTGTTTTCTGTTTTTCTTTCCTCATTTTTGTTTCTTCATTTTATCTTAATTTGCCGAAAAATACAATAAATTCGCAAAAAGAAATTGAGAAAAGAAAAAGCTTTCACAAATTTTGTGAAAGCTTTTCTTCTTGGTTCTATAATAAATGTTGGGGTAAAAAAATAAACCTCAACATTTTTTTGTATAAAAAAGTGCACTTATCAAAAATACCTGATAAAATGTAATTACCTAAAACAAAACATTTAAGGAGGTATTGATAAGTGCAAACTAATTTTATCAAAGATTTATTAGGTTTTAAAGATGTTATTCTA
>CALYAK010000007.1 GCA_944393505.1 uncultured Clostridia bacterium | reverse complement strand
TATACCATGAAGGGAGTTGCTTTGCTACAAAGCTAAAGCTTATGTTACTACCGGCATAGCCGGAAGGTTGTTTACACATAAAAAAGCAGATAACGTTTGGTTATCTGCTTTCATTATTTGTTTAAGGAAATATTATATTTTGAAATCAATTTATATTTTTTTATTCTTTGTTTATGTATTCTACTTTCAGCTATTTAGCTGTATTATTTAATTAATCTTTTTTGATTAAAGAAGCTGGCATCTTTGGTTGATGAAACATTCCAAATAAGAAACAGGCAGTATTGGTACTTTTTGCATATTTTTCTGCAACTTTAGCTAATAATTTTAACATTAAAATTCCTCCTTAGTAAATTATATTTTTAATAAGCATGCTAGCAATGCATTATTAACACAATTAATTTTCGGCATAACCATATACCTCATATCCATATTTATTTTTCGTAAGGCGATATGCAACTGGAGTAATAAAGAAATTCTGCAACATTACGGTATATACAATTGCATTTGCACATTCTTTCCACGGAATAAATATTGCAATTAACAAAACAGCCGTTAATGTTAGATAAGACAATATTTTCTTTTGTTTTCGTTCTTTTTTTGTTAAAATCGGAAAGTTTTCTGTATCTGCTGGTGCATATTTAGAAACAAAAAATATTCCAACCAGCCAGGTAATTACAATTAATAGCGAACGGATTGAATCATTGAGTACAATATGTTTTGCAATTAGTGTACATCCTATATAAAAAAAATTGGTCGATAGAATACATCCTAAATGTGTTTTTAAGTGAAATCCCCCTGAAAATGCTTTGTATGGTAAAATTAAGAAAAACGTAGCAATTGTTAATTTTCCTACCCCACATAAGAATGAAATAAAAAATAATAGGAAAATCTTTGGAACTTCTCCAAGAATTAATTGTAAGCCATAGTTAATTGCTTCGGCTCTTTCATCATCAATATCTTCTTGTTCTTTTCGTATTTGAGCAGTTAAAAAATTACTTATTCTTTCGATCATTTTGTTACTCCTCACGTTTGGCTTGACTTAAGAATATCGCTTTTTTTACTTTGAACTTTCTTTTTTATATAAAAACTCATTTTTTCGATATAAAAGATTAATTTTTTATTTTCATATAAGATTTTGGGTATTTCATAAAATTCTTGCATAAAAAATAGACCTACTAAAGGTCTATTCCTTCTAATATCTTCCATGTTCCATTGATTTCTGGTAATACTTGAAAAGTCATCTCTTCCTTCGTGATTGGATGAAAAATCGTTAAGCGATAAGCCCATAAAGCAATTTGCTTTCCATGTCCTCTCCCTCCATATTTTTGATCACCATAAATACTATGCCCTCTACTTGAAAATTGTACACGAATTTGATGATGTCTTCCTGTATGTAATTTAACACGTACAACCGACAAATTAATCTCTTCGTTATATTTCAATACTTCATATTCTAAACTTGCTTGTTTAGCATTTTTCGTTCCTTCTGAAACTACTTTACTCATATTAGCTCTTTCATTTTTGAATAGCCAATCTTTCCATTCTCCTTTTTGAGATTTCATTTTTCCATTAACAACGACTAAATATTCCTTTTGAAATGCTTTTTCTCGAACCTGCTCACTTAGTCGTGCTGCTGCTTTTGAAGTTTTGGCAAACACCATCACTCCTCCAACAGGTCGATCCAATCGATGAATTAAACCTAAATAGACATTACCAGGTTTTTGATATTTTTCTTTCAGATAATCTTTTATGATCGAAAGCATATCAACATCACCAGTTTTATCTCCTTGTGAAGGAATATTCACCATTTTTTCTACGACAATAATATGGTTATCTTCATATATTACATTTAATTTCTGCATCTATTTCTCCCATCTTCCATAGATTCCACAAGGAAGAATCAATTTTGATCCGGTCATTGGTAATCCAATTTCTCCTGAAGAAAAGGTTCCTTTTTTATGAATCGAAAGCCTTAATAGATCTTCTAAAACCGTGCTCGAAATACCTGTTGTATAGGAATTGATTAAAAAGAACAATGGATCATCGGAAAGTACATTGGAACAAAGTTTTACTAGATCATCAATATTTTCTTCAAATTTCCACACTTCTCCATTTGCTCCTCTTCCATAAGATGGCGGATCCATGATAATTGCATCATATTGATTTCCTCTACGAATTTCTCGATTAACAAATTTAACCACATCATCGACGATATATCGTACACTTCGGTCTGCTAATCCTGAAGCTGCTACATTTTCTTTTGCCCAACTTACCATTCCTTTGGAACTATCTACATGACAAACAGAAGCTCCTGCAGATAAGCATGCTACCGTTGCACCACCTGTATAGGCAAATAAATTTAAGACACGAATGGGACGTTTTTCTTTTTGAATCTTGTCCATCATCCAGTCCCAATTAACAGCTTGTTCTGGAAATAGCCCTGTATGTTTAAATCCCATTGGTTTAATTTGAAACGTCAAGTTTTTATATTGAATTTTCCAACTTTCTGGCATCTTTTTTTCGTATTGCCAAGAGCCACCACCAGTTGAACTACGATGGTATCTTGCATTGACTTGTTTCCATTTATTAGGAAATGTTTTTTCTTTCCAAATAATTTGTGGATCTGGCCTTGCTAAAATCACATCTTTCCATCGTTCTAATTTTTCTCCATTTGCCATATCTAATATTTCGTAATCTTTCCAATCATTTGCTACAATCATTTTCCCTTTTCCTTTTCTTTTTACAACACTTGTAATAGATTCATAAAGTTCACAATTAAAATCACATCAATGACAATAAATGCTAAAGCTGCACCAATAACAAGTGATATAAAATGATTTTTGATCATTTTCGTATTGATTTTTTGTTGGAATCGTTTGATTCCTCTTTTGATTTCTTTCTTAATCTTGTAATAAGATAGCTTGTCCTTTTTTTGATTTGCTTCAAAAACAAAATGTTCTAAATTTTCCATACAAAAATCCCCCTTTGATTATTTGCTTTACTAAAATATATGTTGGGTATTCTTGTTTTATTCCAAGTTTCGTATGGCAAATTTCTTCTTTGTTTTTTCTTTCTCTCCAAGCCTTTCTATTATATCAAATTTTCTGAAAATTTTCTACAAAAGCTCTTCTTTTATTTTCTTTGCCAGATTTTCATTAATTCCCTTCACTTGCATTAATTCTTCGACTGATGCCTCTCCTATCTTTTTCACACTTCCGAAATGTTTTAACAGTGCTGCTTTCTTCGCTGTACCAATTCCAGAAATCTGATCCAAACTAGATTGGGTCATCGATTCATCTCTTAATTTTCGATGATATCGAATCGCTGTATCATGCACCGCATCTTGAAATCTTGTAATTGTATTTTTTAAATCTTCCGAAATTTCAAATTCTTTTCGTTCTTCATTCATCAATGCTCTTGTTCGATGTTTATCGTTTTTTACCATTCCAAAAATCGGAATTTCTGCGTTGCATTCCCTTACCGCTTCTTTGGCAGCTCTCATTTGGGTAATTCCTCCGTCTACCAAAATCAAATCTGGAAGAGAACCAAATCCTCCTTTTGGATTTTCTTGTGATTGACGAATCCTTCTTTTAATTACCTCATTCATACATCTCGGATCATCTTGCCCGAAAACGGTTTTAATTTTGAATCTTCTTGATAAATTCTTTTTGATGACTCCATCCATCATGACACACATACCGGCTACCATGTATTCTCCAGAAATATTCGAGATATCAAAACACTCAATCTTTCTCGGGAGTTTTTCTAATCCTAATACTTCTTTTAATTCTTGTATCACGCTATATTTTTCTTTATCTTTATTTTCTAAGGTTATTTTCGCATTTTTTTCTGCCATTTCTACTAAGCGTAGTTTTTCCCCTTTTTGTGGTGTTTTTAGCTCCACTTTTCGGTCCACTTGATTAGTTAGCCAAACTTCCAGTATTTCTTTTTCTGCTAATTCTTCTCGCATCATAATTTTACTTGGAATCAAAGGATTATTGTTATAGTATTGCTTGATAAAACTTGCTAAAATTTCAGCATCTTCTTCATCTTGTAAATCTTTTAAGAAATAATGTTCTCTTCCGATCATCTTACTATTTCGGATAAAAAAGATTTCTAAGCAAACATCCACTTCATTTCGTGCAATTCCAATTACGTCAATGTTATTTTCTGATAAGTTTGATACCTTTTGTTTTTCGGAAACTCTTTCGATGGCAATAATTCGATCTCTTAATTCTGCTGCTTTTTCGTAATTCTGTTTTTGCGCTTCTTCTTTCATTTCCGCTTCTAACTGTTTTCGAATTTTATCCGTTTTTCCTTCTAATAAATCCACAATTTGATCCACTTGTTCTCGATAAGCTTCTTTGGATACATATCCCATACAAGGAGCTAAACATTTCTTAATATGATAATTCAAACAAGGTCGATCTTTGTATTTAAAACTTCGGCATTGTCGGATCTTAAATTTATCTTTTAGAAAGGAAATCATTTCTTTTGCAGATGCCGCGCTTGGATATGGTCCAAAATATTTTGCTCCATCATTTAAAATTCTTCTGGTGATATAGAGATCAGGATAATCCGCTTTGACATTAATTTTGATGTATGGATATGTTTTATCATCTTTTAATAGCACATTAAATTTTGGCATATTTTTTTTGATTAAATTACATTCCAAAATTAATGCTTCTGCTTCCGATTCTGTCACAATATATTCAAAATGATCAATTAAAGCGACCATGTTCTCAATACGTTTGGTTTTTACGTTTTTTCGAAAATATTGCCTTACTCGATTCCTTAAAGAAATTGCTTTTCCCACATAAATAATCTTGTCATCTTTATCATGCATAATATACACACCCGGTTTTTGAGGCAATTTCTTCAATTCTGCTTCAATATCAAACATCTTTCTGCTTTTCTCCTTTCTCTTTTTTCTTCCGATATCTTGCCTTTCATTATATCACGCCTCTGTTTTTTTGGGAAGGACTTGCTACTTTTTTCATTTTAGTATAATATATTATCGTTAAGAAGTTACGCATTTCATTTTATTGGGAAAGGAGGATTTAAATCGATTGGGAAAATCGATCTATGGAAAAGCGCCAGGGCAACATTTCTTGTTGTTGACGAGGTTAGAGTTTATCGAAATGT
Source organism: uncultured Clostridia bacterium (assembly GCA_944393505.1). Lineage (GTDB taxonomy): Bacteria > Bacillota > Clostridia > TANB77 > CAG-508 > CALYAK01. Next base: position 75,128 of record CALYAK010000007.1, on the reverse strand, counting down.
TCGGCGGATACTCTATGGCTTGTTACAGTCATTAGGCAAGAACAAAACCTTATCGTAAGATAAGAACAAAAAATTGCTGGTAACATTTGCGTACTTCCTAATCAAATGTTACTGACAGGAGGTATTTATTACATGTGTGGAATTATAGGCTACATAGGTGAAAAAAAGGCTAGTCCAATCTTAATCAATGGATTACTTTGCTTAGAGTATCGTGGTTATGATTCAGCTGGAATCGCCACATTAGAAAAAGATGGGATTACCGTAAAAAAAGATAAAGGGAGAGTAAAAAATTTATATAACTTAGAAGGAATTGATTCCTTAGAAGGAACTGTTGGAATTGCTCATACACGTTGGGCAACTCACGGAAAACCTTCGATGGAAAATGCTCACCCTCATTTGGATAACTCTTCAACTTTTGCAGTTGTCCATAATGGAATCATTGAAAATTATAGTGAATTACGAGATTTCTTAACAGAAAAAGGATATCATTTCTTATCCCAAACCGATACAGAAGTAATTCCGAATTTAATTCACTACTATTTCTCACAAGATTCCAAAAAAGATGATGATCAATTATTAAGAGCAGTCAAATCAACTTGTGATGATTTAAAAGGAAGTTATGCAATTGAGGTAATTTCTCCTCTATTCCCTGACCGAATTATTGTTGTAAGAAAAGATAGTCCACTTGTTATTGGAACTTGCAAAAAGGAAAATCACATTGCATCCGATATTCCTGCCGTTTTAGCTTTTACGAAGAATTTCTATCTTTTAAACGATCAAGAATATGCTGTTGTTTATAAAAATCGCATTCGTTTCTTTGATGCAAGCTTAGTAGAACATACGAAAGCAATTAATAATATTGAATGGGATGCAGCAGCAGCTGAAAAAGATGGATTTGAAGACTATATGTTAAAAGAAATTTATGAGCAACCAAATGCAATTCGCGAAACGATTGGTTCTCGCTTCCGTTTAGGAGAAAAGTGTAGTTTTGATGATATCAATCTTACCAAAGAATACTTATCTTCTTTGGATAAAATCTATTTTGTTGCTTGTGGTACAGCAATGCATGCAGGCTTAATCGCTAAGAATGTTGTTGAAAAATTATGTCGCATTCCTTGTGAAGTAGAAGTCGCATCTGAATTTCGTTATCGTGATCCAATTATTGATGAAAAAACACTTTGTATTTTCATTAGTCAATCTGGAGAAACAGCTGATACCATTGCAGCATTAAAATTGGCAAAACAAAAAGGTTGTAAAACACTTACCATTACCAATGTAATTGGTAGCTCGATTACGCGAGAAGCAGATTATACCATCTATACCCATGCTGGACCAGAAATTGCTGTAGCTTCAACCAAAGCTTACACATCTCAAATTGTACTATTAATTATTCTAGCTATGCATTTTGCCGAAATTTTAAATTCTTATCCAGAAGAGAAAATCGAGAAATTAAAAGCTGATATTTTAGATATTCCATCGAAAATTGAAACTATTTTAGATAATGTCGATGAGATCAAAGCTTTTGCAAAAAAGGTATATACCCAAAAAGATATGTTCTTTTTAGGTCGTGGTATGGACTATGCTGTATCCATGGAAGGATCTTTAAAATTAAAAGAAATATCCTATATTCATTCAGAAGCATATGCTGCTGGTGAATTAAAGCATGGACCAATCGCTTTAATTGAAAATGGTGTTACCGTTATTGGTGTCATCACCGATCCAAAATTAGTGGAAAAATCCATTAGTAATATGCAAGAAATTATTACACGTGGTGCTTATACACTTGTTGTAACAAACCAAGTATTGCCAAATGTACACTTTAATAGTGTCATCAATATTCCAGAAACAGATCCACTTCTTTCTTCGCTATTATCCATCGTACCTTTACAATGCTTATCTTATTATATCTCCAAGAATAAAGGTTTAGATGTTGATAAGCCAAGAAACTTAGCAAAATCTGTTACTGTAGAATAAAAATTCTTTAAAAAAGAAAACGAAAAAAACAAAAAACTAACAAACGAACAAAAACACTCGAGCTCGAGTGTTTTTGTTTTTTTATTTTGTTTCCTATTTTGCTTTTTATTTTCTTTTTCTCTTCTAATTTGTCTACAAAAATATTTTTAATACCACTAGCAAAATTGCTCCTGGTATTCCTAAAATTCCAACGGTTAATGCGGTCCCGATATTTAATCCAATATGAAAAGAAAATGCGCTTCCGATCAGATTGATGATGGTAATGAGAATTCCACCCAAAATGGAATTTAGAATAATTTTACCAATTATTTTTAATGGCACCAAAAAAATCTTACCAATGATATAGATGATTATAAAACAAGATAGATAAATCAAAATTGCATTTGTGCTCAAATTCAATCACCACTTTCTTTGTTCTATTCTTATGATTGAATTTGGACAAATATACCTATGCTTGATATCTTTTTGACTGAACTGTATTTTGAATTTCTAATACCAATCCTCTTTTTTTCGCTTTTTTTAATAAGTAATCTAATTTTGCCTGAGTTGCTTTCATTTGATAGGTATAATAATCAATTAATTCGCCTTCTGCAAACTCAAAATTTTTAATATTTTGGCTTAATTCTTGTTTTGTTCTTAAAATACTAAACAAGAGTTCCTTTTCTTTTTCTTGTTCTGTTTTTTCCTTGATTTTTTGACTTTCCTCTCGGATGTATCCATCTTCCCCCATTTTTATAATCCTCCCATTTATTCATTCTCTCTTTTTAGTATATGTTTGTCCTTACCTTTTTATTCCTCTTTTGTTTGAATTTTTCCAAAAAACTTGCATCTTTCGAATAATCATGCTAAAATATGGTTATCTTATATTTGAAAAACAAGAAAAGAGACTAGTAATAAATAACTTGATTTAGAGAGTCTATGGTTGGTGAAAATAGATGAAAAGTATTTTATGAATCCACTCTTTTGTAGGTTCTTAGTGAGGAACTAAGCCGGCTGGTAGAAGGTTATCTCTACTCTCAAAGTGCATTGACAGTCCAAGTCAATGATATAAGGTGGTACCGCGGAATCATTCGTCCTTATCTTTTGATAAGGGCGTTTTTTGATATCAAATTTTATTTATTTATAAGGAGGATCAAGATGAGAGAATTACAATTAAAGAAAGTGTATCGTCACTTTAAAGGAAATTATTATTATATCGAGGACATTGCCAAAAGTTCCGAAACGAAAGAAGAGTATGTTGTTTACCGTGCTCTTTATGGAGATGATCAAGCATTATGGATTCGTCCTAAGAAAATGTTTTTAGAAGAAATCGATCCACAAAGACCGGATAACATTACTGGTCAAACTTATCGCTTTGAATATGCAGATGAGATTAACCAGGACAATCGAAAATAATTGAGGAGGCAAATATGATTGACATTAAATTTTTAAGAGAAAACCCAGATGTGGTAAAAGAAAATATCAAAAAGAAATTTCAAGATCATAAATTGGTTCTTGTGGATGAAGTGATCGCTCTTGATCAACAGTATCGAGAGGCAACAAAAACTGGAGATGACTTACGTTCGAAACGAAACTCATTCAGTTCGGAAATCGGTAATTTAATGAAACAAGGAAAAAAGGAAGAAGCTGAAGAAATCAAAAAGAAAGTTCAAGAAATCAATGCCCTATTACAAGAAAATGAACAAAAAGAAACCAATTTCCAAGCTCAAATCAAAGAAAGAATGATGAAAATTCCCAATATCATGCATGAGAGTGTTCCTATCGGAAAAGATGATAGTCAAAATGTAGAAGTGCAAAAATATGGAGAACCAATCGTTCCTTCTTATGAAATCCCTTATCATACCGATATTATGGAAAGCTTAGATGGAATCGATTTAGATTCTGCAAGACGTGTTGCAGGTAATGGTTTTTATTATCTTATGGGAGATATCGCCCGTCTTCATTCTGCTGTTATCTCTTATGCAAGAGATTTTATGATTAACAAAGGTTTTACTTATTGTATCCCACCTTTTATGATTCGTTCTGATGTTGTAACTGGTGTCATGAGTTTTGAAGAAATGGATGCCATGATGTATAAAATTGAAGGAGAAGACCTTTATTTAATTGGCACAAGTGAACATTCGATGATCGGTAAGTTTAAAGATCAAATTTTAGCTAAGGAAAATATTCCCTATACCATGACCTCTTATTCTCCTTGTTTCCGAAAAGAAAAAGGTGCTCATGGAATTGAAGAACGTGGAGTTTATCGTATTCACCAATTCGAAAAACAAGAAATGATTGTTGTGTGTGAACCAGAAGATAGCTATACTTGGTATGATAAACTTTGGTCCTATACGGTTGAATTATTCCGTAGTATGGATATTCCAGTACGTACGTTAGAATGTTGTTCCGGAGATCTTGCTGATCTAAAAGCAAAAAGTGTTGATGTCGAAGCTTGGAGTCCAAGACAACAAAAATATTTTGAAGTAGGAAGCTGTTCGAATTTAACCGATGCACAAGCTCGTCGTTTAGGCATTCGTATTAAAGGAGAAAAAGGAAACTATTTTGCTCATACTTTAAATAACACGGTAGTAGCTCCACCACGTATGTTAATTGCATTATTAGAAAACAATTATCAAGAAGATGGTAGTGTTTTAATTCCAAAAGTATTACAACCATATATGGGCGGAACCCAAAAATTGGTACCAAAAAAGAAATAAAGAAAAAAAGGAAAGGAGAGAAAATGATGATTTTCTCTCCTTTCCTTTTCCCTTCCGCTTCCCTCTTTTTTGCTTTCTTCTTTCCTATTTCTTTTTTGCTTGCCTGATTCTCTATTTGTTTTTTTCTTTTTTTTATGTTAAAATAAAGCTACTTATTTTTCAGAAAGGAAATTTAAAATTATGATCATTAAAAATCCAAGATTTGAAATTTCAGCAGTAAGCCCACAGCAATATCCAACCAATGGTTTACCGGAAATCGTATTAGTTGGGAAATCAAATGTTGGAAAATCTTCCTTTATTAATACCATGTTAAATCGTAAAAAACTAGCTAGAACCAGTAGCGAACCGGGTAAAACCAGACAGCTTAACTTTTATAACGTAGATGATCAATTTTATTTCGTTGATCTTCCTGGTTATGGATATAGCAAAATGTCAAAACAAGAACAAGCAAAAGTTGGAAGTTTTATTGAAGAATATTTAAAAAATCGTAAAAATATTGCTTTAATTATCTTTCTTATTGATATTCGTCATGATCCATCTGCTAATGATCGTTTAATGTATCGTTATATTTTAGATGCTAATCTTCCGTGTATCATTCTTGCAAATAAAGCAGATAAAATTGCAGTTACCAAAGTAGATGCTGCTGTTGAAACTTTGCAAAACATCTTAAATCCTTTAAAAGATTTACCATTTTTACCATTCTCTTCCGAAAGAAGAATCTATGTGGAACAAACTTGGCAAGAAATTGAAAAACATTTATCTTAAAAAAAGAATCCTGTTTAGGATTCTTTTTTTCCATTTTATTTCTGTCTTTTTTCAAATAAAACAATTGCAACTACTACTAAAGCAACAATGACCAAAATTGTGATCACTTTAAAAATGGTACTTCCCGTATTTCCTTCTGTTGTTTCTTGATTTGCATTTTCTTCTTGGGCTGTTTCTTGTTCAATTTGGTTCGTAACCTCTCCAATTAATTCATCCGTAATTTCATTTGATGTTTCATTCACAACTTCATTAGCGATTTCATTACTAGTAGTATTATTCACTGGTACCAAAGTATTTTGCTCTGCTGTTGTATTGGTATTAGTCGTTGGATATTCAACGACCGGTCTTTCTACTTTTATGTTGGAAACTTGATCTAATTTTATTTCTAGAATCGTTTGATATTTACAATTGGTATCCGAATTTGTGATTACTTTGGTATATTGATGGAATACCGCATCATCCACCATTCCAACATTTTCTACATATCGTTTTGCAATTCCAATATAGTCACGATTATCAATTCCTTCATAATTAATGTTTAATTTTGTTTGTTCTGCTCTTTCTTCATAATAGTATAAAGCATCATTGCTATCGACATCAAAAGAATCCGTAACACTTAAGAAGCAAGCAGATAATAAATTAATATTTAAGGTTTCTGTTAAATAATCATTTGTATCGGTTTGATCTGTAATATCCGATTCTACGATAAAAGTGCAAACATTTCCTTCAATCTTATATTGAAAAATTAAAGGCGTATTGGATGAAATAAAACTAAGGGTGTCATCCGTTATGGCTAAACTTGCAATTCCAGCTGCATCTCCTCCTACCGTATATCTTGAATTTCCCACAACTGCCGAAGCCACTTTTCCAGTCATTGCATAACTTTCTAAATTTTTTCGAATGGTTTCTTTGGTTACATCTACCGCTTGTACCCCAATCGTAAAGGATAAAAGAAATACCATTATGAAACCTAAAACAAAAATAATCTTATTTTTCCTCTTTATCATTTCTTTCTTCTTCTCCTTTCTCTTCTTTCTTTTCGTTCTTTCCTTGTCGTTGTAGTTTTCCGTTCTTTTTATCACTTGCTGTTCCAATTAAAATAAAAATCACAATTAGTCCTATAATCGTAACAAGTGCAATTAATTTTGTTTTTGTACTCATTCCAGAATCTTCTTGGTTTATTTGAGTGGTCGTACGAATCGTCTCGACTTCTGGACTTTGCACTGTTCTTGTCTCTACCTGTGTTTTCGCTTCTTCGAAAGTCGGATCCGAATCTTGGCTTGCTCTTACGGTAATCTCACATTTTGCCGTTTCGGAATAGTCTTCTCCCGTTTCTCTTTTCCCATTAATTACAAGTTCAATTGTAGCAGTTCCTTCTTTCTTAGCTGTAATGGTTCCATTTTCATCAATTTCTACAATTTCCGGATCGTGAGATAACCAAGTTCGATTCTCAATATTATCCGATCCAGCCGGTGAAATGGTATACAACATAAGAGTCGTGTCACCTTGATCCATTACTAAGTTTTCAGAGGTTAATTGAATCCTTTCAAATTCTTTTGCCAAAGAAAAATTTCCAATACTTAGCAAGATTATCATTAGGATACCCACAATGCTTGTCTTTATTACGAATCTTTTCATTTGTTTTCAACTCTTTTCTTTTGAATTCATCTGGCTTTATTATATAGAAAAAAGATATTTTTTGCAATCAAAAAATATCTTTTCTTCTGAATCTTTCTTAATTCTTTTTTTCTTCTTTTTTGGTAATCATTTTTAAAGCTTTTGGTCTTTCTACGGTAATAATATGACCACAACCTAAACACTTTAATTTAAAGTCTACCCCTACGCGAAGAATCTCCCAATTCTTACTTCCACAAGGATGCACTTTTTTTGTTCTTACAATATCCCCAACCTGATATTCCATTTATTCTCGACCTCCTGCTTTTTTAATCATTTCCTCATTGGTTATTTCTCCAATACTTCAATTGCTTTTTGAAATCTTTTCTCAATTCTCTCTTTACCAAAAATTTGCATAATTTCATACATATCTGGTGTATTTCTTCTAGCTGTTAACGCTACTCTTAGAACCGTACTAATATCCCCAACATGGCCTGGCCATTTTTCTGGCTCTTGTTTATATGCTTTTACATCTTTTGCATAACCTAACTCTTCTGCTAAATTTTTGATATTTTCAAACCAAGTTTGTTTATCATCTGTTTCATGGAAATATTTTTCCAAATACATCTGTAAGATCTTTTTAATTTCTTCTTTATCTTGAATTTTGTCATATTCATAGGTATGTGTTTGTGCAAAATATTTGTCATCATACAAATAGATGATGTTTTCTTTTACATCACGGAACTTCGCAATATCTTTTCTTGGTTTTGCATTTCCTCTCTCGATTCCGAATACTTTTAAAGCATATTCTTTATCCTTTAACATTTCGCATAATTCTGGATCATATTTTTGAGCCCATGCAAAAGATTTTTCATAGATCTCTTCTGCAGAATAACGAGAAATAACGATCTTGGAAACATCTAATAATTTTACCATATCAAAAAGAGCACCACTAACACTCATTTTATTTAATTGAAAATCAAACTCGTCGATCTCTTTATCCGGATTTGCTCTTCTCCAATTTTCAAAAGTTGAATTCGCAATATTTAATAAATATTCTTTTACCGCTTCTGGAGGAATTCCTTCTTCTGAGTAATAGCAAACAGAAGCCTCCGGATCTTTTCTTTTACTTAATTTTCTTTTATTTCCATTATCATTTTTCATAATTGGAGAAATGTGAGCATACTTAGGAGTTTTAAATCCCATCTCTTGGAATAATTGTAAATGAAGTGGTACCGAAGATAACCATTCATCCCCACGAATGACATGTGTTGTTCTCATTAAATGATCATCGACTGCATGTGCAAAATGATAAGTTGGAAGTCCATCTGCTTTAATGATAACAATATCTTGGTCATTTTCTGGAAAATCCACATTTCCCTTAATAATGTCCTTATGTTTAATTTTTCTTTCTTCGTTTCCTGGTGAACGGAATCGGATAATATATTGCTCTCCATTCTTTATTTTTTGAATCGCATCTTCAACCGATAAATTACGGTATTTTGCCCATACGCCATAATATCCTGGTCGAATTTTTGCAGCTTCTTGTTTTTGTCTCATTTCTTCTAATTCTTCTGGTGAACAAAAACATGGATATGCTTTTCCTTGCTCAATTAAATACTTCGCATAAGCTTGGTAAATATCTTTTCGAACACTTTGTTTATATGGTCCATAATTTCCAATCTCTTCTGTTTCAGAAATTTGTCCTTCATCTGGTCCCATTCCAAATTCTTGTAAAGATGACACGATTTCGGTAATTCCATTTTCTACTTCTCTTTTTTGATCCGTATCTTCAATTCTTAAGAAAAATACACCATTCGTTTTTTTCGATACAGCAATTGCTATTAAAGCTTGATAAAGACCACCAATATGCATACGTCCTGTTGGACTCGGTGCATATCTTGTTACAATTGCTCCTTCTGGTAAATTTCTTTCTGGATATTTTTCTTCGTAATATTGAATTGGTTTTGCATCTGGAAAAATTAAATCAGCTAAATCTTGATAATTCATATTCTTTCCCCCATCTACTTTTTCGGTTTCGTTTTAAAAAGCATTCTCATTATACCCTATTTTTCTAGGATTCGCAAGGTATCCTAATTGAATTCTGCTAAGAGAAACTTGATTTTTTTCCTTTTCTGTGGTATAATAAAAGATATTTCAGTCGCTTTAGCGACTTTGCATAAGGGAGTCAAAACATGAATCGGAAACCCAGCTTTAACTTTAAGCACAAATTCCCATTCAAACTTTTTTTCTTTGCATGGATCCTCGAACTGGTGATCATGGGTGGAATCGGTCTCCACAATGAGATTCCTGGGGCGAACTTCTTACGAGGGATGCTCCTGCTAACCATTGGATGGTGGACAGGTTCCATTGCCTTCTATCTCCTGTTCGAACTCCTTGATCAGAGAAAAAAGTCCTAATCCCAAATAAGGAGGACGGGATGAAGTAACAAATGCAACTTCATCCCGTCCCCTTTTTTCATTTTTTTGTTTTTCTTCAACTAGACTTCCATAATAATTGGTAGAATCATTGGGTTTCTTTTAGTCTTCGTAAAAATATAATCTCTTAAATTATCTTTTAAGTTCGATTTAATGGTTGCCCAATCGCGAATGTTTTGTTCTTCGCATTTACGAACCTCTTCTTTAATGACTCCTTTTACTTCTTCCATTAAGTTCTCTGATTCGCGTACATAAACAAATCCTCTAGATACCACATCTGGACCTGAAACAATTTCCCCTGTTGCAGAATCCATTGTCATAACAATTACAATTAATCCATCTTGTGATAAATGTTGACGATCCCTTAAAACAATATTTCCAACATCTCCAACACCTAATCCGTCTACTAAAATCTTTCCGGATGGTACAGAACTTGTTAGTTTTGCTTCATTTGGATTAATTTCCATAACACGTCCATTGGTCATGATAAAGATATGAGTAGGATCTACTCCCATTTTTCTTGCTGTTTCTGCATGTGCTTTCAATTGGCGGAACTCACCATGAACTGGTATAAAGAATTTTGGTCGAACTAAGCTTAGAATTAATTTTTGTTCCTCTTGGCAAGCATGTCCAGAAACGTGAATTGCTTCTAATGAGCTGTATACAACTTCTGCTCCTATTTTCATTAAGTCATCAATTACCTTGGATACGAATTTTTCGTTACCTGGAATTGGTGTTGCAGAAATAATAATTTTATCATTTGGTGTAATTACCACCTTTTTATGTTCTCCGGTTGCCATACGAGTTAATGCAGACATTGCCTCTCCTTGGCTTCCCGTTGTTAAAATCAATAATTGCTCATCCGTGTAATTTTTAATCATATCAATATCAATGAAAGTATTTTCTGGAACTTGAATATAACCTAATTCTCTAGCTGCTGTAATCATGTTAATCATACTTCTTCCACAAACAGCAACTTTTCTTCCATATTTCACAGCTGAATTCACAATTTGTTGAACTCTGTGGACATTGGATGCAAAAGTAGCAACTACAATTCTTTTCGTGCAATTAATGAATTGCTTATCTAATACATCTCCTACACTACGTTCTGACATCGTATATCCAGTTCTTTCTGAGTTCGTACTATCTGACATAAGTGCTAGGACACCTTGATTTCCTAATTCTGCAATTCGTCCTAAGTCCATAACTTCCCCATCGATTGGAGTAAAGTCTACTTTAAAATCTCCTGTATGAAGAACCACTCCAACTGGTGTATGAATAGCAAGCATAACAGCATCTGGAATACTGTGAGAACTTCGAATAAATTCCACTTTTATTTTTCCAAAAGAAATGGTTTCTCCTTGTTGAACATCGATTAATTTGGTTGATTTTAATAATTTATGCTCTTCTAGTTTATTTCGAATCAAAGCATTCGTTAATTTCGTTGCATAAATTGGCATATTAATTTTTCTTAATACATATGGAATTGATCCGATATGATCCTCATGTCCATGCGTAATTACTAAACCTTTAATTTTTTCTTTGTTTCTTTCCAAATAGGTTACATCTGGAATAACAAGGTCGACTCCTAACATGCTATCTTCTGGGAATTCTAATCCACAATCAACTAAAACAATTTCATCTTCATATTCGAATACTGTAATATTTTTTCCAATTTCATCTAATCCACCTAATGGAATAATTTTTAAATTTGGCTTTTTAAAGCGAACTTCTAATGGATCATTTTTTTCTTTTTTTGCTTTCATCTCTTTTGATTTTGTTCTTGTTAAATTTGCTTTTCCCTTCTTATTTGCGTTTTCCTTTGGTTCGATTGTTCCTTGTTCTTTTTCCTTTTTCTCAAGTGCTAATTTTCTTGGTCTTTTTGGTTGACGCTTTGTACGTTCTCCACTTACATGATTGTTTCTTTTTTTCTTTTGACTTTTGTTCTCAGTTTTTAAAGCAAGTTCATTTTCTTGCTTTTCTTGATTTTTCATTTCGTTTTCCATAATCTCTCCTTCTTTTCTATTTTTTCCATAGACAAAGAATTTTTCTTTAGCTGTTGCAAAAGAAATAGTTTTATCCTTTTTCAACTATTTTTCCCATAAATAAAATAACCCCGACTCTTATTAACGGTTTCCGTTCCATCCATGAATTTTCCCCAAACTTCATGGTTTCTTTTTTCAAATCCGATCTTTTTACTCTTTTTTTCTTTTCACAAATGCCAAAGAATTCTCTTTCTTTGCCGATTTCAAAATCTCTTCTTTACCAATCAATTGGTAATAACTAGTAATATTATACTGATTTTTCCTCTTTTTGTCAAGAGAACGGAAAAAGCCCATGAAAAAGCCCATAAAAAAATATGAAAAATAGAGAATAAAAAAAGAAGGATTCACACTAAGTGACCCTTTCCTATTCCATTAGAACAGATCCTAAAATTCCAGCATCATTTCCCAATTTTGCAAGTTTAATCTGTGGTGCACAATTATTCGCAAGATATGTAGCTTCCTGAACTTTTCGTTGTAACTTTTCGAATAGAAATTCTTGAAAATATCCAAAACTTCCTCCGATACTAATTGCTTCTGGAGCAAATAAATTAACTAAATTAATGATTCCTGTTACCAAATCATTTAAATAAGTGTCAATGACTTGAATCACTAACAGATTATCTTTTAAATTAGCCAATATTTCTTTTAAGCGTTCTCCAGATAAATCTGGATTTAAATCTAAAATGTTACATAGATCCGTTTTTAATTTTCGCATCGAACCATAAGTTTCAAAGCAACCTCGATTTCCACAACGGCAAGGAATTCCTTCTTCCTTGATGATCATATGACCGATTTCAAATCCTGGTACTCTTCCGTGGTTTTAATAAATTTCCATCGAGAAACACGCCAGCACCGATTCCAGTTCCTAAACAAAGAAAAATACAGTCTTTTTCATCGATTAAACTACCCATTTTCTTTTCAGCCACAGCCGCGCATTTTCCATCGTTATGGATGGAAATTTTTTTCCCTTGAAAGTCTGGTAATAACTCAGAAACCGATAAGTTTTCAAATCGTAAATTTACGATTCTTTCAATTCGGTCTTCCTTTGGAACCCCTGGTGCAGCTACTCCAATCTGACTGATTTCTTCTTTGGTCAAATTCTGTTCTGCTAACATTTTATGAATAGTTTGGCGGATCATTTCTTGAATCTCTTCTAATTGAATCTTCTCTTTTTTTTGAAAATCAATGTGTTGGGTTTGAATTAATTTCAAATCTTCTGAAATTAATCCCATTCCTACATGACTCCCCCCTAAATCAATTCCTAATTTCATATTATCCCCTTCATAAAATAAAGAGGAAGGACTACCTTATTCCAAAAGCTGTAGTCCTTCTCTTTTGATTGATGTTTTTTTCTTTTTATAGGTTTAGACCATCAATAATTCCTTGACCCATATAAACTTGGATACATGGTACTAATACAACTAATACGAAGAAAATTAATACTGCTCCTACAAATAGGTATGAAACTTCTGGTAAAACTTTTACAATCTTTCGAATTGTATTATCAATATCAATCTCAATAAATTCTACTAATTTGTCCATCATTTCCGGTAAATCGGTTTGCATACCAATTTTTAACATCTCAATAACCATTGGAGAAGTTAAACCACTCTTTTCAAAAGGTTCAATCCAAGATGCACCAATTAAAGTATTGTTAATGGATGTTTCAATCATGGATAACATTACATAGTTCTTGATAACGTTTTTACTAACGTCTAATGCATCTTGAATTCTCATTCCATTTTGTAAGTTTAAAAGCATTGCTTTCATAAATCTTGATAAATCAATTACATAAATCAACTTACCAAAGATCGGCATCGTATATTTAAAATAATGGAAATTATATTTTCCTTTTGGTGTCGAAATGTATAAATAAATTGCAACAGCTACTGCTACAATAATTAGCGTCGGTATGTACCAATATTCTGCCACCAGATCTACAACACCAGAAAACCATACCGTAATACCTGGCAATTTTGCTGTTGATCCCATAGAATCAAATACATTTTGAATTGCAGGAATCGCAAAAACGGTACCTACAATTAAGAGTACGAAAAGAGCACAAAATTGAATAAGATTTGGTAATAATATTCCTCTTACTTTTTTCGTGATCGCAGTTGATTCCTCTAAATATCTTTCTGCTTGCTCTAAAGAATTTGTTAAAGATCCAGAAAGCTCTCCTACTTTAATCATATTAATATAGATGTATGGAAAAATATCTCCATAATATTCCATTGTGGTATACATATATTCACCGGCTTCTACACCAGCTAAAATATCTTCCAAAATTCCACGGAAAGATAAATTTTCGGTACTTTGAATAATTGTACTTAGTGCGTGAATATTATTAAAGTTTGCCTTTTTTAGCAAATAGAAATTTTGTGTAAAGGTTCGAATATCATTAATTTGAATTCGCTCCGTTTTGCTTAATGCTAAACTAATTCTTTCTTTTGCTGTTAGTTTGTTCTTGGTTCTTCCTTGGAAAATCGTCGAAGAATTAGCTGAACGCATTACATCATCCATGTCCGTAATATTTCTTTTTTGCTGTTTTACTTTATTCTTTGAACCAGTATAACCAACTTGAACAATATTAATAGGTAGCAGATTACTTTTCTTCAATTTTTGAATTAAGATTTGCTTACTAACATCTTCTACTCGATTCTTTACAACAAGTCCTGTTTTCGTCATTGCTCGATATACATACTCTGGCATCTTTTTCCCTCCATCCTTTGTATTTTCATTTAGCCGAAAGATTATAGTCCTCTTGTCATTCCTGACATTTTTCCTTCCGCTGTATCTTTCTTAATTTTTAATTGCATAATTGTTCGATTTAAGATTTCAATATTCTTTTCCTCGATTTGTGCTTTTGCTTGATCTAATGTAATTATATCATTAACAAATAATTCTGCAAGAGAATTAATTAAAGCAATTGATCCTTTTTCCGAATTACTTTGAATGGCATCCTCAATTTCCGAAACGCCAAATTTTTCTTTACGGATAATTCCACCTACAATATTATCAACAACCATTACCTCTGGCACTAAAACAAGTTTATCGTTTCTTGCTTTTAATAATCTCTGAGAAACAACAAGTTTTAATAAAGAAGATAATAAATATTTTACACTGGTTTGATCACCAATATCATAAAAGTTAACAATACGGTCGATTGTCTCTGCACAAGATTTTGTATGTAAGGTTCCAATTACTAAATGTCCAGATTCTGCAGTTTCAATCGCTGCATCCATTGTTTCTCGATCTCGAATCTCTCCGATTACAAGAATATCGCAGTCCTCTCTTAAAGAGTTCTTTACACCATCGCTAAAAGATAAACAATCTCTTCCTACTCCGATTTCTTTTTGTACAACAATTGATTTTTTACAAATATGTTTATACTCTACTGGGTTCTCTAATGTTAAAATCTTTTTATTTTGTTGTTCATTAATTTCATTAATCAAAGCATTCAATGTCGTTGTCTTACCAGAGTTAGTTTTACCAGTAACAAGAACTAATCCTTGTTGTTGATACATCATTCGACGAACAACATCTGGTACACCTAAATCTTCATATTTTGGTAATTCGTTTTTGATAATTCTGATTGTGAAAACAGGAACTTCGTTGGCCATGGACATATTGACCCTTAGACGAAGTCCTGCAACTTCTGCAGATGAATCTAATTTTCGATTCTTACGAAAGATCTCATCCTTTTCCACATTACCTCGAATGAAATAATCATAGATTTCATACATATCTTCATCAGTTAATACATCGGTTCCTTTGATTGGAATTAAATCTCTTCGAATTCTCATCGTTGGTTTAATTCCTACAATAAAGTGAACGTCTGATGCATCTCTTGCAATTGCTTCTTTCAAAACGGCTTCTACACTTACCATTTTTCTTCCTCCTATCTTTTGTGATTAGTACAATACTAATTTATTGTTCAATTCGTCTAGTGTTGTAATTCCATTTACTACTTTTCGAATTCCATCCACTACCATTGGTTCAAATCCCTCTTCAATTGCTTTTCGACGAATTTCTAAGCTGGATTTTCCATTGGTAATTAGTTCTTTTAAGGTCTCATTTATAACTAATACTTCAAATATAGCAATACGATCGAAGTATCCGGTATTATTACATTTTGCACATCCAACTGGTTCGTATGTCTTCTTTCCTTCAAAGTCAATTTCTTTTCCGTATTTTTTCATAATATCGGTCATAATTGTTTTTTCTTCTTTCGTAAAATCTCTTTCTTTTGCACAATGTGGACAAATTCTACGAACTAGTCTTTGCGATACAGATGTTGCAAGCGTACTAGAAATATCATAATCGGAAACTCCCATTTTTCTTAATCGAGTAAGAACTTCCACACTATCAATGGTGTGAATTGTCGACAATACATAGTGTCCTGTCTGACCAGCTTGCATTGCAATTTCTGCTGTCTCATTATCACGAATCTCTCCTACTAGAATAATATCTGGGTCTTGTCTTAAAACTGTTCTTAAAGAACTCGAAAAAGTTAATTTATTATCAATTTCGATTTGATTTAATCCAGGAATTCGAATTTCTACAGGATCTTCAATGGTTGTAATATTAATTTCTGGTCGATTTAAATATTCAATAATACTATATAGCGTGGTAGTCTTACCTTCTCCAGTAGGTGCTGCAACAATCGTAATACTGTTTCTTTTATTAAAGCTTTTCTTTACTAACTTTTCATCTTGTGGAAATCCTAAATCGAAAAGTCCACGGATAACAGTATTTTTCTTTAATAATCTTAAAACGAATTTTTCTCCATAAATATTCTTTTGTGAAGATGAACGAATATTATATTCTGGATATAACAAAATTCTACCATCTTGTGATTCTTGTTTTTCTTGATGCATATTTGAAATTGCTTTTAAACGACCAATAATTTGAGATTGCTTATCGTTTTCAATTTTAGCAGCATCAACTAATCGTCCATCAATACGATATCGAACACGAATACTATTTTCTAAAGGCTCAATATGAATATCACTAGCTCTTTTTTCAATCGCAGTTTTAATAATGCTATCTACTAATCCGGAAACATCTCCAGATGTATCAATATTTTCAGAAGCCTCTCCTTCTAGAGAATCTAAAATACGATTAATATTTTCTTCAAATGTTATGTATTTTTCCATAACAAGCCCTTTGTTTAGAAGCAACAAACGAATTACTTCTACACTTCGGGTATTACTGGTATCCGAAAAACACACTTTGATCCTTCCTGCACCTGTTTCAAAAGGAACTGCTTTATTCTTGCGACAAATGTCTAAAGCAATGTAATCTGTAATATTAATGGTAACATCTCTTTCCATTAAATAAATTCCTTTTTCATCTAGGATTTCTCCAATTGCTTGAATTAAAGTCGTTGGATTACATAATTTTAAAGTATTTAAAATATCTCCTATCTTTTTTCCTGGGTTTGTTCTTTGGTAGTCTAAAGCCTTCTGGATGTCACTTTCGCTAACAACTCCTTTTTTTACTAACTCAACGCCTAAAGGTTGTCTTCTCTTTGATTCCATACTAGGACTCCTTTCTTTTGTTTCTATATTTATTATATAATATCCTTTGTGAAAATTCATTCTTTTTTGCAAATTACCAATATTTTAAAGTATATCGCATAGGATTTGCCATATTTGTAAAAATTCTTCCATCTGCAATTTCCACACCAATCTTTAGTATTTTTTTCATTCCATGGTTCGTTAGTTCTACTGAAAAATCGGTAACTCCTCCTGCAATTTTTAAAGCCCTTCTCTCTCCGGTATAGTTTTTATTAGTATATTTATATAGCCCTTGGTTTAAATAGTTATAACTTTTTCCTTGACTATCCGTTCCGAAAACCGTACCTTTATCCGTATTTCCATAATAAAGATAAACGTTTTCATTTCCGAATCGAAATGCAGCTACTGGTTTTTGCTCACTCGTACCAGCATGAGGGTTTTCCGTATTATTATTGCGATTGCTAACTACCCCAACGTTATAGTTTCTCTTTACATCTTGAACAATAAAGCCATTTAATTTATTAAATTCACTTGCATAAAGTGCATCTTCTGTTATCAATCGGATATTACTGTAAAAATATGTGCGCACAATTGAGAAAAATCCAATTGCTACCGTTAATAAAATTAGATAAATCGTAAGAGATAAGATCGTTACACCTTTTTCAGATTTCATTTTACCACCTTTATTCATCATGTTTTAATCTTGTTATGGATGTAGAATAAGTATTTCCCCTTACAATGAAATACATTGTCACATTCACAACTTTAATACTTCCTTTATTTTGAATCCAAATATTAGCCCAGATTCCTTTTTCGGATAACCCATATTTTTCATCAATCGAAACTTTTCTTCCTGTCGTTTCATCATACACTTGGGTCAAGTTTCCCGTTACGCTTTCAAAAGCCATTGCATCAATATCTTCCAAAATCTGTGTCTGATAAGCCGTTGCAACACTTTGTTTTTGGGTTACCACTCTTAAATAATAAATATTGTAAATCATACGTCCGATTAGTGCAACGAAGATAATGATAACGACAAAGGATATTTCAATATCTACCCAGGCTATTCCTTTTTCTGATTTAAGTTTTTTCAACATTTTAATCACCTATTAAAAAATATATATTCGTTAAGATCACGACTAGAATATTCGAAACACACAAGTAAAATCCAATTGGAATTGGTAGGGATTCTTTTGGATCCACTTTTTTGCATTTTCGACGATTTAGGCGAATCTTTTGAAGTAATATGTCAAAAGCAATGGATAATAGTGTTAATATGACGGTTAAGACAAACTGTCCTTCGTAAGTAAAAGTTACCATAAGCATACTCAAAATCAAAACACCAATTGTATAGTTATCTTTTGCTTTTTTGTGCAAAGAATAAGTATTGAATGCCACTAAGCAACAAATTAATGCTAAGTATATGACATATCTATACATATTAGTTTGCTCTACTACATATAGATAAACCATATAGCAAGCAACAACAATCGTTAAAAAAATTAATACGGAGTTCTCAATATGAATCTTTTCCTTGTCAATTCCAGCAAGAATAAATAAGCTCATAAAATAAAGCATGCCAAAAAATAGATACACATATTTATCTATTTCAAACGAAAAAATATTTAATTGAATGGAAAAAGCTAATAGTACAAAAACAAAACCAGAACATATCTCAAGGATAAAGTATCTTGGTCTAATTTTTTCACCACAATAGCGACATTTTCCTCCTAAAAACAAATAACTAAATACTGGTATCATATCCCAAAAAGAAAGTTTATGCTGGCAAGTCGTACAATAGGATCTTTTATGTGTGATATTTTCTCCTCTTGGAATTCGGTAAACGGCTAATGTACAAAAACTTCCGAACGTGATTCCCATAGCAAAAATAATGAGATATAAAATAAAGTTCATGCTTCTACTCCATTTTAAAAAATAAGAGGTTACCTAATTAAATATATAATGAAAATATATCAATCTAGATAACCTCATATTTAATTTTAGTGCTTTACTTATTATTGTCCAATTCCTAAGTTTTCTAATGTTCCATTAACAAAATTTTGCATATCTTGTCCTAAAACATTAGCTTCATAATCAACTGCGTTTGCTGTACTTCCTGCTGCACCTTGTGCTTGAGAGAATATACCATTTTGTCCAAAAGAAATTGAGATAGACACAGCTGCTAAGATTAATAGAACAACGATCGTTACTACTAAAGCTACTAATGTAATACCTTTTTGATTTTTCATGAAAAACTCTCCTCCTTACTTATTTTATTCTTATGTGTATATTTATGTTATATAAATATAACCTTATTTAGTACCAGTATCCTGGAAGAACGTTCCAGTAGAATCTGGATTTTGATTTGTGGTTGTACCACTTCCTGTTGAAGTATTCGTGTTGCCACCACCTATTGCATTATTTACAGATTCAGTTGTTTCATTGGATAAGTCAGCAAAAGGATCTGCTTTTCCTGGATTATAACTTTTGGTTGATTTATATAAATCCAAATCGGAATCTGTAATCTCATATACAATATTGGTTTTTTCATATTCTGTTATTTCGACTTCAATTTCTTCTTTTACATTTTGCGGTGTTTCATAAGCTATTTTACTTGGAACTACTTTATTATTTGGAATGTAATCATAAAAGATTACTCCTAAAACTAAAACAATTGCCAAGCAGATCAAAAGCATAATCGACACTTCTTTGAATACTGACTTAATCATATTCTTCTCCTTTTTGTTCAGAATTTAGCTTTGGCTTGATGCTGCATCGCTACCATCTGTTGTAGTAGTATTGGTTGTGCTTTCTCCTTGTGTCGTAGTTGTAGTAGTCGTTGTATCTTCTGTGATTGCCTCTTCTTGAATTCCGATGTTTCTTACAAGAAAAGATCCTTGTAGCTTTGAGCTGGTTGCTGAACTCGTTGATGTTTCTGTTGCTGTCACTTTAAAATTTTCAATACGGAAGTTTAATTCGCTATCTTTTTCTAAAGAAGAAATAAAGTTGATAATCGCAACATAACTTCCATTAATTGTAAAGCTTAAATTACTTAATCCTTCGATTCCTGCACTTTGTTTTTCCATCTTAAGGTTTACCCCTTCTTGTGTTGCATGGTTTCCTACTCTTGCCCACAAATAATCAATGGAATAAGATTCTTCTTTTGTTGCATCTTGTATTTCACTATCACTACTCAAGTTTGCTAAATCTAAATATTTTTGTTTTTCACTTAACAAGCTTTTAATTTGACTATTTAGTTCGCTTACTTTACTTGGATAAGTGCTACTCGATAGTTTATTTAGCTCTTCGATTTGTGCATCTAATTCATCGTTTTGTGCTGCAATTTGAGAGACACTGGAAATTTTAAAATTTCCAATTGTAATTCCTTCCCATACCGCATAATAAATTAAGACTGCAAGTGCAACAATTAAAAGTATTGTTACAAGTTTTTTCATGGTAAATCTCCTTCTATTCTAATTTTTACGAAATCTCCTTCTTTGGTTCCTGGAGTTGATACTACGCTGTCTGATAATAAGATTCCATCTTCTCTCAATTTAGCTTTTAAATAACCTAATTGTTCATATTTTTTGGATTGAGCATATATTACCATGTGTTTATCGGTAGTATTTTCAATGGAAGTGATTTGAACTCCCTTAGGAATAATTCCCATTAATTGTGTTAAGAACGTTGGTATCATGTTCTTATTTCTTGTATTTTCTAATTTTGCATTACTTGAATCCTCTAGATTCTTGATCAAAGTTGTATACGTAGTTGCTTTCGTTTTTGTACTTTCAATATCTTGTTGTAGTTTTTCCATCTCTTTATCAGTCTGTGATTTTACATAACCAACTTGTTGTTTCTTTAAGTCAATTCCATTACTTAGCGTAACAGATGCTGCTACATACAAAATTAAGAAAATTGCTAACGCTGCTGTTACTCTAGTTAATCCTTTGCCAAGATTATCCCAACTCTCTCCCGTTGTAATTTGAAGGGAAAGTTTTTCATCCAAAAACTTTCGAATTCCTTCTGGCAAACGATCATTTAGACCTTCTTCCTTAAAGTTGATATTTGGAATTCCACCACCTGCTCCTTGTACGCCTAGTGCAATTGCAGAATCAACTTCAATATAATCTTTTAAATTAATTTTTACATTATCTTGAATAAAATATGGTTTTAAAAATTCACATTTTACATCTTTGAAAAATTCTTGAAAATATAGATCAATATTATTAATAACCGATCCTGTTCCGGCAATGTAAATACGATCAATTTTATTAACTGATAAAGAAATAATTTCTTGTACTTTACTTACAATTCCATATAGGATTGGCATAATGTCTTCCATATATTCGTTTTCTGCTACTTGTAAATCTTGTCCGTCCATAGTATAAATCGTTGTATTTTTGCACACATCATAAGCTTTTGCATAAGAATTTTCTTTTGCAGCAATTCGATCTAAAACGTCCTGCATTCCTGTTTGCAATATATCAACTGTATAGATTTTTTGATCAACAACCGTTGTGATCGTTGTTTTATCTTCCAAGTTAACAATTGCTACATTTTCTTTTGGTTTAATATTTGCAATATTTGCAACACATAATGATACTGGAACCATGTATCCAATTCGGTTTCCTTCTAATTGTTGTACTCTCATGTTAATATCATTTTTATTAACCGATACATGAATAACTCTTACATTGTCCTTATCTTCTACACTTTTTACTAAAGTATGACGAGATTCAAAAGCCTTTGCATTCGTTCCTTTTTCATAGCATAATGATTCAAACTCCGTATCAATTGCTTTGTTCATGTCTTTTTTGTTTAACATACCAAACATCGTAAAGTAGTTATATACTTCATTGGATAAGTTAACACTAATTGGTATCTTAAAGCTGTAAGTTTCTGCTACGATTTGCTTAATTGCTTCT
The DNA here is from genome assembly GCA_944393505.1 of uncultured Clostridia bacterium. Lineage (GTDB taxonomy): Bacteria > Bacillota > Clostridia > TANB77 > CAG-508 > CALYAK01. The sequence continues at coordinate 53,143 of CALYAK010000007.1, read as the reverse complement.
CCAAGATTGTCATAGAACTTAATGCCAAATGCTTCTACTTTGATATCTTCATGTTCTTTTTCAACTTTCGCATATTTAATTAGATTTTTTTCAATATACAAACCTAGACAAGTTGACATTTTTTTCTCCTTCGTTTTTTTCTATATTTATGTTTTACAAAAGTGTACAAAATAATACTTGATGATTTTTGAAGTAATTTTATTTTTTTCCAAATTCCATCTTTTTACCTTATTTTCTGTATTAATTTTACCTTTAAAAATATAAAAGTCAATATACTTTCTGCAATTGTAATTTTTTTTTCATGTTTTTGTAATATTGTTGTAACATTGTTTTAAAAGGCAAAAAAAATTAGAAAAAAATTCCTTTTTTTCTAATCTTTTTTATCTGATTTTTTTAGTTTTAATGTAAGAAAATATAAGCAATTAGGAAAATTCCAAATATTACTCGATAAATTGCAAATATTTTAAAACTTCCTTTTTGCAAATATTTTAATAAAAATTTAATAACAAGCAAACCTACGATAAAACTTGCTAAAACACCAACAATAAATGGTAAGTCAAATACAAAGTCTTTAAATTTATATAAGGTTGCAGCTAAAACAATTGGAGTTGATAGCAAAAACGAATAACGAGCTGCTGGTTCTCTTGCAACACCTAATCCTCGAGCAACTGTCATCGTAATTCCAGATCTTGATACTCCTGGAAATGCAGCTGCAATCGCTTGAGAAATTCCAATCAATACGGATTGTTTTAAACTAATTTCTTCTAGTTTTACTGTTGATTTTGCCTTTTTATCCACTACATATAGAATAATACCCATTACAATTAAGGAAATGGAGATGACAAGCATTTCAAGTTCTAATCTACCATCAAATAAAATTTCTGTTACCTTATCTAGAACAAGACTTAAGATTCCAGCTGGAATTGTCGCGATCACAATATACCAGAACATTCTGCCTTCTGTTGAATCTTCTTTTTTGACTACTTTTTTGTAACCACCTTTAATTAATTGAATCCAATCTTTAAAGAAAAAGATCGCAATCGCTAAAAGTGTTCCTGCGTGTAATGCTACATCAAAACTTTCTGGAATATTCCACTGAAAGATCCAGGGAATTAATTGTAAATGTGCAGAACTTGAAATTGGTAATAGTTCTGTTAATCCTTGTATAATACCTAAAATTAATGCTTGATAAATTTCCATATTTTTTTCCTTCTTTCTTTTGCTTATTTCATTCGAACCTGATCAAATGCTTGTTTTAAAAACTCAGCAGAGCTAACTGGTGCAACTTCTCCAGGCAAAGCTAGTGCCCACTGAAAATGAATTTTTCTTTTTTGAATCGCTTCTCGATCAACTCCTCCTGGCGCAGATGCCAGATCGATCACAAAGCAATTTGGATTTAATTGTTGAATTTCTTCTTCTCCTAGAACAAGATGAGGGATGGTATTAATGACAATATCAAATTGTGTTAAATTACAATTTTTCAATTCTGATAAAGGAATTGGTTGATAGCCATATGCTTGTATCCAAGTTAAATCTGTTTGTTTTCTAGCTTCACAATAAATTTGTGCTCCAAAACTATGCAAACGATTGGCTAATAATTTTCCAATTCTTCCAAAGCCTAAAATTAAAATCTTACTTTGATAAATGGTTCGATCCGTTTCTTCCATAATTTTTTGGATCGCACCTTCTACAGTTGATACTGCGTTCTGAATGGTCATACATTCCTCTTCCATTAGATCAACAAATGTTATTTTAGCTTGATACTTTTGGATCCAATCTTCTTTCAATGCACCCGCAAAAAAAGTACCTCTTTTTATTTTTGGAAATACTTCTTCGAAATAGATTTCCTTACTAGCAAATGGAGCTTTAATTCGAATTCCATCTTTACTAAATGGTACTGAACTAAAAAAACATTCTGTTTGTTCCCCTATTTTTTCTAGTGTTTCTATTTTTTGAATGCTAGTTTCTTGAAAAGAATATTTTTCGAACCCATAACTCAAAACCTTCCAATCATCTTTTGCAAGTAATTCCGCTAAGATTGCAATTCTTAAATCTCCTCCAATCACTGCAATTTGTTTTTCCAAATAATCCGCCTCCTTTATGGTTCTTTCTTTATGATTATTTGGTTTTGTTCTGAATTATTCGGTTTTTCTTAAAATTCTTTTTCTGGATCGTCTTTTTCCATTTCGATGGATTCTTTCTCTTTTTCTTGTGCCTTTGTATTTTTCATCATTTCTAAATCGGTATGATTTAGTTTTCCTACTAAAGAATACATTTCTTCTAAATGCTTTTGTGTTTCTTTTTCTCGTTTCGTAATTTTGCGTTCTTTCTTTTCTTGGCTAGTTGGTTTGTTTACTTTATTACGAATCTTGACAAACACTTCCTCTTCTAACATTTTCTGATAAACGGTTCCATCTTCGCCATCCAATTCAATTGCTAAATTCATGTATTGAATAGCTTGATCTAAATCACCTTTTAAGACAGAAAGAAGTGCTAAATAATAATAACCACCAACTTCCGTGTCTCCATTTTGAATGCATTCCATGAAATATTGTTTAGCATCCTCTAAATCTCCCATAATTAAAGCAATTTGTCCAATGTCATATTTTGCGTGAAATAGCATTGAATTTAAATCTGCTGCCTTTTCATAATATTCCTTCGCTTTTTGGAAATCATTCAACATTGTATATGCCATTCCTAATTGATAATAAAGCTCATATTCTGTTGGATGATAACGCAAAGCCTCTTGGTAGATCGAAATTGCTTCTTTGTATCGTCCTTCATCTTGCAAAATATTTCCCAATAACTCCGTAGCACGATATTCTTCTGGTTTTTGCTTTAATAAATGATAAAGCATATCAATCGCTACTTCATTTTTTCCAATTCGATTGGATATTTCTGCAACTTTAAAATAAGAATCTTTATCACTACTACGAAGATCAATTGCTCTTGTGTATTCATCCATGGCAATATCCCATTTTTCTTGTTTTTCATAAATATTTGCTAACCATTTATGTGCTTGATAAGAATTTGGATATTTCTCAACTAAATTTAGTAAAACTTGTTTTGCTTTTTCTTCCTTCTTGATGAGCAGCCAACATTTCGCAAATGCTAAATGTGATAATTCTGAAAATTCATATCCTATTTTTTCAAGCCATAAAACAAGAATTGGAATCGCTACTGCCAAGATATACATCAATATTCGAACTGCTAAATTCCATTCAATGTCTGTAACCAGTTCGATAAAATTAATAAAAATTCCCACAAATTCAATTGCCAAAATAAGAATATAGCTTGTATCATTTTTTTGAACAATTTTTAAAAATAAAATAAGAAACAGAGTAAATGCCAGTAAATTAAATAGAACTTTTTCAATTACCATAAATTTTGTCCTTCCTTTTTTCTAAAACAGTCTTTACTTTCCGAATTTTTCTTGGTAACGATTTTTACATTTTTCTATAATTCTTTCTGCCTCTTCTCTTCCACAAATTTCATCGATGGAAGTTTGCTTTCCTTCTAATTGTTTATATACCTCAAAAAAATGTGAGATTTCTGCTGCAATGTGATTTGGCAATTCACTCAAATCTTGATATTCATTTAAAAACGGATCTTTTTTTGCAATGGCAATAATTTTCTCGTCTTTTGAATTATCATCAATCATTTTTAATACACCGATCGGATAAGCTTCCACCAATGTTAATGGATAAATATTTTCTTCTTGACATAGAATTAATACATCTAATGGGTCATTATCCTCAGCATAGGTTTTTGGAATAAAACCATAATTTGCAGGATAATGGGTAGATGTATAAAGTACTCGATCTAGTTTTAACATTCCAGTTTCTTTATCTAATTCATATTTATTTTGACTTCCCTTTGGAATTTCAATAACAGCAACAAAATTATTTTTTTGAATTCTTTCATCTGCAATATCATGCCAAATATTCAATTTTTTACTCCTCCTTGTTTTTTTCTTATGGCTATTATATTTTAAAATTGATTATCTTTCAACTTTTCCACGAAAAAAACTGTAAACTTTTGTTTACAGTTCCTTTTTATTTTGATTGATCTGCTTCATCATATTTCTACAAATTTTGTTAAAACCAATGCCACTTAGATACGTAATGGTTTTACTAGAAAGTAAATTTTGCTCTACAGCAAATCGATTCCATACCTTCTCACTTGGCATACAATTTTTTTTGAAAAGATATTCTTTTAATTTTTCCATGCTAATTGTATATATTTCATCCATTCTTCTTTACCATATCACTTTATATAATTCTGTTATTTCGACATCTAGAGCTCTTGCTAATTTAATCATTACAAATAGACTTGGAGATTTTAGGTTATTTTCAATATCATTAATATGCGTTCTCGAAACGCCACTTTTATCCGCTAATTTTCCGAGAGTCATATTACGCTCTGTTCTAATCTGTTTTACTAATATTTCTATACGCATGTTCTCTCACCGATTTTAGTATCTACATAATTTAGTTTATTTAAACACAGAACCTATCCGCTATGGCGGATTTAGTAAAATTTATTCGTAGATTTAAAATTCGATGTTTTGTTCCAAGTTATTCTATGTAATTTTTCTTTTGTTTGTTAAATTTTTACCTCTAAGTTTATAACAGATCTGAATTATATCGATTCTATCTCTTTAAATCAATACTTTTCTCAAAATATATACAAAAACCCCTTTTTTTGATATGAATCTTTCTTTTTTCATTTTCCTATACAACATACAACAATATGCAAAAGAATTGTAGTAAACTTCCTAGTACGATGAATAAGTGAAAAATTGAGTGCATCCATTTTTTCTTTTTTCCAATTCCATATAAAACGGCACCAACCGTGTAAGAAATTCCTCCTAATACTAATAAAATCAAGCCAGTCTGATTTAATAATTGCACTAATAAATCAATTCGAAAAATAATCGCCCATCCCATCACCAAATAGCAAATCATCGAAAAAACACGATATTTTTTTAGGTCAATTGAATTTAGAACCATTCCTAAAATAGCAATTCCCCATATGATTCCAAAAATAGACCAACCAATTACTGGATCATATTCGCGGAATAGTACCAATGCAAATGGCGTATAGGATCCTGCAATTAATAAAAAGATGGTACAATGATCTAATACTTGAAATACTTTTTTAGCAGTTGTCTTTGAACTTAAACCATGATAGATACTAGACATGGTATAGAGGACAATCATGGTAATTCCATAAATCACACTACTAACCACTCCATAAGCATTTCCATGAATTGCCGCCATAATGATGCATAAAACCATAGCAATGATTCCGAAAAGCAGCCCCTACAATATGGGAAGTCATATTAAAAATTTCCTCTCCTTTTGAATAGGTTGGAAGAATTCGTTCTTTTAATTTTGTTCTTTTCATCAACCTTCTCCTTTCCATCTAGTATTGAATACTAGATTAACATATTTTCCTTTCTTTTTCCATACTTTTTGCCTATCCTTTCAATAAAATATCCATATTTTTTACTTTTAAACACAAAAAAGAGGTATTTTACATACCCCTTTTCGCTCTTACTTTTTTTACTACATTGCTGCAAATACAACTGCAACTGCCATTACAATAACTGCAATTAGCATCAATACAACTAACGCTGTATCAACAATACCAATTACCATTCCTGCAGTTCCGATTGATTTAGCACCTTGTTTTCTTCCCATTGCACCTAATATAATTGAAATAATTCCTGCGATTCCAGTTAAATAAGGTTTGAAGAATATTAAAATTAGACCTACAATTGCAATAATTAAGGAAATAATGCTCATTGTATTATTCTCTTCTGATTGCTTAACTTCTGCTTGTTTTACTTCTGGTGTTTCTTCAACTTTTACTTCTTCTGATTTTTGTGGTACATTTTTTACTTCTGCCCCACACTCACCACAAAAAAGTGACTCATCTGGAATTTCTTTTCCACAATTTGGACAAATCATTTGTATATTTCCTCCTTCATTTTACTTTTGTAATATATATTCTTTCTGATTGGATTTTATCACAATGAATCTGGTCTCGTCAACCAATATCAAAAGATTATTTTTTATTTTTCTCAATGTATGCAACAACATCTCCAACTGTTTTTAATTGGCCAATATCTGCATCATCAATCGTTACACCAAATTGGTCTTCCAAGTTCATAGCAAGTTCCACAAGATCAAGCGAATCTGCTCCTAACTGATCCAATAAAGACGCTTCTGGAACAATTCGATCTTCACTTACTCCCAAATTTTCTACAATTACTTTTTTTACCTTAGCAAAAATTTCTTGATTCATATCTCAAACCTCTCTTTTTCTTTTTTCTTATTATATCGAAAAAGAAATTAAACTGCAACTATTGAAAATCCATTATCCACATGAATCACTTCTCCGGTAATTGCACTAGACATAGAACTAAACAAAAAGCTTGCTGCATCACCAACTTCTTCTGTTGTTACATTTTTATGAAGAGGTGCTCTTTCTTCAACTATGTCTAAAATGGAATTAAAATCTTTAATTCCCTTTGCGGAAAGTGTTTTAATTGGTCCTGCTGAAATTGCATTAACACGAATTTTCTTCTTTCCTAAATCTCTTGCTAAATAGCGAATGGAACTTTCTAAGGCAGCTTTTGCAACACCCATTACATTATAACCTTCCACTGCTTTTTCGGCTCCTAAATAAGTTAAAGCTACTAAACTTGCCCCTTCATTTAATACCTCTTCTTCTAATGCAATTCTTGCTACTGCTACTAATGAGTAAGCACTAACATCTGCTGCATGTGCAAAACCCTCTCGAGAAGTTAATAGAAAATCATTTCTTAAATCTTCTGTATTCGCATGTGCAATACTGTGTAGGATTCCGTCAATTTTTCCAAAATCATTCTTTATTTGTTTCATACATTCATGAATACTGTCATCCATGGAAACATCACATACATACGCTTTTGCTCCTGGGATTTCTGAAATTAAGCTATTAATTTTTTCTTCATTTTCAAATGTGCTGTAGGAGAAAATCACTTGAGCTCCATTTTCTGCTGCTGATCTTGCAGCTCCCCAAGCAATACTCCATTTATTTCGAATTCCCATAATTAATATTTTCTTTCCTTCTAATATCATTTTCTCTTTTCCTACCTTCCTATTTTTCTAAACTTATCATATCGCATTTGCAATAATTTTTCTACTGGTATTTTTTCTAATTCCGAAATTGTTTTTTTCAAATATTTTTTCATCACTTCATAAACAAATTCTGGATTTTGATCTGCTCCACCTTTTGGCTCCTTTAAAATATCATCAATGATTCCTAATTCTTTTAAATCTTTTGCTGTCATTTTCATTTCCTTTGCTGCTTTCTCATAAAGTGCCGCATCTTTGTATAAAATACTGGCAAATCCTTCTGGAGAAAGAATGGAATAAACCGAGTTTTCAAGCATAACCACCTTATCTCCTACCCCTAATGCAAGTGCTCCTCCACTGGAACCTTCTCCGATAATGATACAAATAACAGGAACTTTCAAAACAGACATTTCCATAATATTTTTCGCAATTGCTTCTCCTTGCCCTCTTTCTTCTGCTCCCATTCCTGGATAAGCCCCCGGTGTATCAATTAATGTAATAATTGGCCTTTTAAATTTTTCCGCTTGTTTCATCAAACGAAGTGCTTTTCGATATCCTTCTGGATTGGTCATTCCAAAGTTTCGTTTCATATTTTCTTTCGTGTTTTTTCCTTTTTGTTGCCCAATCACTGTTACATATTTTCCCTCTAAACTTGCAATTCCCCCAATGATGGAAGGATCATCTCCAAACGCTCGATCTCCATGAAACTCCATAAATTCATCAAATACATGACTCATATAATCGAAACTTTTTGGCCTTTCTGCCTTTCTTGCAATTTCAACTTGTTCCCAAGCAGTTATCATCCTTTTATTCCTCCTTCTGGGTTATATGAAATTTCAAAATTTGCGTTAAAACTTGTTTCATATCTTTTCTTTCTATGATTTGATCAATCCACCCGTGTTCTAGTAAAAATTCTGATCTTTGAAATCCTTCTGGTAACTTTTGTTTAATCGTTTGCTCAATCACTCTTGGACCGGCAAATCCAATTAAGGCATTTGGTTCTGCTAAAATGATGTCTGCAAGCATTGCAAAACTTGCTGTTACCCCTCCAGTTGTCGGATCTGTCAATATATTAATCGATAAAAGCCCTGCTTCATCTAATTTTTTCATAGCAGCTGCTGTTTTTGCCATTTGCATTAAAGAAATCATTCCTTCTTGCATTCTGGCTCCTCCAGAAACACAGAAAATGATCATAGGAAGTTTTTGACGAATCGCTTCTTCGATCGCAAAAGTAATTTTTTCTCCTACGACACTTCCCATACTTCCCATCATAAAGTTTCCATCCATGACTGCAAGCATGGTATCGATTCCATTTATCTTACCCGTTCCGGTTTTGACTGCCTCCTTAATTTTCGTTTTTTCTTGTAGCAATTCAATCTTTTTTTGATACCCTTCAAAATTTAAAGGGTTACTTGTTTGAAGGTCCTCATTGATTTCAACGAATGTTCCTTCATCCACAATTTGAGCAATTCTTCTTCTTGCTGAAATACGGAAGTGTTTTCCACAATTTGGACACACACTTAAGTTTTGATGAACATCTTCTTTGTATAAGATTTCTTTACAAGAATCACATTTTACCCATTTTCCAATTAGGCGATCCGATGCCTCTGTATTTTTTTTACTTTCTGTTTCAGTTAATTTTTTAATCTTATCGATAACCATTCTCTTTTCCTCCTAACGGAACTCTCTTAATGAATCTTCTTTCCAAATTCTTTCTCTAGAAAAGAAGTATCATATTGATTGGAAACAAACTTGTCATTTGATAAAATTTTTAATAAAAATTCAATATTGGTATCAATTCCTTCGATGACGAATTCTGCTAATGCACTTTTCATTTTTGCAATGGATTCCTCTCTTGTTTTGCCATGTACAATGACTTTGGCGATCATCGCATCATAGCATTGTGGAACTGTATAATCTTGATAAATTGCAGTATCCACGCGAATTCCATTTCCACCTGGCAAATGAAGTCCTGTAATCTTGCCTGGACATGGTCGGAAATTCTGCTCTGGATTTTCAGCATTAACACGACATTCCATACTATGACCATCAAATTGGATTTTCTCTCCTGCAAAGGATAAAGGCATTTGAGAAGCAATTCGGATTTGTTCCTTTACCAAATCAACTCCCGTTACTGCTTCTGTTACAGGATGCTCCACTTGAAGTCTTGTATTCATTTCCATGAAATAGAATTCTTGATTTTTGTCTACTAAAAATTCAATCGTTCCTACGTTGGTATAACCAATTTTTTCAATCGCATTTTTTACAACTTTTTGCATTTTTTCTCTCGTTTTTTGCGAAAGAATAGCAGACGGAGTTTCTTCTAATACTTTTTGATGATTTCGTTGTACACTACAATCTCTTTCTCCTAATGTATAAACATTTCCAAGTTCGTCTGCCACAACTTGAATCTCAATATGTCTTGGATTCTCAATAAATTTTTCTAAGTAGATACGATCATCATTAAAAGAAGACTTTGCTTCTTGTTTTACAAGTTCATAGGCTTTTCGAAGTTCTCCTTCATTATATACAATACGGATTCCTTTTCCTCCGCCTCCTGCTGCAGCTTTTAAAATCACTGGATAATGAATTTGTTTGGCAATCTCGATTGCTTGTTCTACAGATTGCAAATCTCCTTCTGAACCTTGAATCACTGGAACGCCTGCTTTTTTCATCGTTTCCTTTGCTTTGGATTTATTTCCCATTAAATCAATCATTTCATGATTTGGTCCAATCCATTTGATTCCAATCTCGTCACACATTTTTGCAAAAGATGCATTTTCTGATAAAAAGCCGAAACCCGGATGAATACTATCCGCTCCAGACAAGCATGCTGCCTCTAAGATATTTTTTACATTTAAATAACTCTTTTTGGAAATGGCAGGTCCTACACAAATTGCTTCATCTGCTAACTTGACAGCAAGAGAATCACGGTCTGCTTCTGAATAAATCGCTACGGTTTGCACACCAAGCTCTCGACAAGCACGAATAATACGGACTGCAATTTCTCCTCGATTCGCAATTAAAACTTTCTTTAACATGATTTTTCCTTTCCTATACCAAGGCAAAAGTAAGCTCGCCTTTGCAAGCTACTTTTCCGTCTATGGTTGCAATGGCTTCTCCTACTCCAACTGGTCCTTTTTCTTTGATAATTTTTACTTCTAATTTTAAAACATCACCAGGTACCACTTGCTTTTTAAATTTTAATTTATCAATTCCACCAAATAGAGCATTTTTTCCTTTATTTTCTTCTTTGGAAAGAATAGCAACCGCTCCTGTTTGCGCTAATGCCTCTACAATTAAAACACCTGGCATAATTGGGTTACCTGGAAAATGTCCTTGAAAATGTGGTTCATTGATACATACCGTCTTGTATGCTGTGCAACTTTTTCCTGGTTCATATTCTTCCACACGATCAATCATCAAGAATGGTGCTCTTTGTGGAATAATTTCCATAATTTCTGTTGTATTTAACATTTTTCTTATCTCCTTTTTATTTTAAGCGGAACAAAACTTCTCCATATTCCACCATGTCTTCATCTTTCTTACAAATTTCTACAATCTCTCCATCACATTCTGCTTCAATTTCATTCATTAATTTCATTGCCTCTAAAATGCATAGACAATCTCCTTTTTTGACATGATCCCCTACTTTTACAAAAGGAGCATCTTTTGGAGAACTTTTGCTATAGAAGGTTCCTACCATCGGAGCCTTTATTTCTTTATAGCAGACTTCTTCTGTTTTAGCTTCTTGTGTGTTCTCTTTTACAACCGTTTGAATGGTTTGTGGTATTGTTGTTTCCACTACTTTTGCTGCATTTTTCTTCATATGGATTTTCACGCCATCTGGAAACTCTAAACTTAATTCATCCACATTGGAATTTCCCATATCCATAATCATATTTTTGATTTGTTCATATTCCATGAGTTCTTTCCTCCCTATTCTTCATATTGTTTTAGTAAAATTGAGCTATTGTGTCCTCCAAATCCTAAGGAATTTGACATAGCAAAGCGTACTTTCGCATTTCTTCCTTGATTTGGTACAATATCTAAATCACATTCTTCATCAGGTACTTGATAGTTAATCGTTGGTGGAACAAACTGATCTTCAATTGCTTTTACACAAGCAACTGCCTCTACGCCACCAGCTCCACCTAATAGGTGTCCCGTATTTCCTTTCGTTGAACTTACCATTACTTTCTTACTTGCTTCTCCTAGTGCTTTTTTGATTGCCATCGTTTCGCAAGCATCATTTAAATGGGTAGATGTTCCATGAGCATTAATATAGTCTACTTCTTCTGGTTTGATCTTTGCATCTTCGATTGCAAGCATCATTGCTCTTGCTCCGCCCTCTCCATCTGGTGAAGGGGAAGTAATATGATAAGCATCTGAAGTTGCTCCATAGCCAACTACTTCTGCATAAATCTTTGCATTTCTCTTTTTTGCGTGTTCTAGTTCTTCTAAAATTAAAATTCCAGCACCTTCTCCCATGACAAATCCGCTTCTTTCCTTATCAAATGGAATACTTGCTCTTGTTTTATCTGGATTTTGACTTAATGCTTTGATATTGGTAAATCCTGCGATTCCAGTTGGTGTAATGGAAGCTTCACATCCTCCGGCAATTACAGCATCTTGATAACCATGACGAATTAAACGAAATGCTTCTCCGATTGAATGTGTTCCACTTGCACATGCTGTTACAATGGACATGGACTCTCCTTTTGCTCCCACTTCGATTGCTACATTTCCAGCAGCCATATTGGAAATTGACATTGGAATATACATTGGAGAAATACGATCTGGTCCTTTCTCAAATAGGATGTTGCATTGCTCTTCGATTGTTTTTAATCCACCAATTCCAGATCCAATCACAACACCAACTTTTGTCATGTCTGTATTTTCTGCAGATAATTTGCTATCTTGCATTGCTTCTCTTGCCGCTACAATTGCAAATTGAACAAATCGATCTAATCGCTTTGCTTCTCTTTTTTCAAAGTATTCTTCTGGGTTATATCCTTTTACTTCTCCCGCTAATTTTACTTTGTATCCTTCTGCATCAAATAAGGTTATTTGATCAATTCCACATTTTCCTTCTTTGATTCCTTTCCAAAATTCCTCTACGCTATTTCCAATTGCTGTAATTGCTCCTAATCCTGTGACAACTACTCTTCTTTCCATTCTTTTTCTTCCTTTCTTTTTACATTAACATTCCACCGTCTACATGAAGAACTTGCCCTGTTATGTATTGATTTTCTTCTGATCCTAAGAAATACACTGCTTTGGCTACTTCTTCTGCTTCACCCATTCTCTTTAATGGGATTTGTGCATGAATGCTTTCTTTTACCGCATCACTTAAGACATCGGTCATATCGGTTCGAATAAATCCTGGTGCTACTGCATTTACTAAAATGTTTCGACTCGCTACTTCTTTTGCAATACTTTTGGTAAATCCAATAATTCCTGCTTTGGATGCTGCATAATTGCATTGTCCTGCATTTCCTGCAACTCCAACAACGGAAGAAATATTGATAATTCTTCCGTGTCTTTGTTTCATCATGTAAGGAATGACTTGTTTGGTGACATGAAAAGTTCCTTTTAAATTTACATTGATGACTTGATCAAACTCTTCTTCTTTCATTCGCATTAATAGATTGTCTTTGGTAATTCCTGCATTGTTTACCACAACATCCATTCTTCCCCATTTTTCAATTGCAGCCTTTACCATGTTTTCGCAAGACTCCATATCAGTTACATCTGCTTTTACAAATAAGATCTCAATTGGATAATCTCTTTTGATTTCTTCTTCTACTTTTTTTAAATCCGTCTTTTCTGAAACATAATTAATGACTAATTGATAACCATTCTCAGCAAACTTTTTCGCAACTGCTTTTCCGATTCCTCTTGATCCACCAGTTACTAGACATACCTTTTTATCCATTTTTTCTTTCCTCCTCAATATCGTTAATATATTTTTCTAAACTTGCTTGATCACAAAGATTGAACAATGTAATATCATCCTCTTTTAATTCTTTTTTGATGAAACCATTCATTGCCTTTCCTGGTCCGATTTCTACAAAAGTTCGAATTCCAGCTTGTTTCATCGTTTGAATTGCTTGATCAAAACGAACAGGACTTACCATATGATTGGCCAAAATTTCTTTGATATTGTCCTCTTTTTGATAAGGAGTTCCGTCAAGATTTTTTAAAACCTGAACACCATTTCCTTCCTTTTGGAATTCTACTTTTTCTAATTCTTTCTCAAAAGCTTCTTTTGCCTGCATTAATTTTTCTGTATGAAAAGGTCCACTTGTATTTAATGTAACTACTCTTTTTGCTCCTGCTAGCTGAAGTTCTTCCGTCACCTTTTCGATTGCTGCTTTTTCTCCTGATAAAACCGTTTGTCCAGAATAGTTATAGTTAGCTGGTACCACAAAGTGTCCTTTTTCTCTTAGCTCTTGGCAAATTTTTTCGATCTTTGTGGTTTCTAATCCCATAACAGCAACCATTTGATACTCTCCTTTTGGAAGAAGATTTCCCATGGCATATCCTCTTTGTTTTAAAAGACGAAAACAATCTTCTTGTTTTAAATATCCTCCATAGGTTAATGCCACATATTCACCTAAACTAAGACCTACTGCCATTTCTGCTCTGATTCCTCTTGCTTCTAGTACTTTTAATATACTAAGACTTGTGACTGCAATTGCAATTTGTGCATTTTCTGTTTTCTTTAATTCTTCTTCTGTAGAGGCAAAGCAAAGCTTTGCAATATCCCTATCTAATACTTGACTTGCCTCTTCATAGACTTGTCTTGCTTCTTCATAATGATCATAAATATCTTTTCCCATTCCAACAAATTGACTTCCCTGTCCCGGGAATAAAAATGCTTGTTTTTCCATCTTTTTTTCCTTTCTTTATCGTTCCATTAAGATACAGCCTGTATTTAATCCTCCGCCATATCCAAGGAGAATGATCTTATCGCCTTTGTTCCACATTTTTTTCTTCTCGATTTCGTCTAAAGCAATGGGAATGCTGGCACAAAATGTATTACCTACGTTTTGAATATTCGTATAGATCTTTTCTTTTGGTAAATGAACTCGACTTGCAATCGCTTCCATGATTTTCAAATTGGATTGATGTGGTATCACCCAACGAATTTCATCTAAGTCCATCTCTTCCTTTTCTAAAATTTCTTTTAAGAATCGGCTTCCTTCTGCTACTGCATATTTATAGATAGCAATCCCATCCATTTTCAAGAAATCACCAAAGGAATAGCAAAGAGAATCCGCACCTTCTACTCTACTTTCGATTTGAACTTGATACTTTTTCTCAGTTTCCGATTTTCCTACTAAAACTGCTCCTGCTCCATCTGCTAATAGCATCTTTAAAGCATAATCAGATTCTTCTACAATCTTAGAAAGAAGATCCACTCCTACTACTAAAAAGTATTCAGCTCGTTCCAATGTGATGTAGGACCTAGCAAGATCGAGTGCATTAATAAATCCATTGCATCCTGCTGATAGATCCAAACAAAAACCATTAGGAATCTCTAGTCTTTTTTGAAGAGAAAAGGCTAATCCCGGCATTGACTTTTGATTGGTCGTAGATGCAACAATAACACCTCCGATTTTTTCTTTTGATATCGGCATCCTCTCCATACAATTTAAACAAGCCTGATAAGCCATATCTTCTAATGTTTCATTGGCACAATAATAGCGAGATTGAATCCCACTTCTTTTTTGAATATATCCTTTTTCTAAATTCCATTTTTCTTCTAATTCTTTATTCTCGATTTTCTGACTTGGAAGATAATTTCCAGTCGATAAAATTTCGATTGATCTCATGTTTCCTTCTTTCATGGTTAACATTATATCTTTTTTCTCTTGACTTTTTATTAGTCTGAGCGGTCAGTTTCAAATCGTTTTCATTACGACTTAAAAGAGTTTTCAAAAAAAGAATGAATTCAAATGATGTTTTCCATCATCCAAATTCATTCTTTTACTTTATCTTTTCTCGATTAATTTTTCTACTTTTTCGATCCAAGGAATGATAAAATCTTCTCTCTCATATTCTTTTTTGGTTTCTTTTCTTAAAGAAGTAGCAATCTCTTTTATTTCTTCTTCAAATTCCATTTGATTGATATTCATTCCAATGCTAATCCACAAGTTCTGCACAATTCCACTTCTGCAACTCGATTCTGTTAAAATTCCGGCAACCTTTTTTCCATTTAGCATTAAATCATTTGGTAATTTGATGGAAACTTCAATTTTCCCTTGCTCCCATAATACTTCTTTCATTGCTTGTGCTAGTTCCAAAGTAAAACCTTCTAATTTTTTTACATCAATTTTCGGTTTTAAAAGAATGGTCATTGCAAGATTCAATCCTTTTTGGGTATACCATTTTCGATTTTGTGTTCCAATCCCTGCTGTCTGCTCTTCTGCTAATAACATGGTTCCGTCAGCAAGTTCTTCTGCTTTTTGTTTGGCATATTGATGCGTAGATGGAATTGTTTCAAAGATTTGGACTTCTTTTCCAATTCTTTTTGTTTTTGCATGTTTGATTTTTTCTAGATCCATATTTTTTCTTCTTTCTTTTCTCTATTTCTTACATTCATAGGTTGCATATTCACAATTCTTTAATACTAATTTTAACAAATCATCCTCTTTTGGGATACCATTAAAATAGCAATGGACTGGTATGCTTACTCCACCATGAGCAACTAATAAAATATTTTTTCCAGAATAAGTCTGTTGGATTTCGTCTAGAAATGCATAGACACGTTCAAAAAAGATTCGAATATTTTCTGCTCTTTCATACGATAGATTACGTTCATAACTCCAGAATCCATGGAAATCGAATTCTTCTTGTCTTTTCCCTTCTAGCTCTCCAAAGTTTCTTTCTGAAATTCGATCATCATAAAGAATTGGAATATTTCGTCCTTGATTCATAATCTCTGCTGTTTGTTTTGCTCTTTTTAACGGAGAGCAGATGATGAGATCAATTTTTTCATTCCACAACTTTTCTCTCGTTTCTTCTGCTTGCTTTTTTCCAGTTTCGTTTAAATCGATATCTGCTTTTCCTTGCACTTTATGTTCTAAATTCCAATCCGTTTGCCCATGTCGTGTAATCAGGATGCGCATTGTGTCCTTCCTCCTCTTTTTTTCGATTATACAATAGATTCCGAAAATTTTGTATTCTTTTGTGGAACTTTTCGAAAAGATTTCGCATTCATCCCTTTTCCCCCTCCATTGACGAAATCTAGAAAACATGATATTTTTAAACAAATTTCAGACAAAGGAGCAAACCCATGAATCATTATGAGCAGTTAAAAGACTATCGCAATCCAGAAGATAAATTATGCTTAGCTCAAATTTTAGATAAAATTGAATTCGTTCAAAAAAGAAACCAAATTGAAGCAACTGATTTTTTAGATCTTTCGCAACTTTCTCTTGTCGAGTCTTTTTTCCGAAAAATCCATTTTCATAACTTTCAATTTTTCGGTGGATACGAAGATGCAGAAAGAAAAATCGTTTTCCTTTATCCAGATTCCTATACCCCAGAAATGGTGCAAAAAAACAATTCTAAATTTTTAAAAGTACTTCGTATTTCCTTTGATTCTCCTCAAAATCCACCTTATGAACACCGTGTTTATCTAAGTGGTATTATCAAGTTAAGAATTCGAAGAGAAAAAGTGGGTGATATTCTGGTGCGACCTGATGGAGCTGATCTTTTAATCGTCTCTTCCATGGAATCAATCTTACCCAAAGAACTTGCTTCCTTAACTCGCTTTCGTAATGCCACGATTACCATTCACCCACTCGACGATTTGTTACAAAAAGAGAAAACGTTTGAACCACTTTCCATTATTGTTCCTTCTCTTCGCTTGGATAATCTTGTATCTGATTTGGCAAAAACTTCTCGTTCCAATGCAAATGTTTTGATTACTTCTAATCTTGTATTTTTAAACGGAAAATGTGATTTAAAGCCATCTAAACAAGTTGCTCTAGGCGATGTTATCACCATCCGAAGAAAAGGGAAATTTATTTTTCGTGAAATTGAAAAAACAACTAAAAGTGGGAATCTCGTTTTAAAAATTGATCGATATTGCTAACAAAAAAGAAACCAATTACTTTAATCAAGTTTTGGTTTCTTTTTCTCTGTTCTTCTATTAAATGTTATCTTGGCGAATCGTTTCAATAATATTTTGTTGATTAATTTTCTTTAAGGAGTAATGCATAATCCATCCAATTAAAACAAACACAACCACAACCGAAATGATGACGCCGTTGGTTGGGAACAAGAATCCCATTTCAGCACTTTCTGCAAATGCTTTATAAATTAGATAGGATAAGATTAATCCAATTGGAACTCCGATGCAAAGAGATTTTACACCATAAAATAGACTTTCTAGGCGAATCATTCTTTTAAATTCTTTACTTGTCATACCAACTGATTTTAGCATTGCAAATTCTTTACTACGAAGCATCATATTGGTTGTAATGGTATTGAAGATATTCGTAATGCCGATCAAAGAAATTACGGTGATAAATCCATATAGGAAAATGGAAATGACAAGCCACATGGCATTTTCTTCTC
This sequence comes from uncultured Clostridia bacterium, assembly GCA_944393505.1. Lineage (GTDB taxonomy): Bacteria > Bacillota > Clostridia > TANB77 > CAG-508 > CALYAK01. The sequence goes on along the minus strand of CALYAK010000007.1, from coordinate 35,423 downwards.
GTACGGTCGCATCAAAATTACTAACTGACAAAGACTCGTTTCCATATACTCGATAAATCTCTTCTTCTAATTCATCGGCTTGTTTTGTTTGAATATAGATACGAACATATTCATAATTTTGATTATGTTCTTCCATCCATTCATCACTTACAATGAAATATGCAGTATTGATGTAACCACCTTCAAGACTCATGGTTAACTCATCCGTTATTTTTCCAATCTCAACTGTTATTTCTTTTTGTGTTTCTTGATCCGTTACCGTAATTTTCTCTCCTTCCTGATAAGCAAATTCCGGATAACTTTTATATACCATTTTTCCATCAACATTAACTTGTCTCATACATTGATTAATTAAAATTGCTTTATCTTGATAGTCATCATAGGATAATCCTAATTTTTTCAAAAATCTTTCGTATTCTGCCTTTCCAACAGACATAAAGCATAGATATTCCGACTCCTCTTCTCCTTCTCCTGGTGCTAATAGCTCTTCTTTTTCCTTCGCTCGTACTTCTCCATATTTTACTTGGCTAGCAGGCATGGTAAAAATTTTTTGATTTTCCAAAGAAGCTTTTTCTACTTTCTCATTCTCTTCAATCTTTTTTAAGTACTCATATTCTTCTTTTCCATTTCCATAGATCGCCAAATTGTATTCTCGTGTTTCATAATAGATGGAAGAAGTTTGAAACGCATAATTGATAAAACTAAACATAGCTATGAAAATAGAAACACTCACCACAATGGAGATAACAGTAGTACGATATTTCTTTTTATTTCTCTTTAAATTCTTATACGCAATTTCTCCTCCGATCCCAAATATCTTTTTGATGATTTTCGGAGATTTAATTTTTTTCGTATCGATTTTAATATCTTGATTACTACGAATTGCTTCAATTGGTGAGACACGAGCAGCTTTTCGAGCAGATGCAATTGCCGATAGATAAATGGTAATTAAGGCTAACAACACAGCAACGATAGTTGCTATTCCGGAAATGGCAAACACTAAATTTACGCCTAATAGTTCAATTCCTAAAATTTGATTTACTAATTGCACTAAAACAAATACAGCGAAAATACCGCCTAATACCCCAATTGGAATTCCAATGACTGCTAAAAGCATTGCTTCATAAAGTACATTTTTCTTAATTTGTTTAGAGGTAGCTCCCACAGAAGCTAACATTCCATATTGTTTCATTTTTTCTGTAATGGAAATCGCAAAACTATTGCGGATACAAAAAACACTCGTTACAATGATAATTCCAATGACCACTCCACAAACGGAATAAAGCATCGAAAGAGAAGAATCACTCATCTCTAGATTTTCCCAACGTAATAGACTTGTATTTCTTGTATAATTGTATTTTGCATTTTCCAAAGCTTCTCGTTCTGTTTCTGTTAAACGTTCTGTTCCTCGACTCTTTTTTAAAAGATTCGCATCGATTTGAAGAATACTTCCCGTCACTTCATCTTGGTTTTTTAATCCCTTCTTAGTGTATAACACATAAAGATCAGATTTTGCACTTGTTCCGCTTTCCTGATAAGTAAGAATCGTATAGCCAGGTGCCGTATAATTTTCAATTCCATAGTTTGGACGGCTCATGATTCCAACAATCTGAAACTCTTTTTTCTGTAAATTTACAAGTTCTTCTTCCCCCTCCTGATAAGGTGAGCGTTGTCCTAATGAAAAGTCTGAGTCGATTGGTCTTCTTTCTCCAACATCTAGTATAATCGTATCCCCAATTTTGAATTCTACTTTTGCATTTGATTCAATATGGGAACTTATGACAACTTCATGATCATTTTCCGGCATTCTTCCCTCTTCTAAAGAAAAGCCTGCATTTTTTAATCCATTTTGATCCGTACCTAATACATATAAATATGGTTTATCCTCATTTTTGCTTCCTTCTAATTTTGCGTAACCTAATCCTTGTAATTGATAAAAACTCTCAATATTACGATTTTCCTCAAAATATTTTAAATCTTCTTCTTTTACCCCATAAAAAGCATAATGATAATAGCCTTCCGAATCTTTTGCATCTTGTATCATCGTTTGGCGAAAACTTTCTGCTAATCCTGCAACAGCTGTAATTAATGCAGTTGCCAAAACGATTCCAATAATCGTAACAATCGTTCTTTTCTTATTCAACAGTAAGTTCTTAACCGTCATTTGATTCATTAACTTTTTCAATGGTTACCCCTCCTTTACAATCTTACCGTCTTCGATTTTAATCATACGATCAGCAAGTTTTGCAATCTCTAAATCGTGAGTAATCATGACAATGGTTTGATGATATTTTTGGTTCGATAATTTCAACAGTTCGACAATTTCATCACTCGATTTCGAATCAAGATTTCCAGTTGGTTCATCTGCCAAAACAATGGCTGGCTGATTAATTAATGCTCTTCCAATCGATACTCTTTGCTGTTGACCTCCCGATAACTGATTTGGAAGATGTTTTTTTCGTTTTTCCAATCCCAATGTCCTTAATAGCTCATTTAGTCTTTCTGGCTCTACCTTTTTTCCGTCTAAATCACAAGGAAGTGAAATGTTTTCTTCCACATTCAAGATTGGAATTAAGTTATAGAATTGATAAATTAACCCTACTTGTCTTCTACGGAAAATTGCCAAATTATCATCGGATAGCTCATAAATATCTTTCCCTTCGATGAAAACCTTTCCACTCGTTGGTCGATCAACACCACCCAATAAATGAAGAAGTGTTGACTTTCCGCTTCCGGAGCTTCCAACAATTGCAATAAATTCTCCTTTTTGAATGGAGAAAGAAACATCATTTACCGCAATTACTTCATTTTCTCCTTTCCCATATTTTTTGGTTAAATGTTCTACTCTTAAAATTTCCATATGATTTTCCTCCTCTTATTTAATTTTATTTTATGACGCAAAAGTGACAATTCAGTGACTCTGAAAAAAATTTTTTCACGATATGTTTTCATTGCTTTCCAGTTCTCTTTATGATTTAATAAACATAGATTTTAACGAGGGGGTTTTATTTATGAATTTTACAAAAGAAGCCATTTCCGAACTTATGAATGCAGGACTTGAAGAAAAGGAAGCCAAAAGTATGGTCAGTTGGTACCAAGCTTCCGCCTTTTTGATTCCATCGAATCTACTTTCTTTGATCTTTGCTTTGATTGGTATTGATCTGCCTTCTTCTCTTTATTTCTTAATGGCTGTTTTACTTTTAATTTTTTCTCCAAAATATATTTTGAAAAACATTTCCAATATTGATCGATTACGTTCGAATCTTAAAATATTAAAACCACTTTGTATCATCGTATTGGTATTGTGGGGCATCAGTGTTTGCTTGACAATCTTTGGTGTTTTTCTATTACTTGCTTAACTCAAGAAACACCGATTCTTCTTTCGAATCGGTGTTTCTTTCTTTTCTACTTGATATATCGAATCGAAAAAGTAGTCCCTTTTCCTTTTTCGGATTCTACCGTAATATATCCATTTTGATTTTCGATGATACTTTTGGATAAAGCAAGTCCAATTCCGATACTTTCTTCAGATGCATTTTCCGCTTTATAGAAACGATCAAAAATATGTTTTTGATCTTCTTTACTCATTCCCTCTCCCTCATCTTGAATGGAAATTTTCGTATAAGCTGAATTATCTTCTAATTGAATCCAAATTCTTTTTCCATTTGGTGTATGTTCAATTGCATTTTTTACAATATTTAAAATCGCTTCTTTATTCCAATGATAATCTCCCCAAATTTCAATTTCCTCTTCTCCTTCGAACGAAATTGAAATGTCTTTTAATTCTGCTAAAATCTCCAAATTTGCTAAAACATCTTGTATTAATTCTTTTAATTGAATTTTTTCTTTTTTAAAAGAAACCGAACCCGCATCTAGTTTCGATAATTTTAAGAATGAAATGACAAGCCAGTTCATTCCTTTTATTTGAGAAGATACTTCCATTAAGAATTTCTTTCTGGTTTCTGGATCCATATTCTCACTTTCTCTTAAATTATCAAGCAAAATTTGAATCGATGTTAATGGTGTTTTTAATTGATGAGAAATATCCGACATTGCAGTCGCTAATGACTCTTTTTGCCTTGTTGACTCTTCTGCTTGTTCTTTTAGCATCACTGTAATTTTATATAGCTCACTTTTTAATTGATTTAATTCATCTTCTGAATATTCTTCAATATCAAGTGAATATTCTTTTTGTTCGATTTTTTTCATATATGCTACTAACTCGTTGATTTTCTTTTGACGATATTTTAAGTAGAAAAAGAAAACAATTAAGCAAGTGATTCCTAGTATCCCTACAATCGAAATGAGATAAATTCTTCTTTCTCGTTCGAGATCTTCTAACTTTTGAATCGCCGAAACATCTTCAATTCCATATCTTTTTAGAATTTCTTTTCCCTGTTCAACATTCCCTGTTTCATTTAAAATTTGAATTAATTCTTCCTCTTTTACCTCTGGATAGCTTTCTTGAATTTTACTAATTATTTTGGCAATTGTTTCATTCACAATTGCTTGACTCTTTTGTTCTTGCCCTTTTAGCACCAATCCTGTTACCAAACAAGCAATTGCAATTATGATAAAATAGAAGATTAAAAATCGTTTTCCTTCTTTATTCTTTAATTCTCTCATTCCTCTTCTCCTATACGATATCCTAAACCGCGGACTGTCTTAATAATTTTTCCATCTGTGTCACCAATTTTTTCGCGAATCCTTTTAATATATACCGTTAAGGTATTGTCATTGACAAAATTACCTGCAATATCCCAAATATCATTCAAAATTTCTTCTCTTGTAATCAAACGTTTTTGGTTACGAAATAGATTTACTAAAATTTTGTATTCTAATTTGGTTAAAACAATTTCTTGTTCATCTCGATAAACTTTTCCTGTCATTAGATCAATACGAATATTTTTACAGCTTAATCCTTTCGCATCTTTTCCATTTCTTCTTAGGACATTTTTAATTCTTGAGATTAATTCTCGATTACGAAATGGTTTGATAATATAGTCTTCTGCTCCTAAATCAAATCCGATTACGACATCGGTCTCATCTTCTCTCGCTGTTAGAAATATGACGGAAAGATGGTAAGTTTCTTTAATTTGTTTGCATAAGTCTAATCCATTTCCATCTGGTAATGAGATATCTAATAACGCTAAATCAAATTCACTTTTTTCTAATTTTTCCAATGCTTCTTTTTTCTTTCGAGCTACTTCATATGCAAAACCTTCTTGTTGAAACAAATATTCTAATCCCATAATAATGGTTTCATTATCTTCCACTAACAATATTTTACTCATATTCCAAACCTCTTTCTTCTCCCCATTATATCATGCTTCTCAAAAAAGACAAGAGAGGCTGGAATCCAGCCTCCCCTCATTGATCACACCTGCTCGTCCTTAGTGGTTTACTGTTCTAAATCCTCTAAAATCATTTCTCCAATTTCGATTTCCCGAAACAAGAAAACGCCTCCTAGTATTCCAATCAGAAACCAGTACAGCTCCTCCGGGTAAAAGAAAGTGAAGATAAAGTGTAGCACACACAGAACGATGCCAACCTTTGCCATTGCAATCCGGATACGAATAAAGTTGCAAACCGTTTTCTGGTTTCCGGCAAGTCGTGTCAGGATACATGCCAAGACATAGGCAACTGCAAAAGCAGCTAGGACAAGTACGACAATTAAGTATGCAGTCTTCATGAAAATCTCCCTCCTTAGGAGCAAGTATGATCGTTGGACAATTGAACTACAATCGCAATTCTTTTTCACTTTGTCCTTCTTTTAATTATATCACAAACGCCTAAAAAAGCCAAATCTAAGCCAAAAAGAAAGAAACGATGCTGCCTAATTCGTTTCCTTCTTTCCACATTTTATTCAACTAAAGTGATTCTTGCATAACCATTTCCAGATCGGTTATTTCCTGTTGTAGATGCATTCGTTAAATAGTATGAACTATTTAATAGACAACCGGATGGATATTGTGAGGCTGTGGATGAAGTGTAGACATAACCTGATCCACCTCCACCACCAGCTCCCAATGCTGTTCCTGAACCTCCTCCATACCATCCCCCTCCACCTGCTCCACTAGCTGTATTTCCGTTACTCCACTTACGACCACCTACTCCGAAAGTTCCATTTGTACCCCAATTTGTGTTTCCAGTAGTACCACCAGAATTACTAGTTCCACCAGTACCACCTGGATATGATGCATCGTTATATGTTCCAGAACCGTCCTGTACTGCCTCCACCATAACCGCCAGTTCCATATGTTCCGCTACTTACATAATACCCTGTCCCACCACCTCCTCCTGCTACTATTACTCTGGCATATAAAGATGTGTTGTTGATTCTAATATCTGTAGCACCTCCACCTGATGCACCAATAGAACTATTATCAACTCCCCACGAATCTCCACCTCCATTATAACCGCCAGGAATATTAACACTCGAATTACTCCAACTCCCTTGTCCTCCTACATATACATAAAGCGTCGTCCCGGATGTTAATGATATATTTCCTACAGAATAACCTCCTAATCCTCCATTTCCTCCACCATATCTGCCACCTGCAGCGCCCCATACTTCTAGCTTATATGTTCCTGCTGTTGGTATAGTAAGGGTTTGCACTGCTCCTGTATAAGCAAAATTCTTTACCGTTGTTGTTGTTGCACTTAATGTTTTTTCACTTGTATTTCCTGCTTTATCTTTTACAATTACTTTTAATGTATATCTTCCTAAATCTTGTAATCCTGTATATTGATATGTATTTGCTGTAGTTGTTCCTATACTTGAATTATCTCGATAATAAATATATCCTCCACCTGTAGCTTGTCCACTTACTCCAAAATCATTATTTGTTACACTTACATTGATTGTAGTTGATGTGCTTGCCGTCTTTGTAAAACTTGATATCGTTGGTGCTACCGTATCTCTTGTAAAGACTAGGTTACTACTTGTTGTTTTTCTTCCTGATTTGTCATAGGCATATGCTGTAACTGTCCACTTTCCATCTGCGGTTATCGTAAATGTTCCATTGTTTGCGATTTCTACTTCTCCTGTATCTACTACTTGATTTGTTGTTACACTTGTTCCTCCTATTGCTCCATTTCCTTTTGCTGTTCCTGTTACTCGATAGGTTGCTTTTTTATAGGATGTTACTTCAGTTCCACTAATCTTGATTGTTACATTACTTCGGTAATAACTCGTTTCTCCTTGTGTTCCACTTGTGATCGTTGGAGTGTTTGCTACTGGATTTACCATATCCCTTGTTACCACAATTCCTTCTGCTACTACCGATTTTCTTCCTGCTTTATCATACGTATATCCTTTTACCGTCCACCTTCCATCTGCTGCGATTACAAATGTTCCATTATTTGCAATATCGGTCTCTGTAATATTGACTTGCTGTCCACTTGTGATACTTACTCCTCCGATTGTACCATTTCCCGTTGCTGTTCCTGTTACCGTATACGTTGTTTTCTTGTAACAGGTATCATCTTGACTACTTAGTTTTACCGTGATATTGCTTCTGTAATATGTCTCTTCTCCCATCGTTCCACTTACTACTTCGATCACTGGTGGTTCTGGGGTTACTGTATCTCTTGTTACTTCTAATGTATTTGTTGTTACTCTTACATTTTCTTTGTTATATGTATGTACTTTGATTGTCCAGTTTCCATCTGCTCGTATTTGAATTGTTTTCTCATTTGCCATCTCGATCTCATCTTCTGGTAACGATACTCCTCGATCATAATACGTTCCATCCATATTTCCTGCTCCTGTTGTTGTTCCTAAGATCTGATACGTTACTCTTGAGATATCTACGTTATTCTCATCTTGTCCTGTTAGACTTACATCTACATCACTTTGATAGTATTCTCTTGCTCCTTCTGTTCCTTTATCTCCTGCTATCGCATTATTACTTACCCATACTGCTGGTCTTGAGATGACATCACTTGCTGTCATATTTCCTGCTTCATCTTTTACGATCATATACATATCATACGTTTTATCTGCTTCTAATCCCGTATAAGTATAACTTGTATCTTGGGATTGATTATCTGTATAAGTCATGCTTGGTGCTAATTTATGGCGATATGTATATCTTCCTTCTGTTGCTAATCCTGATGCATAATCATCTGCTGCCATACTAATTCGGAATCCTTCTCCGATTACTTGCTCTCCTTTATACAACGTTACAATTGGTCTGGATGCATCTCTTCTCACATTTAATGTTGGTGCTGTCGATAGTCTCATTCCTCCACTATCGTACGTATATGCTACGATTGCAAAACTTCCATCGATTGCAATACGGAAGGTTGTTCCATTTGCAATATCTACTTCTCCTGTATCTACCTCTCCTGCTTGATATTCCGTATTTCCAATTGTTCCATTACTATATGCTGTTCCTCTTACTCGATACGTTACTCTTGAGGATCCTGTATCTGTTCCTAATACACGTAGGGTTATATTACTCGTATACCATTCATTTTGTCCCATATTTCCACTAGCTACACTGACTGTTACTCCATTTCCTGCTGTTGATCCTGTTTCTCTCTTTAACCACATAATACTTGAGTTTGATTTTTTTCCTTCTAAGTCATACGAATATGCTGTAATCGTATATTCTCCATCTTTGGTAAAGGTTAAGGTTCCACCATTTTCAATATCAATCTCTTTAATCAATCCACTTGGATAAAGTTCGTTATTGATTTCATCTACTGTTGTCGTTAAGATATATTTAATTCTTAAGGTTTTATCCGTTGTTGCAATTTGTATCGTTACATCACTTCGGAAAAAGCTTGCTGCGATTTCTTCTCCTTCTAGTACCGTAATCGTTGGAGGTACTGCGTCTCCTCCAATCATACTTCCATCACTTCCTCCGGTATTGGTATTGGTTCCTCCACTATTTGATCCGCCTTGGTTTCCACTTCCACCTGAACCAGATTCTCCTCCTTCGGAGCTTCCACCAGTATCGGTTCCTGGAATGATTCCAATTCCGGTATAGAGCTGGTTATCTTTCAATTCATTCTGCAATCCAGCTAATTGTTGCTCATCATATTCGGTTTCGTTGGTAATCATATTCTTCGTATCTTTTGCTTGAAAGATGATTCCATCTTCTCCGATAACTGCATTTAGAGTGATTCCTGCTAAGATCACAAGCACAACAATTGTTACTAATCATACATAATCTACGCAAATGAATAGAAGATAACATTTTTTGAATGTTATCTTCTATTTTAATTTTTGCCCTTTTAACAGGATATAATTAAGGCAGGTATTACATCCATACCTTCTGCTCGGTCTTTTACTATTCTAATTTTCCTTTCGTTTCTATAAAAAACTACAAAAGCTATTGAAAAATCAAATACAAGTCCAATGATAAATCTTACTTCCTTCTCTTCCTTTATTTTTCTCGATAGATTTCAAATAAATCTTTGATACTTAATTTCGTTCCATAATGTAAGATCGCGGATGAATAAATCTTAATTGCAACATTTGCTACAACTGCAATTGTTAGAAGTAATAATACTAATGAAATGATAATTTCAAAATTGCTTGCTGTATTTCCAATAATTCGGAATGGCATACTAAATGGTGATGAAATTGGGAATATGGATGCAAATGTATTAATTTCACTTGTTGGATTCATCATAGAGAAATATGCTAGATAAAATCCAATAATTGCTACAATTGCAATTGGTCCATTTGCTGATTGCACATCTTCTGGTTTGCTAACAGTAGAACCAGTAAGTGCGTAAAGAAATGCAAATAGCGTATAACCTAATAGGAAATAGATTACCGTTAGAATTGCAAATTTTGGTGTAACCATTCGAATGTCAAAAATACCATCTAACATTCCTTCTGGTAAAAATAGTTTGTATGACAAAATAGCTACTAAGGCAATCACTAAAACTTGACCTAATCCTACCAATCCAATTCCTAATGTTTTTCCTAATACAATGGTTCTTGGCGTCGTTGAGGTAACAAGTGTCTCCATAATTTTTGAAGTTTTCTCTGTTGTAATCGATGCAGATACTTGATAAGCACAAAAGTAAATTGCATAGAATAGCACAATACATAACATCATCATTGCAAATAACATTCCACCAGAACTTCCTTCTTTTGTCTCTGTTACTTCCATTTGGATTGGTTCATTGATCGTTATAATTTGTTCTGGACTAATTCCCATTTGTGCTAATTTGATATTCTTATATAACTCGGTAAATACTTCTTCATATAGAGTTGTTGTTCCACTTAATCCTAAACTATCAACTACATACTCAATTTGAATATTATTCTCATTTTCCTTAATGATAATTGCCTCATCAATTTCTTCTGATTCAATCTTTGCACTAATTTCTTCTTTGGAAAGTTGTTTTTCTGAAATTTCAAATTTCTTTCCAATTTCCATTTGATTTAAACTTTCAACACTAGATGCAAACATTCCTGTTTCGTCAATCATTAATACCGTATCTTGTTGTTCGGAAGAATCTGTACTCTCAAATGAATTTAAAATATTTGGAACATTAAATCCAATAACAATAATCACTAAAATGATTAAATTTGAAATTAGAAAAGATTTTCTTCGAACCATTTCTTTCATCGTAAATTTAGCAACTGTCAATAAATCTCTCATTTTCCTTCACCTACCTTTTCTACAAATATGTCATTTAGGCTTGGTTTTTTGATTTCAAATTTACGAACTTTGCTTCCACTTTGAATTAATTCTTTTAATAACTCTTGAGGATTTGATTTTTCATTCATTTCAATCACATAATTTTGATCGACTTGATGATATTGCTCAAATCCGCATTTTTTAAGAATTTCATCAATTGGATGATCTACCGTTATTTCAAGTGTTTTATCTTGGTAACTTTCCTTAATTTTTCTTAGATTACCTTGCAATATGGTTTTTCCTCGATCTAAAATCAAAATATCTGTACAAAATTCTTCGATTGATGTCATTTGATGGCTAGACATAATAATATATTTCTTTTTCTCTACTAGTTCTAGTATGATGTTTTTTAACAATTCTGTATTAACTGGATCTAATCCACTAAATGGCTCATCTAAAATAATTAATTCTGGATCATGCATAACAGCAATTGCAAATTGCACTTTCTGTTGATTTCCTTTGGATAACTTTTCTGCTGGCATTTGCAAATATTCTTCAATCTCCAACTTCTTTGCCCAATAATCAATTGCTTTTTTTGCTTCTTCTTTTTTCATTCCCTTTAATTCTGCAAAATACATTAATTGATCTTGAATCTTTGATTTTGGATAAACCCCTCTTTCCTCTGGCATATATCCAAAATTTACATGTTTTCGAATTACTTCTTTGTCATTCCACGTAATATTCCCTTTGTCTTTTGTGATGATTCCTAGAATCATTCGGATTGTTGTTGTTTTTCCAGCGCCATTTGTACCTAATAGTCCAAATACACCAGGTTTCTGAATTTCAAAAGAGATTTGATCTACTGCTTTTTTTCCAATAAAGCTTTTCTCTACTTTTTCAACTTTTAATCCCATCGTTTCCCCTCCTTACGTCCCTATTCTACCATAGATTTGATACGAAGGGAATAGATTGGAAAAAAAGTAAAAAAAGCGAAAAAAATATTGACAATCGAAGAACATTCCATTATAATATCATTTGTTAGCCAGTTATTTGCAGATGTGGCGGAACTGGCAGACGCACAGGACTTAAAATCCTGCGGTTGAATAAACCGTGCCGGTTCGATTCCGGCCATCTGCACCAAAAAGCTGAAATTTAACCAATTTCAGCTTTTTTATTTTTATTCAAAAGTATTGCTATTTCTATATTTTATCTAACTTCATTATTCAATCTATTTTTAAAATTATTTGTCATTAATTATTATTTTTTCATTTTGGCACAAAAATTTAAAACTATCTATAGATGAATTTATTAATCATTTTAGTCTATCTTTTCAAAAGTCAAATAATAAATTGTTATAGTCTGATAATAAATATCCCGTTCTATATCTATTTCATGACACATCGTTGCAGTTTGTTAAATAGTCCTTGTGATAACCTCTTTTTCAAATTTACATATTATGCTTTAATAACATTTAAAATACAATTCAAAACTTCCTTCTTTCATTTCTTAATCTTATTCATTCTAATCTATCGTACAAAAATAAATATTGAAAAAATATATTGATTAACTTAAACTGTAATGGTATATATGAAGTAACTAATAAAAGGAGGAAAGTTAAATGTACAAAATACTATTAAAGCATAAATATTTGTTATGTATTTTAGTTGCATCTATCATACTTTCTATTCCTCTATTACAGAAAAACTTAAATGTTTATTATGACGACGGAATCCAGCACATATCTAGAGCTTACGTAACCTACATAACTCTTAAATCCGGAGAAAATATAAATATATTACCTGCATTATGTAACGGCTTTGGTTATAGTTGGAATTTGTTTTATGGTCCCTTATCCACTACCTTAATATTGATTTTTAAACTCTTTACCACTTCGTTTATTGGAGCTTATAAAATTGTACTGTTTATTGGTCTTTTACTCTCTCGGAATAACAATGTATGGCTTTATGAGCGAAAAAACACAGAATAAAGCAATTGGATGTATTGCCTCTATAATTTACATGACTATGCCTTATCATTTAACGGATATGTATATTCGAAATGCTTTAGGCGAATTTTTGAGTTATCTTTTTATTCCACTTGTTTTTTGGGGAATTGATCGAATACTCAATTGTAAAAAAGGAAACTATCTTTTGGTAATTGGTTCTGTTGGATTAATTTTAACTCATAATTTGATGACAGTTCTAACTGCTATAACTGCTTTTGTTTATTTGATGATCCATATAAAACAATTACGAAATAAGCATTGCCTTCGAGAAATACTAATTAGCTTTTGCTTTATTCTTGGCATCAGTTCTTTCTTCTGGGTTCCTGCTTTAGAAACATGGAATTGGGCTGATTATGAAGTTTATCAAGAAAATTCAATGGCAACAAAGGAAGATCTTGTTCAATCAGGACTAAATTTAAAAGATTTACTGACTACTAATCAAGAAACTCGTGTTTTCAAACTTGGACTTCCTATCATTGTGATATTATTCTTATCACTTTTTTATATACCTGTCCTTAAAGAAAGACTGAAAAAAGATGATCTCTTTTTCTTTTTAGCTGGTTTACTTTTTACATGGATGTCCACCAAATATTTCCCATGGACTTCTTTTTCAGATATTTTTAATATTTTGCAATTTCCTTGGAGGCTACTAGTATTTTCTAATTTCTTCTTTTCGATTACATGTGCTCGTATCTTAGGAGTACTTCAGAAAAACTTACGCTTTTGTCATGTAATATCAATCGTAGCTGTTTTTCTTATCTCTTTAATTCCTTTAATTAAGTTTCTTCCTACTGAAACAAAAATACTCGATATTAAATACCAATACTTAACAGGTGTTTCAGTTAATCCGGAAGAAACAATGCCCGCAATGGGAAAAGGAGAGTATCTTCCTGTAAATTGTAATCGCAACCGTGCATATTTATTTTTTCGAGAAAATAAAGTGTTGATTTTAGAAGGAACTCGGAGAAATACATACACAAAAAAAAGAAGGACAAAATTTTTATTGTGAAATAAGTGTTTTAGAAGATCAGACTATTTTAGAGTTTCCATATATCTATTATCCTGGGTATATTATAACCGTTAATAACGAAAGAGTAAAAGGATTTGAAAGTCCAAATGGATTTTTAGCAATTTCCGTAAATCAGTCAAATTCTTCTTATATTCATATTAATTACATGCCAACTTATACAATGTTTATTTCTTATATTCTATCAATCGTTACTTTACTCTTTTTTCTACTATACAATTTAAAATTAATACATAAAAGACACCCAGAGAATTAGTTTCTCTGGGTGAAACAACATATGTGTTACCTATTTCATTCCTGTTAGTACTTAAAAAGAAAATATGATTTACAACTCATCTTTTATCTTTTTCATATCAATTTCAAGTATTTCGCTTATAGCCATTAATTCAAAATCTTTTACGATTCGTTGTTCCTTTTCTATCAAATAGAGATCATTTGGATATAGCGTTACACCCATTAATTCTAGTTTATTCGATAATTTTTCAAGCGATAAATTATGCTGAATTCTACTACTCTGTATAACTTTTCCAGAAATATTGCTTCTATTTTTATATTTATTCATGCAAATACCACCTTCTTTTATTTTTTATTGATATTATCATATATCATAAACTTCCAATAGGAAAGATTCATATGACCAGAAAAAGTAGAATCGTAAATTGGTTAGAAGTCGTTCTATTGATCATTCTTCTTATTTATGATACTCTAATCCTAATAATAAATAGTAAGTTATAAAGGAGATAAAACGATGGAAAAGAAAAAAGTTATTTCTATAATAGTAGGAATATTAATTATTATAATAGCAGTAATCATGCCATTTCATTTAAGACAAATATGTTATGAATATTCAATGCACCAACAAGAGTGGAGTTTAGGTGCTTGGGATGCAGTACAACTTTCATCAATATTATATAGTAGTGTAATATGTGTTTTGACTTTTACTTTGGTATTAATAAATGTGTTAAGGAAAAAAACAAACTAGTAACTCACGGAGGTATTTATGATTCGCTCAAACATAAAAAAGCAATTTTCTTGTGACAGAAATAAATTGTGGAATATTATTACAGATAACACTAATTACTCTTGGAGGAGTGATTTATCTAAAATAGAAATTATCGATAATACACATTTTGTTGAATATACTAAGAATAATTTTTCGACTTATTTCACCATAACTTCCAAAGTGAAATTGAAAGAATATAAATTTGATTTAGAAAATGCTAATTTGAAAGGAAAATGGATTGGTATTTTTACAGAACTTCCAAATGGCAATATAGAATTAGATTTTACTGAAGAAATTGAAGTAAATCGTTTTATGATGAAACTATTGGCAAAATCTTATCTAAAAAGCCAACAAAAAAGATATATGAGAGATTTAGAAAAAGAATTAAATAAATAACAAATTACAATAAGTAAGGCAAGTAATTAAGTTGAAAATTGCTTGTCCTTTCTAATATATTCAAACACAAGATAGTAATTCGGAAAGGAGAAGTACGTGAAAAAGGTTATCATTATATTAATAATATTGATTCTCATTTTGATATTTGCAATTTGCATAAAGAATTTTTATAAACGATAAATATTGAAAATGGAAAAACAAATGATACTGTAGAAGAACCCAAATCGATAATTCAAGAAGTCGATTGGAGTAAATATTTTGATGGAATAAATGGAGCAGGAGTCATATATAACCCTACTGAAAATTATTATCAAATATATAATAGTGAATTAGCAAATGTTAGACGTTCTCCTTGTTCTACATTTAAGATTATCTCTTCTACAATTGCTATCGAACATGGGATTTTGGACTTAGATAATTCTACTAAAGTATGGAGCGGAGAAAAATTTTGGAATGAAAATTGGAATAAAAATATCGATTTTGCAGAGGCATTTCAAACTTCTTGTGTCTGGTATTTCCGAGAACTGATTGATGAAATTGGAAAAGATTTAATGCAAACAGAATTAAATAAACTAAAATACGGAAATTGTGATATTACGGATTGGAACGGAAAACAAAATACAAATAACGATAATCCAGCACTAACAGGTTTTTGGATAGAATCCTCATTAAAAATTTCGCCAAAAGAACAAGTAGAAGTATTGGAACGTATTTTTGGAAATATGTCAGAGTATTCAGAAGAAACACAAAAACAATTAGAACAAGTTATGTTTGTAAAGGTGTTACCAGATTCAGATACTTTCATATATGGAAAAACAGGTATGGGCAAAGATAAAGGAGTTTTGTAGATTCTTGGTTTACAGGTTTTGCAGATACGAAAGAAAATGGCAGAATTTATTTTTCAATCTATTTGGAAGAAACAACTAATAAAAATGTGTCTAGCACAAAAGCAAAAGAAATCGCAATTAATCTAATCAATGAGTTAAATTTGAATTAAAAAGATATTAATCAGAAGGCAAATTACAATATCGATTTGATCGATAATAGCTATTCTGTTGATCTAGATTTAGACTAACCCATTTCAGCTTTTTTCTTTTTCAAATTCAATACCAGTAAAAATAACTGTCATCTCAAAAAGCTTGAAATATAGGTCAAATTTGAACATCTTTACATAAAATGGTATAATAAAAGTAGCAAGCTTTTTGTATTTTATCCTCGAAGGCAACAATGGCTTGACTTTATACTTGCAATGCAAGGAGGAATACACAATGTATGAGAACGTTATGAAGCTTACTCCAGACGAGATTATTCTGATGAATGGTCTCGTTAGCGTAGCCAAAGAGGCCAAGGAAGTAGCAGAACTCATTCGGACATCTTTCAGCAACAGCTTCGGCATCGGCGTGGACAGAGTAGAGGTTTGGCATGACGACTACAATCATGAGTACCTGACTCACGACGGCGTCTGGCAGGCCCGCTACCTCCATCAGACCTATGACGTAAAATGCACCGTAGAGGAAATCTACAACTATTTCCGTGCGGAATACCTCGTCGATAATGGGTTTGTTAGCGAATTCGACGGATCTCGCTACACGGAAGCTGGCAGGATGAAGGCCATCTGTAGCTACTTTAGGGCTTTCGTGCAGAAGCTTCAGAAGTAACTCAATAGCTGCAAGGACAAAGGACAGTGTGCTCACTGTCTTTTGTCGTTTCTTTCCCAAATGAAAACTTTATGCTCTAAAGCGTAAAACTTTACATAATTCATTTTTCTTGATATAATAAGTCCTATCAAAATTATAAAGGAGGGTCGCTTTTCTACTAGTCTATGTTAGGAGGTTTTATAGGATGACTGATCAAGAAAAATTAAAAAACCTAGATCATCGAATCCGCAAACTAACGGAACGTCTATCTCTTCAGAAAGACGGCAGCCTAGAAGTTTTAACAACCCAGCGGATCTTGGAAGGACTCCAAGAAAAAAAGAAACAATTATTAAGTGGTCAAACCTTCATCCCTGAAATCACATCCGTCAGACGATCGGATGGTATGACAGAAGAAGATCTCTACCAGAGACTTGGACTCATTTATCTCATATTTGGTCCTAGTTATGAAGAAACTTTCAGTTATCACACCTATCGGATTGAATTTTTGTATCTATCTCCGAAGCCGGACAATTTTTGTGTTATGACAGTGGTCGCTGATATTTTTGAAGATGATCAACTGCTTTCCCATCTTGCTTATATCGATTTCTGGAAAGAACATCCTGATGATAATGTGGTCACAGATATTGGTATCAGCTATTGGGACGATAGCATTCACACTAAGTACAAACATCACTTCCACTGGTTCAGCAAATTAGCTGTTAGCTTAGCACAAACTTGGAATCAATATCATCGCAATATTCCAAGACTAGTATCTCAAAATGGAGGAATTCATTATGCCGATACCGAGAAGAAATCTTAACCGTTACCCCAACGTTCCACCAGAAGTGGTATCTTTGGTGAATCAGTACGGCTCAAAAATTTGGAAAAAGGAAGTCTCCGGACCAACTTTAACCGTTTTTTTGAAATTGGACCATGCTCCAACAGATCTAATGGATGCACTTTCACAGGGTGTTGCCTATCAGGTCGTTGACAACCAGATCTATATTTGGTATCGCCCTATTTCCACATTCGAAGGAGCAGGTTTCTATCGCTTAATCAGTTATGAAATCTTGGGTTATCCGAAGTATCGTGGCTACCTAGAAAACAACGTGAAATTCACACTCTCCGCTCAGCAAAAATTATAATTTTTGAAGCGAACTAGCTCGACTACGAGCTTATCCGCAAAAGAAAAGCAGATTGCCGTCCCTGGCATTCTGCTTTTCTTCTCTTTCTATTCTTTTACGCTTCTTCTTGTTTTATTTTTCTTGTTCTGCTTCTTTTTGTTTTTGATCCGCTTCTAACAAAGCATGAATTAGTCCACAACACTCTCTTCCCTCTCCACAATAACGATCAGTCATACAAGTTGGTCCTAATCCTTCTCCAATCAATGGTGCTACTTCTTTGACTTGTTTTGCCATTTCTTTGGCAATATATCGAATTTGCCATTGTGCTTTGTTACAACAACGCATACGGCATACCCATTGCGTATTACGTGCATTCATTGTGGTAATTACATTACACATTTGTGCTCCAATATAGAAATAAATTAGATCTTCTTCTGCCACACCTGCTGCTTTAAATTCTTGATAAACTTCTTGATTTTTCTTAACCGCTTCTTGGAATTTATCATTGCATTTTGCCTTAATGGATTCTGGTGTAATATAGTTATCAAAATTCCACATTGGTACAAACTCTGGTACTAATAAAGCATGCATTCTATGTCTCGTTAAATGGGTTAAAATCGATAAAGAAATTGGAATTTGGAAGGTAAAACTAACTTGTTCTAGTTCTCTTCTTTCTTCTTTGTGCATGATGTTATTCATTAAAGTTTTTCTAGCATTTAGATCTTTTCCTTCCATTTCCTTTAAAATTCTTTTTGCTTCTTCTTTGGAACATTGATAATGATACATGACCATGCTTTCCAAAACAACATCATCTGCATTTGGTGTATAGGAAATTAATTTTGCTTGATCTACAATTTTTATTTCTGGCCTTGCCACGCTTTCTTCTAGATAAGCAAAAGGATTATGATCATCGACTTCTTGATTCTCCAATTCACTTGCAAGGTATGGAACAAATTCTTGAATAATTTCATAGAACTGATCGCCCAATTCTTTTAATTCTTGAATTCTACTTAGTCTTCCATATTTAAAGGAAAGCACCATTTTTTCCAAACCTCGTGCATCAATTCCCATAATGATATTACTATGGAAACAATATGGTAAGATGAAACGAGCATCTTCTTTGTTGATTCCTAATTCTTCAATATCGCCATATGTATTGAATAAATATTGCATATGTTTTTGATATTTTTCTGTCAATTCTTCTTTTTTCTCATGTACTTTTAAATCTTGATTTCGAAACTCTGGTGTATAAAAGCCTGCATTTCGGAAGTCTACTTCCCTTCTTGATTTAATCGTAAAAGAAGTTAATCGATTTCCAATGATGGTTTGTTCCACAATTGGAGTCACATCGCAAATGGCAAATACCAAATAGTCATGCTCGATAATTGATTTGTGACCCATTTTGATAATTCTCTTGATTAACTTTAAATTACTCTCATAATTATCACAGCTTTCCAATACTTCAAACACATTTCCAGGGAATCTTGATAATTTTCCAGCTGCAGCAATTCTTTGAATTCTTCCTTCTAATTCTTCTTTTGTGCACCCACCTAGTAACTCAATTTTCATCTTATTTCTCCTTTTTTTCTCATTGTTTGACAATTAATATATATCATAACTCGATTTTTTTATCAATTCTTTCCCTCCTTTTTCTTGGAATTCTTTTATTGACAAACAAGCCCTCTATCCCCTATAATTTTAGTAAATAAAGGAGGGGAAATTTTATGTTTTGTTCGAAATGCGGAAAAGAAATAAAAGATGGCGAGAAATTCTGTCCAAATTGCGGTGAAACAATAGAAAACCGAGTGGCAGAATCATCGATTACAGAACCATCTAGTGAAACAGAAACAACGCAGAATACAAGTTCTCAAAAATCAACTCCAGTTGGATTTATTTTAGGACTCATTTCTATTATTGCTTGGATCTTACCTTTAGCTGGTTACCCAGTAACAATCTGTGGTATTGTCTTTAGTTGTAAGCAATTAAAGTCAACAGATAAAACATCCCGTTATCTAGCAATAGCCGGTCTTATCTTATCCATCGTCTTCTTAATTTTTACTTTACTAAACTCCATAGCTGGAGTAATCATTAACTTAGCCATACTTTCTTAAAAAAAAGATTGTACTTTTCGTACAATCTTTTTTCTTTTTCATTTTATAAATGTAATACTCTTGCTTTAATTTCTTTTGTCTTTCCTGCATTCCAGAAGTTCTCTCCTAAGTAACCACAAGTTCTACGTACTACTGTCATTTTTGCATGGTCTTTGTTACCACATTGTGGACATTCCCACTCGTTGTTATCATTAATGATAATTTCTCCATCGTAACCACATTCATAGCAGTAGTCCGATTTGGTGTTAAATTCTGCATATTGAATATTATCGTAGATAAATTTGATTGCTTCTTCAAGAGCTTCTACATTGTTCTTTAAGTTTGGTATTTCGATATAGGAAATTGCTCCTCCTCTTGATAAATCTTGGAATTCGCTTTCAAATTTTAATTTATCAAAAGCATCGATTTTCTCACGAACATCAACATGGTAAGAGTTCGTATAGTATCCTTTGTCGGTTACATCTTTGATCACACCATATTTTTCTTTATCAATTCTTGCAAATTTGTAGCATAAACTTTCTGCTGGTGTTCCATATAAAGCAAATCCGATGTTCGTTTCTTTTTTCCATTTTTCAACCGTATCTCTTAAGTGTTTCATTACCTTGATTGCAAATTCTTTTCCTTTTTCGGTTGTATGAGATTCTCCTGTCATTAAAACAGTAAGCTCATAAATTCCGATATATCCTAAGGAGATGGAAGAATAGCCACCATATAATAGTTTATCAATCTTTTCGCCAGATTTTAATCGAGCAATTGCTCCATATTTCCAGTGAATTGGACTAACATCTGAATAAGTTCCAAGTAAAGCATAGTGTCTACACATTAAAGCTTCTTTACAAAGTTCTAGTCTTTCGTCGAATAGTTTCCAGAATTTATTCATATCTCCATTGGCTACAATACCGATTTGAGGTAAGTTGATACTTACAACACCTTGATTAAATCTTCCTTCAAATTGATATTCTCCTTTTTCATTTTTCCATGGAGCTAAGAAGCTTCTGCATCCCATTGGGCTAAATACATTTCCTTCATAGTTTTCTCTCATCTTTTTTGCAGAAATGTAGTCTGGATACATTCTCTTTGCAGAACAACGAACAGCTAGTTTTGTTAAATAATCATATTTTCCACCTTTTAAACAGTTATGCTCATCTAAAACATATACTAGTTTTGGGAATGCTGGTGTTACATAAACGCCTGCTTCATTCTTAATTCCTTCGTATCTTTGGCGGATTACTTCCTCAATAATCATGGCATTTTCTTCAATATATGGATCTCCTTCTTCCAAATGAAGGAATAATGTTACGAAAGGTGATTGTCCATTGGTTGTCATTAAGGTATTTATTTGATATTGGATTGTTTGTACGCCAGATTTTAATTCCGATTTTACTCTTTCATCTACAATTCCTTTAATTACTTCATCTGGAATCTTTCCTTTATACAATTTTTCAATCTCTTTTGTAAATTTCTCTCTACTCTTTCTTAAATATTTTCCTAAATGTTTTAAATCAACAGATTGTCCACCATATTGGTTACTTGCTACTGCCGCAATAATTTGTGTCATAACCGTACATGCTACTTGGAAACTCTTTGGACTTTCGATTAATTTTCCATTCATAACGGTTCCATTATCTAGCATATCCCCAATATTAATTAAGCAGCAATTAAAAATTGGTTGAATAAAATAGTCGGCATCATGAAAGTGTAAAATACCATTTGCATCTGCTTCTGTAATTTTTTCTGGTAATAAAAGTCTTTTGGTTAGATCTCTTGATACTTCTCCTGCGATATAGTCTCTTTGTGTTGAAGCAATTACTGTATTTTTATTGGAGTTTTCTTCTGCTAATTCTTTGTTTTCATTACGAATTAAAGATAGAATTGATTCATCGGTTGTATTTTGTTTACGAACCAAAGCTCTTGTATAACGATATACAATATATTTTTTCGCAAGTTCATATTTTTCAAGGGACATTAATTGTTCTTCAATTACATCTTGGATATCTTCTACAAGCATTCTTCTTCTACCTAATTGTTCTATATATTCAATAATTGAATTAATATCTTCCTTACTTGCTCTTTCTTTTTTTACTACCTCATTGTTTGCTTTTTGAATTGCTGTTATGATCTTTTGTCTGTCATAATCTACTTCTCTTCCGTCTCTTTTAATTACTTTCATGATTTTCCCCTCCATATTTTGTTTTCTTTTTTTGTTCTGCCCCTATCTTATCCCTATCAATTTTTAAATTCTGTTGCTTTAGCAACTTTTTTTATTTTATTTTTTTCTTGATACTTTCTCTCATGGTGCTCTAAGTAAATTTTTTTTATTACAAATTGATGACAAATTTATTTTTTATGTCCCCTTTGATATTTCAACCTTTTTCGCGATTATTTTATGCAAACTGTTGCACTTGCAACTTTTTTGTGCTATACTTTGCTTGGTGATCTTATGAGAAAGTCATTTAATATTCAAGATTTTGCAAAGGATTTAGCAACTCATTGCTCACAAACGCAAATTCGAAAATTTAAAAAAGACGAAGTTATTACAACCTATTTAATCAACCGTAATCAAATTTGTATTCTCCTTTCTGGCGAAGCCTATTTGGTTCGTTATGATTCAAAAGGTTTTAAAAATATTATCGATTGTTTTAAGACCGATGATGTTTTTGGCGAAGCATTTTATCGCATTCATACGAACCGAGAGCTCTTTGTTCTAGCCAAAACGGATTGTGAAGTACTTTTCTTCTCCTATGCGATGCAAGAGCTTTGCGATAAAAATTGCTCTTTCCATGAAACACTTGTAAAAAGCCTTCCGGATTTAATCTTTAGCAGGGTCATTGCTCTAAACACCAGAATTGAATTATTATCCAAAAGAGGAATTCGTGATAAACTATTATCGTATTTCTCCATTTTAGCATCCCAAAGAATTGGAAATACTTTTGAACTTCCTTTTTCTTTAACCGATCTTGCGGATTATCTGATCATCGACCGAGCTGCCATGATGCGTGAAATTAAAAAGTTAAAAGAAGATAAAATTATCGAAAAGAACGGTAAAAAAATCACCTTACTTTGTAAATAAAGTAAGGTGATTTCCTTTTTGTTTTCTCTTCATTTTTCTGTCATTCTTTTATCTCATTCCTAAAACGGAAAGCAGCGCCAAGAATGGCGCTACTTCCCAGAAAAGTATTTTTTGCCTCATTAGTACGTGACACCGCAAACCTTTTTGCACATAGCTTTTGCCTTGCGGCTGGCTTCTGTTAACTCCTCCTCCTTAAAGGTTCTTTCCACCATAAGGGGAAGAGCTTCCGTCCGCCACGGTAACTTGGTAATAGCATACAGGGGGTGAACCTCTCCATACACCTTGCGTTCGTCCATCAGGACAAGTCCCAGCTCTTCTGTGAGCTGATCCATGAACGCTTTGCGCGTTTCGTCGGTATAGCCGTGGACACTCAGTTTTCTTTTGATAAAGTTGATTTCGCCTAACGGAGTGCAGAGGCTTGTCGGAAAGCCGTTACATTCGCACACCAGTCCGAGTCCTCCATTTTCTTCGATCAGATTCCAAAAGATGCCCGGTAACAAGTGTTGCTCTTCGTAGATCCTAAGTCCGCTCTCCCTCATCCGATCCAGGATATACTGCCGACACTGATAGACTTCCTTCCAATACTTTTCTTTCATCACAATTCCTCCTTAATTTGATTCTGCCTACTACTCTCTAGCCAATGCAAGGAATTACTGTAAAAGATGCATTTAGCTTACTCTTTATTATATCACGTTTCCTAAAAAAGGTAAAGTTTCGCCCTTTATGAGGGATAAAAAAAGATATAGCGTTTGCTATATCTCGATATGAATTCATATATTTATATAAATTGCCTCTTATTTTTTATTAACTAAATCTTTTAAAGCTTTTCCTGCTTTGAATACTGGAGCTTTTGATGCTGGAATCTTAATTTCTTCTTTAGTTTGTGGGTTTCTTCCTTTTCTAGCTGCTCTTTTTCTTACTTCAAAAGAACCAAATCCAACTAGTTGAACTTTGTCTCCCTTAACTAATGTCTCTGTAACAACATCGATAAAAGCGTTTAATGTTGTTTCAGCATCTTTTTTTGTTGCACCTGTCTTAGCAGCGATAGCCGCGATTAATTCAGATTTGTTCATTATACATTACCTCCTATAAAGTTTCATATGTAGACTAAGATGTATCTACTAATAGTATTATTCGCCAAAGTTCTATAAAATCCTTCTTTTTTTTCGCTTTTTTTCCTTGAAACCTTTTTCGCTGTAAGGTTTTCGTTTATTTGAATCCGCAAACCCTATGTTTTAAGCCTTTTTCCTTGTTGATATATTCCAGTTTTTTCTAATAATTGATAGATTTTTGTTCCATATGGAATCATAAAAATTTCTTCTTTTGTAAAAATTTTTAATAAAAATACCAAAAGGATATAAATTACAATCGCAATTAAAATTGCAATCACTGTTGCAATGTTTTGAGAGGTAAAACTGTTGATTAATAAATAAGCCGTATAGGAAATAACCCCCATAAATCCAGTTGCTACAATTGGTTTGAAAATGTATCTACTAAATTGAATATTCAGTTTAATATTCTTCCTTAAAACATTTGCGCCAATGATCAAAGCAAGTAAATGGCAAGCTGCTGTTGCAATCGCAGCTCCTGCTGCACCTAAGGCTGGAATACGAACTAATACAATATTTAAAACGATTTTCAAAGCAACACCAAAGGATAAAGCAATCGCTGGTACAAATATTTTCCCTAATCCTTGTAAAGTTCCATTAATCGTTTGTTCAACTGCAATAAATAAAATGGACAAAGCACTCATTTGTAAAATAAATGCTCCTTCATTCACATTTGGGAATAGCAAATCTAATATTGGTTGTGCAAATAGAATCAATCCAACCATACAAGGCAGTGCTATTATTATAGCCGCAAGAATCGAAAATGATACTCTCTTTTTAATTGTTTGTTCATCATTTTTTGCTTTTGCAGCAGAAATAGCTGGCACTAAAGCGGTCGCAAAAGCAATGTTAAAGGATAGTGGTAAGGTTGACAATGTCGCTACTTTACCAGATAAAATTCCATACTGTTTCATTGCTAAATCATGACTCAAATAAGTTTCTAATCCTCGAACCACTGTAACAGTATCAACATTTCCATTAATTGAACTTAAGATCGAACTTAAAGACATTGGAATGGAAACAAATAAAATATCTTTTACAATTTGCAAACGGCTTTTTTTCAAATAAGTATCATCTGGTATACTGTTAGCTAAATCCTTTTTTAGATCTTTTCTGCGGAAACGATAATAAGCAAATAAATAGATTAAACTTGAAAAAGTTGCAATTGTTGTTGCAAAATTTGCTCCTGCAGCCATAACTGTTACATTTCCAGATAACATAGCAACTAAATCAACAATCAATATCGTAAAAATTGTTTTACTAATTTGCTCTAAGCTTTGGGAACGAGCTGTTGTTTTTAAGCTATCTTTACCATTAAAATAGCCTCGAAATACACAAGTAATCGCAACAAAGAAAATCGCTGGTGATAATGTAACAAGTGTCATTTCTGCTTCTGGGATTTTAATCATCGAACAAGCAATATAGTGAGCACCAAAGAATAAAATTCCTGTTCCAATTAGTCCAATGACAGCAAAAGTTAATAATGCCACCTTAAAAATACGGTGAGCCCCCTTGTGATCTCCTAAAGAAGATCTGGTTGCAACCATTTTTGCAATCGCATTGGGAACACCAATCGAAGATATGGTGAATAATAAAGTATAAATGGAATACCCAGCACTTCGAATTGCATTTCCCTCATCTCCAAAACCGAGGTTTTACGGTTAAATACCAATTATACACCAACCCTAATAATTTAATTAGAATCTGAGAAAGCATCATCGCTGCAACACCTTGCATAAAGCTCTCTTTCTTCTCTATCTTTTCTTTTCTTCTCATTCTCTCTTCCTTTTTAATAAATATCTTCTTTATTATATTCGTTTTTTCCTTTTTATTCAAGTTATTTTCTCGTTTCTTTCGATGAATCTAAATCGTAAAATTCTTTTTTCAGTTGGAAAAATTTACTTTTCTTTTTCCCTTTTTTCTTTTGATAAGTTTTTTGGCTAATTTCGCGAAATCGCTTGTTTTTTTCGTCATTTTATAAGATAATATATATGTATATTTTTATTTGAAAGTGGTGAAAATTTTGAAATACTTAGATAAATTCTTAAAAGTACTAAAAACAGATCGAAACACTTTTTTTACCTATATTTTAACTTTACTTACGATCTACTTTTTAGTAGACCGCGTTGTTGAAGTTCTCATGATCGTATTTACAGGAATATCTTCGAATTATTGGGGACCATTCATGTACACATTTGCTTTAGCTTGTCCGATCTTTGCTTTTCTATTTTCTTCATCCTCAAAGTTTGCAAAATCGGATTTCACCAAGCTTAACTTCTTTTATTTGTACTGTACCTCATTATATATCATTGCTATATCTATGGTTATTCAATGGTTAAATGCAGCAATTTGGATCGGGTTATTATCTCTTCCAAATTACTCGTATATTGCAACAGAATTTCCTTTCCTAATTAAACCAGCACTATCATCGATTGCAATTTATTTACCATTAACCACATTCTTCCCATTGATTAAATGGTTATATGGAACCATTAATGATACCAAAGATATTCGTGATTCTATCTTTGATTATGGTGGAATTGATTTATCAGATAAAACAGTTGGTAGGGGGCAATATACTTGTACCATAACCTTTGGTTCTGATAAGAAAACTGGTGCTCCAATTGAAATACCGGAAGTAAAACGTTTTGAATCCATGCTTGTTGTCGGACCTTCTGGAAGTGGAAAAACCTCTCTTGTTTTTGAACCAATGATTGCAAAAGACATTGATAAAAAATATTTCTTTAAAGAAATTGCAAAAGAAATGGGATTTACTGCTTTAAAAACAGGAATTGCTTCTTTGAACTGTCCTTATGGAAATGACTATATTAACCAAAACTTTAATTTAAATATGTTGATTCCAAATTCTTCGAAAAAAGATCTTTATGAAGCATATATGAAGAAAATGATTCTCGGAAAAGTTGGTAGTGAATATAAATATCGAAATTTAGGAATTACCTACCTATCTCCTGATTTTGAATCAACACAAAAAATGATGAATGTCGCTGAAAACTATAAATTACCATATCATTTAATCGATCCAACCAATCCAGACAGCCCTGGATTAAATCCTTTTATCTACAGCGATCCAATTCAAACTTCTGTTGCCATTTCTTCTGTTTTAAAAGGATTGTACCATTTAAGTGCTCCCGATATGGATTTAGCTTTCCGTGAAAACGTTGCAAATCAAGCAATTGAAAACGTATCCATCTTGTTAAAGCTAGTTTATCCTGAATTACACAACGGAGACTTACCAACATTGGAAGATATGCTTGATGTTTTCACTGATTTTCGTAAAGCAGAAGAACTATGCGAATACTTAAAACAAAATGAAGAATTAGCAGAAGAATACAAAATATTAATTCATTATTTTGAAAAGAATTTCTATGCAAATGGACCTGGTCGAGAAGATACAGAAAAATATGTCTATACAGCAAGTACCCAACTAGATAACTTACTTCGTTACCCAGGTATTAAGAATATTCTTTGTAACCGTACCAATAATTTAAACTTTGACGAAGCTTTAGATAATGGAGAATTAACTTTCGTATGTACTCGTCGTGGTGATTTAGGTGTTTCCGCTCATAAAGCTTTCGGTTTATTCTTCTTATTATTAATGCAATATTCTGTATTAAGAAGACCTGGAAATGAAAATAACCGTATTCCTCATTTCCTATACATTGATGAATTTCCATCTTTCATCTGTAGTGCTACTGAAGCAATCTTTACCGTTTATCGTAAATACCGTGTTGCAACAGTTATTTCCGCACAAAACTTAGCACAATTAAATGTAGAAAACGGAAAATATCGTCAAACGATTACCGCAAACTGTGCGAATAAGATTGTATTTGGTAACTGTCCTCCAGAAGAAGCCGACTGGTGGGAAAAAGAAATGGAAGAAAAGAAAGAATGGAAATCCAACAAGTCATACAATACCGATGAAGTTAAATATGATTCAAAACAACTATCGATTGAATATGCACATAAACCAAACTTCAAGGCTGGTAAGATTAAAGCTTTGAAATTCAAGTTCTGTATTTATAAAACCAAGAATATAAAAGGAAAAAGTGTTGTTGGTCAGGGAAAATTAGATTTTATGGACGCAAAATTTAAAGAGCCAAAATCTGTAAAAACCTATAACTTTGAAAAATTCACAAGCGGAATTTCTCAGGAAACCTCAAAGCAAAAACTATTCCATAACCAAAAGAAGAAAAAAGCAGTGGAACCAGAATTGGATGACTCTGTAGATTTCGATCCAATCAAAACAGATAACAGCGATTCTAAATTCTTATTTGATAATGAAGATGCTATTATCGTTAATTTAAAAAGAGGAAATGCCAATAACAAAATTTAATTCATTTGATCAACTTATCATGATCCAATAAAAGTAGACTTTTGAGTCTACTTTTTCTTTTTGTTAAAAATCATGGTAAGCTTAAACTCTGAAGCGTTTTTTACAAAAAAAGAAGAGATTTTCGATCAGAAAATCTCCTCTTTTTAATTGCTATTCAATTTCTAATTTTAAATTCCTAACAATTTTACTTCAATATTATCCATTTTGTATTTTTGTGTTTCTGGATCTAATTTAAACTCTACTAATGTTTTATCCAAAGTAGGTTCATTTTGTCTTAAATCCGTTGAAAAATAGAAATGAATTTTACTAATTTCTAATTGGTTCATAACAATTGTTTTAAAAGCTTCTGCCATGTTTTTATCGTCTTCACAAATAATAATTAATTGTGGAATACTATTGAATCCAGAATCTCCTGGTACAAAGTTCTCGTAAAAGTCTTTATATAATGTCATTTTTTGTACTAATTTATTTTCCCAATCTTCCTCTCTACGAACTACTTCGAATAAGAAATCAATTGATTTACCATTTTTGGTTAGCTTGATACTTCCACCAGTTGCTTTAAAAGTTTTGCCTAATTGTTTTGCCGTTAAAGTTGGTTTTGCACAATACGAATCAAAAGCTTTTACTTTTCTTAAATACGCAATAATGGTTTGGTTTCCAGCTAATCTCTTTTTAATCATTGGTACTGGTTTCGTATTATCTGTTGGTTGCCATTTACATTCGATTCCTCTCGAATTTAGCAAATATTTTCCCATTTTTTCTAAACAATAGATACGATAGATACCTTTTCCATCTTCTGAATTAAAATAGTATCTCGTCAAAATTTTTGTTTTTACCAATTGTTCTAACTTATTATTTAATTTATCTTGAGAAGAAATATCACATCCCTTCCACTCAAGCATTTGGAACAATTGTCTAGAAGTAATAAATTCAAACTCATTTACAAGTTCCAAGATTGTAAAATGGATATCATTGATATGTCCGATATTAATTTTATGAATAATTTGATTCATCGAAACATATCCGTCTTTACCATCAAAAGTTTTAATTTCACCTTCTCTTACTGCAAAAGGTGATACGGTAGCTTTGATTTCATCATCTTGTACCATTTTTCTTCCTCCTTTATTCTATCACAATTAGTTTGATCTTCTTCTTCTCCTTTTGTATCTTTTTTACATAAACTTTTACTTTTGTTCCATAGTTTAGATTTTCGCGATATTCTGCAAGTCCAATTAAGTTTGGCATTAATTCAATAAAAATACCGTTTCGATTTTTTTCTTTTTCTCGAACAATTCCTGGAAGAATCTGTCCTTCCTTTATCTTTTCTACATTTTCTTCCCATGTTCCTAATAATTCTTTATATGTTAGGATGACTTGTTGATCCCTTCTATTTATTGATTTTACCATAACTTTTATTTTTTGTCCAATCGAAAAACGTTCCTCTGGTTCTCGAATTCTTCCAATTGAAATATCTTCGATATGTAAGAGTCCTACAACACCTCCTGCAATTTCCACAAAAACGCCATAAGGTTTCATACTTCTTACAATTCCATTTAAGATTTGTCCTTCTTGTAAATCTTCTTGAATCCATTTTTTTACTTGATCTTCTACTTCAACTCTAGATAAGAAAAATTGTGTATCATCTGCTTGATTAACGTCTGTTACAACAAATTGTAAGACCTTGTTGACTTTGCCAAAATATTTTTTTGGATTTTCTTTTTTCCCATCTTCCAATTCGACTTTTTGTTTTGGTATAATTCCAGTTAGTCCATTTTCAAATTGAAAATGCAAATTACATTGCAAATCACAACGTTGTACTTTTGCTTCTAAAATTTCTCCTGTTTGCAAAGAGTTCACTAAATCCTCTTTTGTGATCAAATCATGATCAACCTTCCAGCCTTCTGGAAAAAATTCTTTTGTTTCCACATTTACCCCATCTTTCGTTTTTTATTTTCGAACTTTATGATTTTAATAAAGTCTGAACTTCATCTTTTGTAAGGTAACGCCACGTTCCTAGTTTTAAATCTTTTACACCTATGTTTCCGATTTTACTACGATGTAACGCTAATACTTTCTTATCAATTGCCTGGCACATCTTTCGAACTTCTCGGTTTTTCCCTTCATGGATTGTGATTTCCAATCGAGTTTGGTTTTTCTCTGGATCGATTTTTAGGATCTTTACTTTCGCTTTTCCAGAAATATAATCCTCAATTTCTACTCCATTTTTTAACCTTTCAACTTCTTCGTTTGTTACACTCCCCTTTAAAGTTACTTGATATGTTTTCTCAATTTCATGTTTTGGATGTGTTACTTGATAAATAAAGTCACCATCATTCGTTAGAATAAGTGCCCCAGAAGTATACATATCTAGCCTACCTACTGGCAATACTTTTGTTTTTACTCCTTTTAATAGATCCGTTACTTTATCTCGATTAAATTGGTCTTGCATCGTTGTAACATAACCGATCGGTTTATTTAATAAAATATAGATCTTTTCTTTTTTTGGTTTGACAAGCTTTTCTTGAAAATATACTTCATCTGTATTCGGATCCATTTTAAATCCTAATTCCGTTATCACTTGTCCGATTCACTTTTACTTTTCCTTCTAAAATCAGTTCTTCTGCTTTTCTTCGAGAAGCAATTCCTTGATTTGCCAAATATTTTTGCAAGCGAACTTTCTCCATACTCAACCATCCATTTCCTTGTCCAATTTTTGTAGAATTTCTTCAAAATATTTTGGTAATGGTGCTTCCAAAATCAGTTTTTTTCCAGTTATGGGATGCATAAATTCTAACTTTTTGGCATGTAGCATTTGTCCTTCTACTCCAAATTCATTTTTTCCTTTGCTATACACCATATCCCCTACAACAGGATGTCCGATTTGTGCCATATGAACACGAATCTGATGGGTTCTCCCTGTATCAATTTTTAATTCTAACAAAGTATTATGCAAATATCGTTTTAGAACTTTAAAATGAGTAACGGCTTCCTTCCCATCTTTGCGAACAGCCATCTTTTTTCGATCTTGCTGACTTCTTCCAATTGGCATCTGAATCGTTGCTTCATTTTCTTTTACAATTCCTTTTACTAAAGCAATATAGATCTTTTTTACTTCTCGGTTTTTAATTTGTTCACTCATTTTAATGTGTGCTTGATCGTTTTTAGCAACAATTAATAATCCTGATGTATCTTTATCTAAACGATGGACAATTCCTGGTCGCAATTCTCCACCAATTCCAGATAATCCATCTTTACATTTTGCCATAATTGCATTCACCAATGTTCCATCCGGATTTCCGTTTGCAGGATGAACTACCATTCCTTTCGGTTTATTGACTACCAAGATATCTTGATCTTCATAAATGATATCAATTGGAATATCTTGAGCCTTCATATTAGACTCTTTCACTTCTGGAATTTGAATTGTAATTTGGTCTTGCTTTCGAATTTGATAAGAGGTTCTCACTGGCTTTTGATTCACTAAAATTGCTTGATCTTCAATCAGTTTTTGAATCATACTTCTGGACAATTCTGGCTTTTGTTTTGCAAGATAACGGTCGATTCGAATGCCTTCCTCTTCCACTAAGATTTGTTCCATGTTTACTCCTTATTTTCTTTCTTAATTTCTGCTAATAATTCGGTTCTTTTTAAATTTCCAACTTTTCTGCTACCAGTCAAATAAGCTAAAATAGCGGCGAACATAACCCATCCTACAACAATATAGAAATCCGCTAAATTAAAGATCGGAAAATTGCTTCCGGGAAAAATTTGAATATAGTCCGTTACTCTTCCACGGATTAATCTTTCGAACAAGTTACTGACTCCCCCTGCTAAGATTAAAGAAAGCGAAATTAAAGTTTTCGTGTCCATACGTTCTTTTTGCAGATTAATAAATTTGATAATAATTCCCAGAACAATTGCATTACTTACAATTACATTTAGTAGATTGTTTCCAGGCATCCCCCAAGCGGACCCCATATTTTCTACTTGTACAATACGTAAAACATTTTCAATTAGTGTTACATTCAGTTGAAATTTTACAACCAAAAATTTAATAATTAAATCGATTATGGTAAGGCACAATACCCAAATTGTTACCTTACCGTAACTTTTTTTAAAAAAGTTTTTCATAGTTTGCTTCTTTCTTTTCTTATTGCTGAATCGTGATTGGCAAAGCTATCTCTTCTGCTGTTCCTTCTGATTCTGCAACCTTATCTGTATTTCTTTCAAAAATAGCAAATCGGTTATCTTCGTAAATCTGCGTATATTTCTCGTTCGTATCCAATAACATTTTTAATTTTGCATTTTTATACACTAATACATGAGTAATTCCATATTGTGTGAATTTCTCATCATAATCGGTTGCGATATTGGATATGTTGATATAGTCTGAGAAAATATCTAAGCCTTCATATTCTTTTGTTTCTGGATTCTTCGTTCCATTAAACTCTGGCGAATATAGATCTGCTCTGGAATCGATAAATACAGGAATTCCTCGATATACTAGGTAAGCTCCATAGTTATATTCATTGTAAAGGCGCATTGTTGTAATATCTAAATTGTTTAAAATATAGTCACAAGCCTCTACAGGATAAGTATTGTCATCCACGATTTTGTCATCATGAATTGGGCGATAAAGAGCAATTGCCACTACACAAATAAAGGCTATACTTAAAATTTTTCCCGTTAGTGTAATTAAAAAGCCCTGCAGTTGTTCTACTCCTTTTGGATCATACTTGCGTAATAAATAATCCACAAGTCTTACTAAAATAGCAGCTCCGAATAAGACTAGCATTGACATCTGCCTTCTAGACATAAACGTTAGTACAACCAATCCTCCTAGCATAAAGAAGTCACTTAAACGTATCTTTGTATCAGTAAAGATAAAAATTGCTAGAAAGATGGAAAGAAGAATAATCATTCCCTTGTTGTTTGCAAGTGTTAATGGTAAATGTTCACTAATGTTATTCGTTGTTGTTCCTTCCATGGTTTTTGCTAAATACGTAAATGGCGTATCTTTAATTGGAGTTAAGGCACCCATAATCACACAAAATACCATAATGAGCAATAGCCACCATATAGCTGAATTTTTCTGCATGCGAATACGATAAGGATTCTCTCTTCTCTTTTTTCTTCTTTCGATAACAAAAACTCGATGTTCATCATATTGTTCCAAATTTTGTTTTAATTCTGAAAGTTTTTTCTCCGTTTTTTCTGTCTGTTTCTTTTTCTTTTCTAAAATTTTAATTCTAATCTTACAAATCAATTTCTTCAAACGAATCCATGGATCTGCATCAATGATTGCACATAAGAAGTATTCGGCAAGATATGGCAAGAATAGGACAAACATAAATGGCCAAACCGCACAATGAAGGTTTGCAATTAACCATGATAAGATAACCAATCCGATTCCATAACGTTTCTTTTTGGTTTCCAAAAATTGCTCAATGCAAAAAACAACCAATAAAAATAAAGTGAAAGTCACAAGTTGTGCTCTTGCTGTGATAAAATCTTTCAACAAATACATTGCACCAAGCGTTACAATTAAGGACATAACTTGATTTTTCGTCCTTTTGGTACAAGTAAAGTACATCGTAAGACCTAGCACCATGCATAAAATAACCGTTGAAATATAGATTCCATTAAATCCACCAATTGCATATACTAGATAAATACAAAGATCATATAACCAATGTGGATAGGTATATGGCAGATTAAAATGCCATGAAAAATGATCTTTCATATCAATCCCATTTTCCGTAATTAACTTTCCAATTGCAATCGTATAATAGGTGTCATTTTGCAAGGTTCTTGGAGTTAGTGCAAAGCATAAGATTAAAATTAGCACAATTGCTAATAGATTGAATTTTGCTTGTTTGCTTAGCACCTTTTTTTCCTTTTTTGCTTTTTCAATTTTAATTTCTCTCTTCTGGATCTTTCCATTTTCATTTTGTTGTTCCATGTCTATCTTCTTTATCCTTCCTCGTTTTAAATGTTGAATTCTGCATAAACTGCATTATGATCAGATAATCCCTTCACATCAATTGTCTTAAATTTACGAACTTGAATTTGGTTCGAATAAAAAATGGTATCAATGCATCCTGTTCCCAAATCTGAAAACCAAGTGTCTTCTTGATTATCTAATTTTTTCAACTTTTCTTGCAACAATCGATATTCTTCGAATTCTTCTTTTTTTTCATAAATATATCGGCCTTTTCCAAGTCGGGTCACACCAACGTTGAAATCTCCTCCAATAATGATAATTTCTCTTGGATCGATTTTCTCTAATATTTTTAATAACTCTTTTACTGCTAAAATTCTTTCATCCTCATATGTTGATAAATGAACTGAGAATAAGTTTAATTTTGTTGTTCCAAAAGAAATTTTGTTACGCAAAATTCCTCTTTGTTCATGGCTTTCATCTGTCTTTGGCATTAAGTAATTAGTTGAAAAGGCAATTGGAAAACGACTCACAATCCCATCTCCATAATAGCCACCTTCTAAAACAATATTACTTTCCATAGAAGCATGTCCTAAGCCAATTTTTTCACTAAATAGCTGAATCTGATTAATTCGATCACTTCTTGTGGTATACATGTCTACTTCTTGCATAAACACAATGTCTGGATGAAATTCTTTCAAAAAATTTGCTTGCCTTACAATACTAATTTTTCCATCCATTCCTTTTCCATGAGCTGCATTAAATGTTATGATTTTTAATATCATACCGATCTACCTCACTTTTTTTAGTATTATATCAAATATTGAAAAGCCATTACAAGGCTTTCTGTATATTTCGATTGGATTTTTCATTTAATTTTTGCAAAAAAGAAAACATGAGAGAAACTCTCATGTTTTTGGATTATCCATTAATTTGGTTCTATAATAAATGTTGGGGTAAAAAAATAAACCTCAACATTTTTTTGCAAAAAAAATGCACTTATCGAAAATACCTGATAAAATGTAACTACACAAAC
>CALYAK010000006.1 GCA_944393505.1 uncultured Clostridia bacterium | reverse complement strand
AACGTTACAATTGGTCTGGATGCATCTCTTCTCACATTTAATGTTGGTGCTGTCGATAGTCTCATTCCTCCACTATCATACGTATATGCTACAATTGCAAAACTTCCATCAATGGCAATACGGAATGTTGTTCCATTTGCGATATCTACTTCTCCTGTATCTACCTCTCCTGCTTGATATTCCTTATTTCCAATTGTTCCGTTACTATATGCTGTTCCTCTTACTCGGTATGTTACTCTTGAGGATCCTGTATCGGTTCCTAATACACGTAAGGTTATATTGCTCGTATACCATTCATTTTGTCCCATATTTCCACTGGCTACACTGACTGTTACTCCATTTCCTGCTGTCGACCCTGTTTCTCTCTTTAACCACATAATACTTGAGTTTGATTTTTTTCCTTCTAAATCATAACTATATGCTGTAATGGTATATTCTCCATCTTTGGTAAAGGTTAAGGTTCCGCCATTTTCAATATCAATTTCTTTAATTAATCCACTTGGATACAGTTCGTTATTGATTTCATCTACGGTTGTCGTTAAGATATATTTGATTCTTAATGTTTTATCTGTTGTTGCAATTTGGATGGTTACATCACTTCGGAAAAAACTGGCTGCAATTTCTTCTCCTTCTAGTACGGTAATGGTTGGTGGTACTGCATCGCCTCCGATCATACTTCCATCACTTCCACCAGTGTTCGTATTCGTTCCTCCGCTGTTTGATCCTCCTTGGTTGCCTCCGCCACTTGATCCATTTTCGCCACCCTCGGAAGAACCTCCGGTATCGGTACCTGGAATAATACCAATTCCGGTATATAGTTGGTTATCTCTTAGCTCTTCTTGCAAAGCTGCGAGTTGCTCGTTATCATATTCTGTTTCGTTCGTTATCATATTCTTCGTATCTTTTGCTTGAAAGATAATTCCATCTTCTCCGATGACTGCATTTAGAGTGATTCCTGCCAGAATAACAAGCACTACGATTGTTACTAATAATGCAAAAAAGAAAGAATTTCATTTTTGAAATCCTTTCTTTTTTCTGTTATTCTTTATTGCACCACATCATTTACAATAAACGTAAAGTTATATCCTAATGTATTTGTTTCTTCACTACCTTCTTGGTTATAGAATTCATCTACAATATTTTGATCAATATTGCGAATTTGCTCTTCTGTTAAAACATTTTCTTGTGATAACATTTCTTGCATATTTTGTATATCTTCTGCTTGTTCTACATAAGATGTTAAAACAATTACAACAAAAATCATAAGGCCTGCAGCCAATAAAACAATTAATTGTTGTTTCATATTTTATTCCTCACTTTTTCCTAAATACTTTTTTACTTTATACATTGCCATTAAAGTATTGACATCATTAACCGTTCCGTCTTTTAACATTTTTTCCAAATCTTCTATTTTTAAGCGAAAAGTTTCAATAAATTCATCTGGATCTAAATTTAATTCACTTACTTTTTTGGCATTTTTAGCATAAAATAGATAACTTTTACTTGTACAACAAGCTGGATCTGGATAATAGTTACCTAAATCAATCCATTCTTCTGCAACACATCC
This sequence comes from uncultured Clostridia bacterium, assembly GCA_944393505.1. GTDB lineage: Bacteria > Bacillota > Clostridia > TANB77 > CAG-508 > CALYAK01. Next base: position 79,447 of record CALYAK010000006.1, on the reverse strand, counting down.
AGTTTCTTCTTTTAGCTCCCTTTTAGCAGCTTCAATTGGCTTTTCATTTGCTTCAATTAATCCGGCTGGTATTTCAATGGATTCTAATTTTCCGCTTCCTGCCCTTGGCTGTTTAGTTAAAATGACTTGATTGTTTTCATCAATCGCAATAATTGCTGTTGAGTCTTTTTTATATACAAGTTCTCTTTCAATCGTTTCTCCATTAGGAAGTTGAATTTCCAATTCATCAATTTTTAAAAATCCATCAAATATTCGTTTTACTTTTTTTACATCTAGTTCCAATTATGATTCCTCCTTACTTTTCTTTTCTCGTATTTCTTTATATACTTTTGTGAATATACATAGATAAGTAAGTGATATACCAATTCCAGCTAATACGTCACTTGCGTAATGTACTCCTAAGTAGATTCTACTACTGCAAATTCCAAAAATCAACAATGCAAAAAATCCGCAAAGTAAATTCCTTTTTCTTTTGTTTGGTTCATTGCGATAAATTAAATAGATTAAAAATCCATAAAAAGCTGTATTTACCATCGCATGACCAGAAGGGAAACTATATCCTGTTTCTTGAATAAGATTGATTCCGGTTGGTCTTGGTCTTGCTACTAAATGTTTTATCAAAATATTCAATAACGTGACAAAAATCAAATTCAGTGGAATTGCGATGCATGTTGTTCGATCTTTTCTTAGAATAATGAAAAGAATCGTCAAAGTAACTAAAAAAATCGCTCCTCCTGTTGCTGTCACTAATCGAAAAAGAAAAGTTGCATGGTCCGAAATAATTGGTCTAAAAAGTTCATAAACTTTTTCATCGAATATTTGGATTTGATCATTTAATAATTGATGAACAATTATGATTAAGGAGAAAACAGATAGACTAATTAAAAGAGCTCTTAAGTTTTTTATGATAAATTCTTTTATTTTCTTTCCCATCGTTTCTCTACTTTCTGTTTTGATCAAATGTTTTTCTTTCATATGGGTTATTATATCGTAAAATCTTTTTGGGTTCAACTATATTTTCGACATTCTTTTTGCAAAAAGGAAGATAGAATCTATCTTCTATCTTCCTTTAAATTCCAACTTTATATTCAATTTCTTCCATATGTGGAAACATTTCTTTTACTCTGCGAAGAGTAAGCATTGCCATACGAGGTTGCGGATTCTTTGGATCCTCACTTAATAGTTTTTGCGTATAACAATTTTCTGCTGTTTTAAATAATAGATAACGATTTCTTACATAAGTAAAAAAGATTTGATATCCATCATCTAAATTTTGATTAAATTCTTTAAATGTATATGTTTTATCCATGGTTTCCCCTTATTTGATCATTTCTTCAAAATCTTTTTCAGAAAGTACAGTTACACCAAGTTCTTGTGCCTTCCTTAATTTACTTCCTGCCTCTTCTCCAGCAAGTACATAATCCGTTTTCTTCGAGACAGATCCGGATGTTTTTCCTCCAAATTTTTCAATGATTTGGCTTGCTTCTTCTCTTGTATAATTTTCAAGACTTCCGGTTAAAACAAAAGTTTTTCCAGCAAAACGTTCATCGCTTCCTTCTTCCTTTAAGGCAACCATATTAACGCCTACTTCTTTTAATTTTCCAATTAAATCAATTGTTTGTTCTTGGTGGAAAAATTCATAAATACTAATTGCTGTAATTCCTCCAATATCATCTTGTTTATTTAGATCTTCTATCGAAGCTTGCATCAAAGCATCAATGGAACCATGTCTTTTGGCTAGTTCTTTTGCCATTTTTACGCCGACATGTCGGATGCCAAGTGCCGTAATCAATTTGAATAAGTCTTGTTTTTTACTTTCTTCAATTGCATTGATTAAATTTTGTGCGAATTTTTTTCCATTCTTTTTTAAAGAAGCAATATCTTCCAATTTTAATGTATAGATATCCGCAATATTTTTAATCAAACCTCTGTCTAATAGCTGTTCAATAATGGAATAACCAAGGCCATCAATATCCATTCCTTCTTTTGAAGCAAAGTGAACAATACTTCTTAGTGCTTTTGCACTACACTCAATTCCTGTACAACGGATCGCAGATTCTCCTTCTTCTCTTACTGCTGGTGCCCCACAAACTGGACATACTGTTGGCATATGGAAAATACGTTCTTCTCCCGTCCTTTTTTCTTTGATGACATCCACAACTTCTGGAATAACATCTCCTTGTTTTTGGATCACAACCGTATCTCCAATTCTTAGGTCTTTTTCTTTGATGAAATCCTCGTTATGAAGTGTTGTTTTGGAAATGAGAGAACCATCTACTCGAACTGGTTCTAGTATAGCCATTGGTGTAATCGCTCCCGTTCTTCCAACTTGGCAAGTAATATCTTTTAATTTTGTTTCTTTTCTTTCTGGTGGATATTTGTATGCGATTGCCCATTTTGGAACTTTATAGGTAGTTCCTAATAACTCTCTTAAATGAAGATTATCTACTTTAATAACAGCTCCATCAATTCCAAATCTTAGTTTTTCGCGATCTTCTCCAATTTTATGAATTGCCTCAATTACTTCTTCTAAATCTTTACAATAGATACGGACAGGATTTACTTGAAATCCAATCTCTTCTAAATAGTTTAGTTCTTCAAAATGGGAATTAAAATCTTTTCCTTCAATTTTTTGAACATTAAAGATAAAGATATCAAGAGGTCTTTGTGCAGCAATTTTTGGATCTAATTGTCTCAATGACCCTGCTGCCGCATTCCTTGCGTTAGCAAAGAGTGGTTCTTCTAAAATTTCTCTTTCCTCATTCATTTCTGCAAATTCTTTTTTTCCGATAAAAACTTCGCCTCGAACCGTGATATTAATCTTTTCTTTAATTTCTTTTGGAATCGACTTCACCGTTTTTAAGTTTTCCGTTACATCTTCTCCAATTAATCCATTACCTCTTGTTGCGCCTCTTACAAAGATTCCATCTTGATATTCTAGTGCAACCGATAGACCATCAATTTTGGTTTCTACCACATATTTTAGATCTTCATGGAAATCTTCTGCTTGTTTGGATACTCTTTTATCAAATTCTTCTAATTCCTCAAACGAAAATATATCTTGTAAACTTTGTAAAGGAACTTCATGCTCTACTTTTTCGAATCCCTCTTTTACATGTCCACCTACTCTTTGAGTAAGAGAATCCTTCGTAATGAGATCCGGAAATTGTTTTTCCAGATTTTTTAGTTCATTCATAAGCATATCATATTCGAAATCCGATATCTCTGGAGCATCTTCATCATAATATTTTCGTGCATGATATTCGACTGTTTTTCGTAATTCTAAGATTCTCTTTTTAGCTTCTTGTTCTTTCATTTGTTTTGACTACTCCTTTTTTGTAGCATTCTCAATCTTATTTGACTTTTCTTTAAACAAATCTTTCCCATTTTTTAAATATTCAATTCCTGAGAAAATCGTAGCAAGAACACAGATGGTCATCATAACAGTTGTAATGATATTTACAATTAAATCACTACCCGTTAAAGTTCCTTTCACTACTTCTCCAAATGGATTCGAATCAATAAAAGCAAAAGCAATTGCAATTACTTGTGTTACAGTTTTTAATTTTCCCCAATTATTCGCTGCAATGACTTTTCCATTTTTTTCAACCGCAATTAAGCGATAACCGGAAATTAAAAATTCTCTTGTTAAAATAATGGCAGGAATCCAAGATGGTATTTTATCCATCTCGATTAATAGTAGCATTGCTGTTAAAACTAAAATCTTATCTGCAATTGGATCTAAAAATTTTCCAAAAGTGGTTATTTGATTTCTACTTCTTGCAATATATCCATCTAATTTATCTGTAAAGGCTGCCAAAAGAAAAATTCCATCGACGATTAATGCAGAAATAGAAATTCCCACAAATTCTCCTTCGATTCCGATGATTGGAATAATGACCATGACAACAACTAATAGCATTCTTAAAATAGTTAATTTATTTGCTAAATTCATTTTTGTTACCTCCTACGGTTCAGTTTTCTTGATAGGAACATTATATCGATAAACCAATAAAAAATAAATAGGAAAAAGAAATTTATTCTTTTGCAGTTTCTTTTTTCTCTTTTCTTTTTTCTTTTTTCTTTTACCACATCTGGACAATCGCATGAACAGCTCCATCTTCTTTTCGAATCATTGTAATGGTATGTTTTTGATTTTCAAAAGCATAATGGCATTCTACGATTTCACCATATTTAATTTCTTTTTTATAGCTAATCCTTAAGTGGTTTAATTCTTCTTGAAAAAATACTTCTTCTGGTAAAGCTTCATAAGCTAAATTTAAATAATAGGTATTATGAAGGTGTCCATTATTATCAATTTCATTCTTTCGAATTTTATAATCGATGTTTCTTTGAATTTTTTCTGGTTCTTTTAATTTATCAAAATCCTCTGTAAATACACATTCTTCTTCTGGTTGATAACTATTTACAATTTCTTCTGTTAATCGAGCAAGTTTTCCTTTCTCTAGATCAATCAAAGTCCATTTGGAACTAGCAAGAATGCAAATTTCTCCAGTTTCATCTCGGATTTCAAAATCACGGTAAGTATAGCATTTAATCATTTTTCTACCCCAGGTTGTAACCGTTAATTCTTCTTGGTACTTCGGTCTTTTTCTTACTTCTACTTGCCATTCTAATAATACCCATCCAACCTTTTTGGAACTGGTATCTCGATAGCCATATCCAACTAAATCAGAATGATAGCCTGCAATACTTTCTAAAATTTTTAAAATGGATTCATTTTTTAGTTCTCCTTTTCGATTCATATCATCTAATCGAAATTTAAATTTTTCTATGTATTTCATTTTTTCTTACCCTCTATATATTCCTTTAATGCATTCATTTGTTCCAGAGCTTGTTGGTATCCTTCTTCATAAAGATCTTTTAATTTTTTCTTATCTTTCTCTAATCTTCCAACTGTAACTTCTTTTTGTGGTCGAATGAAATAGATCTTACCTTCTTCCGAAAGTTGTTCCATTTCTTCTCTTAATTCATTATATCGCTCTGGCATTGTTGTTAACTTTTCTAATAGCTTTGGATACTTTTTATAGGCAATTTGATAAAGCTTTTTTTCCTTATTCGTCAAAATCTTTTTTCGAAATTTTTGATCTCTTGTTAGAATCACAATCACTTTTTCATAGCCTTTCTCTAGAGCCCATTTTACTGGGACACTATCTGCTACTGCACCATCTAAATACGAATCTTTTCCGTATTTTTACCATGCTTGATGCAAGTGGCATACTTGCAGAAGCTTGCACCATTTTGTAAAACTCTTCTAGTTTCCAATCATCTTTTTCAAAATATTCTGCTTTTCCTGTTGAGCAATTTGTTGCTACTGCAACAAATCTTATTTTTGATTTTTGAAACGTCTTTTCATCAAAAGGTACTTGTTTCTTTGAAATGTCATCAAAGAGATAGTCAAAACCGATAATTCCTTTACTTCTCGTAATCGCTTTTCTTCCGATATATTGCGGATCATCACAATAAGTTAAATTAATTTGTGCGCTTCTCCCTTTCTGTTTGGAAATATAGTTCATACCATTTAATGCTCCAGCTGAAACCCCTATCAAGCAATCCACTTTTACTTTTTTCTCTAAAAAAGCATCTAAAACACCAGCCGTGTAAATTCCTCTTAGCGCTCCTCCTTCCAATACAACTGCTACTTTTTTGCTTTCTTTTTCTTCTTTTTTCAAAAAATCGGCAATCTCTTGAAAAATCGTATTTTGATATAACGGATAATCATTTTCTAAAAATATATGATCGATCGTTTTAATTCCATTTTTTCGTAATTTTTGCACTCTTTTATCTTGCAAAACCTTTTCCGGTGCTTGGCTCCATCTTAAATATCCTTCTTTTTGATAGATTCTGGCTTGTAAGTCACATTCTAGCTTATCACAAAGAAGCGCAAACTTTGCTTCTTTGGTCTTTCCTTCTTCAAATTCCGCAATAAGCTCTTTCACTCGACTTGCTTGGGATAAATTGCTAAGTACTTGCTTTACCGCTTCTTTTCCCATTTCTTTTTTCTGTTCTTTGGTTATATGATCAAAAGGTGTAATATCTCCAATCGCTATTTCTTCTGTTTCGTGAAGGGATAACATTGCCATTACTTTTCCTGCATCTAAATCCAAGTTTGCTTGTTCTAAAATACACCAAGCAAGCATTTGAGCACCATAAACATGGTCTGCTACTGATTCAATTTCTCGATCCTTCACATTCCATTCTTTCCAACCTTGTCTTTTTAATTTCTTTAAATTTACAAAATTTTCATAAGTTTTAAGAATTGCTTCGATTTCTTCTTGTTTCATCTTTTCTTCCTCATATTCTATCACTCGTTTTAATTGAAACGATTATATCTTTTTTTTCTTTCTTTTTCAAGTAACAATCCCGATTCCTTCTAGTACTTTTTTGATAGAAAAAGGACCGCTTCACTAGCAGTCCCTCTTTTTTATAAAAATTTATTCTTCTTTATTTAAAATCATTCGAACTTTTAGGCATTCTTCACACACACCAGTTTTATCAATTATAACACAACTATATTGCTTACTGTTTTTTTGTGTTAAATACTTACTAACTATTTTCGTATAGTAGTTTGGCATATATCCAACAAAAATATTGTTTATCATCATTTTAATGGCATGGGGATCAAATTTATTGTCTGGTTCTAATTCAAATGTAACCTGATCACCAATTTTAATTTTTTCTTCATTATCTTTTGTACAATAATATCTTGTACCAGCAATATAGAATTCTCTTGTTATATTTTTTTCTTTCAAATTTAAGATCGGATCGATAAACTCCAAAGTATCGAGTGATGTCTTTGCTCCACTTCTTTTTAATAATTCGAAAGCATTGTAGGATTCTAGTTTATATTTTTCTAAAATATCTTTTATATCAATTCGATTCGGTCCTGGTATTCTACTTAAAAATTCTGGAAAAAGATTTTCGCTAACATATTTTTTATTAATGTCTGGAAATGATACCAGTAAGTCAAAACCTTTTTCTTGACATTTTTTAATATCTTGACTATATTGAAATTCATATTTCTCATTCTTTTTTAAAGTACCTATTAAATGCCTAGATCTTGTTTGAGGGTTCTTCCATATTAAATATAAATAATCACTTCTAATATTTTTTATTTTAATCACCTCTTTCGTAAATTTTTCTTAAAATATTCATCTTTTCTAGTAAATACTTTTTTAATAATCGATATCGATTATGGGAAATATATTCTTTTACTTTTTGCAAGATTTTTTCTATTTTATTTTCATCTAATTTCAGTAAAACGACATCAACAAAATCCTTTGTTTCTTGATAATATTTATCATGTAAATACTGGATTACTTCCTTATGGGTTGGTATTTTTTTCCTTTTTCCATCGATTCGAATTAAAGTTCTAGATTTTGAATCTACTAAAGCATTCAACTTGCATTTATCTTTTCCAAAATAATCCCCTATTGCATCTTCACTGATTAAGGCACATAAGGAAGACCCGTTATCGTAGATTGGTGCAAAATATTCCTTATTTCCCTTTGTTTTGATAATAGCCCAATTATTCGAATGTCTATCTGAATTTCCAATAACAAAATCAAAAATCATTATTTTAAAAAAATCCGTTTTTAACTCTGTTGTTTCTAAGGAATTTAAAATAATTTCTAAACAATAATATTGATTACTTTCAAAGTCAAATTCTTTTCGAGCATCATATTTTGGATATTTTCTTGAAATATATGAAATTCCTTCTGCCATTGTTTGACCATCGTTTAATATATTGTAACTTAGGCATCCAATATTCCCATTATATGTACCGATATCAATTTTTGCATTTCGTATTCTTAATTCTGTTGCTATCAGCTCGGCAATTTTTTCAGCTACATTTTCATAAGTCGTTATTTTACTAGTCTTATCCTTTTTGTTATTTGTTTCTTTTACATATTTAAACCATCCACAAGTCTTCTTATTATTCGGATTGGTTAGCCATATCTTTTTTCCCTTTCCAGAATCCAACTTTTCGTTATCTGGAATCCATTTGTCAAAGTTTTTGATTGTAATCACTCCATATCTGATCTATATTCTAGCATAAGGATTTTGAGTTTTCAATGCCGAACCTTTTTTCACACTTTTGCTTAGCAAAAGCGAATCACTCTAACCGATCCACTCTTTCTTTTTCCTCCTCTTCGATCACTCGTTTTCATTGAGACGGTTCTATCTTTTTATTTCTTCTTTTCTTTTTTCTGTTGAAGAAGATAATCTATGCCGAGTGCAATACTACAAGCAATGGAAAGAGCACAAACGAAAATTCCAAGTTTTAATCCTCTTGGGAAAAAAGTCATTTCAATTTCATGGGTTCCTTTTGTTAGATCAATTACCATTTGATCTTCTAAAACACAAATCGTCTCTACTTTTTCTCCATCTACCTTTACCGTCCATCCTTTGTTATATGGCACACCTAAATACAAGAGTGCATTTTCCTCTCCCACTTCAATTGTTCCTTTAACTTTCCCGTTTTGAAATTCTTGGATTTGCATTGGTTGTAACTTTTGTTTCAATGTTTCTGTTTTTGAAACATCTTCTTGGTAAAATGCAACGCTATGATATAGCATCAAATCCTCTTTCAACACAATTTTTACTTCAATTTCTTCTCCTGCCTCATAATTTCCTAGCAGATAGCTACCAGTTTCTTGTGCTTCATTTTCAATCACGATTTGTCCATTTGTATAAATATCAATTTTTCGTTCTGCCAAATTGTCTAACCAAATGTAAACCGGTCCCGCCTCTTCTGTCTTAATTTGATACCAAATAAATGATTCGTTTTGGTTATCCTTTTTTCGATAGAACCATATCTCCCAATTATCGAGATAATCTGCTGTCAAATTGATTAAATTTCGTTTCTGAATCTTTACTTCTGTTAGCACCTTCTCTTCTGTCCCACTTACAGCTTGATAAATTTGGTTTTGATTTTCAATAACAGTCTTATCCTCAAAAGAAATATCTTTTATTTTCTCTGTAACAAGGTAGGAAAATGGAAAGACAGCATCATTTTCTCGAATAACAATTCCATTTTTTTCATCGATAACAGGATAGTTCGTATAGCGATTATCTGCTTTGTCTAAAATATATTGAATATTGCAAAAACTATCTGCGAAAACAGTATTCCCACTTCGATATCTTATCATGATCCAGTCCTGTTGGAATCCAAGTTTTCGATAAAATCCCAATGTATCTAATTTTACATTTGAACTATAGTGACTAATTCCCATATAGCCATACAACATCGGATCATTTTCATAGGTTTCAAAAGTTTTTTCAATACGAGAAACGGATTCTTGTTTTTCTTTTGTAGCGTCTACAACTTCCTGTACCTGTTCTATTTCAGTGATCGTTTCCTGTCTTTTTTCATACTCAACTTGCCCTAATATATTCCAAGCATTTCCGATTAATTCCAAAGTCAGAATGACTCCAAAAAGAATTTTAATTCCTTTGGATGAATGATATGGTAAAAGGATTGCATAAAAAAGAAGAATCCCTATGTTGATAAAAAGCCAGTCAAATTCAATCTGCTCTCGTATTCCAAGAATTATTCCTATACCAGCAATTAGAATTACTGGTAACCCAATCTGTTGCATTTTACACTTTTCTGGCAGTTTTTGTATGCTTTCTGCTGCAATAGTAAGGAAAAATAGCACAAAAAGAAAAGCATAACGGAAAGGAAAGTTTCCTGGCTTATTAAAACCATGCCAAATCCAATTCAATCCCTGTATCCAAAAGCTAAGAAAGAAAATTCCAAGCACAATTCCTGTTAGTATTTTGTTTCTTTTCTTTTCCTTCGGGTTTGTAAAATACATCCCTACCAAAAAGACTGTAAGTATGCTTGCATAAAGATTTGGACATCCATCGATATTTTGATCAATCTCTTGATAAGAACCACAGAAAAGTCTTGATAAAATTCCTTCGAATGAGCAATTGGTTTTCAAGCTAAGAACTTCTTGATAGGAAAATTGTGATCTTGTTCCCGCTAAATCATTTATAGCAGGAATTAATAGGATACTTGAAACGCCTAATGCAAGTAATGCTCCTAGCAAGAAAAGCCCTATTTTTCTTTTTTCCTTCTTTATCCTAGCGATTGTTGTATTTTCTTTAAAAAACGCCCAAGCAAAATAGATGGCAGAGTAGATTCCAATCATACATCCAATATAGTAATTTAGAATCACTGCAAGTGCCATAAAGGAAATATACCATCCAACATTTCCTTTGCGAACAAGTTGATCAATTCCAAAGCAAATCAAAGGAGCTAAGATAACTCCATCAAGCCACATCACATTAAAAGAATAAGCAATTGCATAAGAACTTAAGGCATATGCTATTGCTAGGAAGAAAAGAAAAACAACTTTTTCTTTTGCTTCTGTATGTGCTTTCAAGTAGAAAAAGCAGGTTACTCCACATAATCCGATTTTAACGAGAACTACCCAAGAGATCATATCCACTACATTCCCTAATAAAAACAATAAATTAATAGGGCTCATTAAATAATAGCCAAGTAGTCCAATCATTGTTCCATTTGTTTTTTGAAAAGAGTAAAAGAAATTATTGATATGATCTAGATTATCTTGAAAAAAAGAAAAAAAGCTAACGTATTGTACTCTCATATCATAGGCTAAAAAACTAAAATCTCCAAAAGGATAAATTCCGATTATCATAAAAACAATTAATAATAAAATAATTGGTAAAATAAAACTTCCGTATTTTTTGCACATATCTTTTCCCTCTTTTGTTTTCTTTCTTTTTATTTTATCCTTCCATCCTTTCATCGTCAATTATCTTTTGGAAAATTCTATTGAATTATTCTTATGCAATCTTTTCTTTAGAATTTCCTCTTTGATCCGTTGCAAAATCATTTTTTCATTTCTTTTGCCAATTTTCCAATTGCTTTTGTCTCAATACGTGATACATAACTTCGACTAATTCCTAACATTTCAGCAATTTGGTTCTGCGTTTTTGGTTTCTTGCCACCTAATCCGAAGCGTAATTCAATAATCATTTTTTCACGATCTTTTAAAACTTCCTGAATTTTTTCTTGTAGTTTTCGAACCTTAAATTTTAGATCGACTACCTCCTCAATACTTTTTTCCTGATTTTCTAAAACTTCCTGTAAAGTCACAACGTTATCATCCTTGTCTTTTCCAATCGGTTCTTCCAAATACACTTCTGCCGAAAGCTTTTTGGTACTTCGTAAGTACATTAAAATTTCGTTATCGATGCATCGCGAAACATAGGTTGCAAGACGTACTCCCTTTTCGTGATTAAAACTTTGAATCCCTTTAATTAATCCAATGGTTCCGAATGGAAATTAAATCATCTTGATCACTTGGATTCGACGTATATTTTTTACTAATATGAGCTACTAGTCTTAAGTTTCTTTCAATTAGAATATTCCTAGCTTCTTCATCTCCTTGGTTATATTTTTCAAGGTATACCTGTTCTTCTTCTGCTGACAATGGTTCTGGGAAAAGAGTATTTCCGGATATGTATCCGATTACAAATAGCCCCGTTTGTAGAAAAAGCAGTAACCCCGTCATAGATATCGTTAACACATTTGCACCTCCAAATCAATCTAATCTCAATATATGAAAAGTGCAACTTGTTCGTTGCCTGACCAGTATTTTTAAAGCTTTTCCTTCCCCAAAAGACAAGAAAAAGAAGGTTCTTCGGTGACTCCCCGAAACCTCCTTTTTCTTTGTTTGTTTTTTTCATTTTCTATTTTTCTTTTTGGCTAATTTTTGTACTTTTTTGTTTTCTAAACAGAATCTTTTGAACCAAATAAATGATCGCAATTCCAAATACAACTCCTAGTGAATCCAACAGCACGTCTGTAACTTGTCCACTTCTACCAGGAGAAAAAAGTTGATGAATTTCATCGGTCATTGCATAAACACACCCTAAAATCCCTGCGAATAAAAAGCGGTTCCTTTGGGAAATAGATTCAAAAGTTAAAAAGAATCCAGTAGCACTCATTCCCAAAGCAGTATAAATTGAAAAATGTGCTAATTTTCGGACGATAAAGCCTAAATTTTCTTCTAAAAATTGATTTACGGATTCATTTTGAATTTGAAATGGCTGAATTATTACATTTTGTATCCATTCTACGATGACATCACTTAATCCTGAGGATTCTTCTCCATTCTGCATAGAAAAGGAAAAGATGAGTCCCATAATTCCAATTGTTAAGATTCCGGTTAAAATTCGAATGATAATTATTCTTTTCTTATTCATTGCTTTCTTTCCTTCTACATTTTATCTGGCATTTGAATACCTAATAATTTTGCTCCGCTTTCTAAAACTAAGTTAACCGCATAAGTTAGATAAATACGTGCATCTTTTTGTTTTTGATCTTCTACAATAATTTTATTTTCGTTATAAAATACGCTATAAGCTTTTGCAAGATCAATTAAATAACGAGATAGAATGGATGGTTCGTTCTTATCAATGACTTGTTTTAAAATATCATGATACTGATAAAGTAGTTTCATTACTTTTTGAGAATATTCGTCTGATAAAACATCAAAATCTAGTTTTGCAAATTCTGGTAAATAGTTCGCTTTTTCTAGAACACTTTTGGTTCTTACAAAAATGTATTGGATATATGGTCCTGTTTCTCCCTGGAAATTTAAGATGGTATCCCAATCAAAAATTTCGTCTTTTACACGACTATTCGCAAGATCGTTAAAGATAATTGCTCCAATTCCTACTCGTTTTGCAATCTCTTCTTTATTTTCTAAATCCGGATTCTTCTCTTGAATAATTTCTCTTGCTCTTTGGATAGCTTCTTGTAAGATTTCTTCTAATTTAATGACATTTCCTTCACGAGTTGACATTTTTCCTGTTTTTAAGCGAACCATACCAAATGGAACATGCTCTAATCCTTTTATATACTTCTCATCTAAATCTAAATATTTTGCCACTTCAAAAATTTGGCGGAAATGTAAATTTTGTTCATAAGCTACGACATACAAACATTTATCAAAATCATAAGTTCTTGCACGATAAAGAATTGCTGCTAAATCTCTTGTTGCATAAATCGTAGACCCATTTGTCTTTTCGATAATGCACGGAGCCATATTATATTCGGATAAATCCACAATTCTCGCTCCTTCAGATTCTACTAATTTATGATTTTTTTCTAAAATATCAATTACTTCCTGTGTTTTATCGATATAGAACGCTTCTCCATTCCAGGAATCAAATTTACTTCCTAATAAATCATATACTCTCTGGAATTCTTTCAAACTTAAATCTTTAAAACGATTCCATAACTCCGTACAATATGGATCTCCTTGCTCTAATAAGCGAAAATTCTCTCGACAAGCCTCTAAAACAGATTCGTCTTCTTTGCAAAGCTGATTAATTCGAACATAAATTTTGGTTAACTCATCAATTGGATTTTTTTCAATGTCATATTCATCATGCCATCTTTTATATCCTTCAATAATTTTTCCGAATTGTGTTCCATAATCTCCTAAATGGTTCACTCCAATTGTTCGATATCCTAAAGCTTGGTAAACATTATATAATGCGCCACCAATTACAGTTGAACGCAAATGGCCAATATGAAATGGTTTAGCTATATTCGGAGCAGAATAATCAATAACGACTGTTTTTCCTTCTCCTTCTTTCCCTTTTCCATAATTTTCTTTTTCTTGATGAATTGCTTCTAATACACTCCTACTAATTACCTCTGGTTTTACGAAAAAGTTAACATATCCGCCCACAACTTCTACTTTTGAAATTACCTCTGAATCCAATTGAATTTTTTCAGCGAACTCTTCTGCAATCATTTGAGGTGCTTTTTTCAACTCTTTTGCTAAGCGAAAACAAGGGAAAGAATAATCTCCCATTTTATCATCTGGCGGAGTCTCGATAAAAGACTCTAATGTATCCGCTTCTAGATTTGTTATTTTTCCAATTTGATTTGCAATTTGTTTTTTGATTTCAATCATGTGCTTCACCTTACCTTTTTATTTACCCATCTATTATACCAAGAAACAAGGAAAGATTACAACAAAAAGTTGTAATCTTTCACAAGATCTTAGTATATAAATAACGATTCTATTTTTTACTTTGTTTAATAAAAGTCCGGGGTTAACCGGACTCTTGATAAACCAAACCGTACTATATGTTTAAATCGCTCTTCCGGATCAATTTATCTTTTAAATCTGTATTTACTACCTCCTATATTTTCTATCATATTATTATTTAACAGTATCGATAATAATTCAGATGCTCTAGAATTTTTAATATTAAAACTTTCTTTTATATCTTCCCTTGTAAAAAATTTATCGTATTGAAATTGCATAAAGAATAATTTTAACTCAGATAACGTTTTTGGTCTAAGTTTATCTCCTAAATTTTTATATAATTTTATTAAAAAATAATCTTCGTCAGAAACTATATTTCCGTTCTGTCCGGTTTGGACCGGATTATTTAAATTTAAAAGCGGACTATATCCCTTATTTGGAAATATTACTGTAAAAGACGACTCATCTGATAAAAATCTAGGTTTTTCCATAAAGTCATTATAACTTTCTATTATACGACTAAGTCCGCTACCTCTTCTATCCATATAGTGTAATCTACTAAATATATCCGATATAATAGTATTTCTCCTCATAGATGGAACTTTACCAATTTCTAAGTTTTGAATTTGCGTACCATCTATCATTCCTCCTGGCGAAATTATTTCTAGTCTATCATCATACATATCTATATGAATTTCAGATCCTAAAATTTGATAATCTCTGTGAATTAATGCATTTACAATTGCTTCTCTTCTTGCAGTTATTGGATAGTCTTCACATTCTACTCTATCCATACCATTTATTCTCCAACTGTTTTTTGAATTGTTTTTTATGAACGTATCTGCATTTTCTAATAAGCTAATCAGACTTCCTGTATATTCTTTGTCATCTAAAGCATCTTCCTTTATTGAACCTTTTTTCAAGCCATTCCATCTCGTACATACTACTTTTGATTGATTAAGTGGTCCTTGATCACTTAGTAGCACTCCACCATTTGTCAGTTTATTATTTTTGTCTGCTAATCCAAGCGAAATATAATCTCTATTTTTATCAAATTTTCTTTCTGTCTTATCTTTTATCGTAGCAAATAACAAAGTAAAACTTAAATCTCCAATATTATATTCGCTTGGCAAAGAGTCAAATGTTACATTTTTTCCTTTTAAAATCAAGTTTTGTAGCATATGCGCTGGTGCTGGTATACTCTGATTTCCTGATCTTATAAAAGCTTCCTTCCTGCCATCGGCTACATAAAAGTATGGCGTAATTGGCCCATCTCCGATTTCTAACTCAATAAAATTCTTTCCATCTTCTTCAAAGTAATTTAATTCATATCTAGGTAATGGTTCAATTCTTGCATTTATTAGTTCTGATATTTTTTCTGTTGTCTTAACTACATCTTTTATGCCTTTTGCCTCGTGACTTTTGTCATCTATCCCAAATAAAATTATCCCACCCTTTGTATTGGCAAATGCGGAAACAGATTTTAACCAACTTTTAGGCTTTTCTTTTTCTAAATCAACTTTAAAATCAATATTAGTAGTTTCTACTTTTTTATAATCTTCTAGTTTCACTTGTTTCCTCCTCGACTAACTTTTTTAATTATATTATACGCATTTTAAGCTATCAATATTTTTAAAAATGTGCACAGCAACATATTTAAGCAAGTTTTTGTTGTTTTTGATTATAAAGAGAATTTAAATTAGCTTGAGATAGTAAAAAGGTACTATCTCTTTTTTTGAAAGATAATACCTTTGCCTAAATAACTTTTTAATCACCTAAACAAATTCCAATGTGTCTTGCTGTTTTTACCAAATCATCATCCATGGAAACTTTTCGAATATTACTTTCTTTTGTATTTCCTGAAACAGCTCCAATCTTCTTGTTATTTCCTACAACATCTTCTAAAGGAACATAGTCTAGTCTTCCATTTTTGATAACCGTTAAAACATTAAATTTTCCTTCTAATGCTAGCTCCATTGCTTTTGCACCATATTTTGTTGAAAGAACACGATCAAAAGCAGTTGGTGTTCCACCTCTTTGCATATACCCAAGAACAGTACAACGGGATTCTAATCCTGTTAATTCCTCTAGTTGTTTTGCAACTTTTACTCCAACACCACCTAATTTGGTGTTGTCAACTCCTTCTCCATTATTTCTCGTTCCTGCTATTGTTAGGGATCCACCTTTTTCGATTGCCCCTTCTGCAACAACAACAATACTAAATTCTTTTCCTCTACTACGTCTTCCATTAATTTTTTCTACTGCTCGATTAATATCATATGGAATTTCTGGAATTAAAGCAACATCGGCTCCTCCTGCAATCGCAGACTCTAATGCAATCCAACCCGCATATCTTCCCATAACTTCTAGCACCATAATTCGGTGATGGGTTTCTCCAGTTGAATGCAATCGATCCAAAGCATTTGCTGCTACTGATACTGCTGTATTATATCCAAATGTAATATCAGTACAAGCCACATCGTTATCAATCGTTTTTGGCACTCCAATTACATTAATTCCTTTTAGCGAAAAGTCCCTTGCTGATTTTTGTGTTCCATCTCCTCCTAATGTGAAAATACAGTCAAATCCTGCTTCTTTGACGTTTTGCACACATACATCAGATAAATCTTGATACTCTACTGTTCCATCTTCTTTTTCAATTTTATAGTTAAATACATTCGCATTGGTAGAAGATCCAATAATCGATCCTCCTTTTGGTAAAATACCAGAAGCTGTTGCACTTGCAACGGTACTTAGTCTCACATAATTATTTTTTAATAATCCTCTGTATCCATCAATATATCCATAGCATTCTACTCCATTGTTTTCTGCTGTTTTAATAATGGCACGAATTACTGCATTGAAGCCTGATACATCTCCACCATTAGCCAGTATTGCTACTTTTTTTAGCATAAAAATTCCTCCTTAGTTTTTTCTTCTTTTCTTTTCCTATTATATCAAGAAAAAAATATTTTACAACCAGGTAAAATACTTTTTCTTTGATTTCTTTTTTTATTACTTCTCTTTTCTTTTTTCTTAAATTTTTTCTTCTAAATAGGAATCTTTTTTCAAAGCTTGATAGATCGATACAATCGCTAAAATAATGAGGATTCCTAAAAAGACACCTGCGGTATCAATCGCTACATCGCGAACAGAGGCTTCTCTTCCGCGGAACAAAGCTTTGATGATATTCATCTAAAATAGCATAAAGCAAACCAACCATTAAGCTAACTCCCAATTTTTTTCTTAAGTGTGTATGGAACGTACACATAAACATCATAATCCAGATTCCTACAACTGTATAAATGGAAAAATGAGCTAACTTTCTTACAATCGGTTCTCCATGTTTTATTAATTTATCTCTTGTTGTTTGACTTAAATCCTTTGTATAGGGAAATGTATTGACAAACTTCGTTGTCACTCGTTTACTAACACTTGAGCTAGCCTGTCCAGTTTGAGCAGAAAAACGAAAGATCACGAAGAATGTAGCAAACAACAATAGTAAGGTTATGATTCGAAATATAACTTGTTTCATCTGTTTCTCCTTTTCGTACCTTCCATTTTATCCCTTTTTCTTTTTAAAATCAATACTACGTTCGAACTTCTTTCAATTATTTCCAGCTAAAATTTTTATATCTATATGCAAAAAAAAGGTTCTATTTTTTTATAGAACCTTTTTTTGTTTTATTTTACCCCTGTTCTTGTTTTGATTTTATTACTAATTGATTTTACAGTTTCTGAAGCTACATAGTCTTCTTCTCCGAAAACCTCTTGGTGTAATTTTGTTACATTTTCTTCTAGGTCTACTGGTACTCCATACCATACACCATTAATTGTTTGACCTTTTACTTCATATGGCCATCCAATATTACTACTACTAAATTTATATTGAGCTAATTGTGGAAGTAGTGCTAGAATTTCAGTTGAAGATATATTTGTTTTTACTTCTGGTAAAATATCATTCGCAACTCGATTTAATTGTGTTAAATTTAAAGTTTTTGCTTTTTCTGCAACTGCCATTAGTACATCTCTCATTCTCTCGGTTCTTTTGTAATCTCCACCAGCTGTGTAACGAATTCGAGAATATGCTAAAGCTTGAACACCATCCAATGTTTGTCTTCCTGTTTTGGTTATATTACTAGACCTTCTTCCTGTTTCTTGGCCGATACCATTAATATATTGATTGATATATTGAAGTTCACTTGAATCAATTTCCATTGTTATTCCACCAACGGCATCTACTACATCGATAACCGCATAGAAATTAACTGTAACAAATTCTGTAATGTCTAAATCTAGGTTACGGTTTAAAGTTTTAATAGCAAGTTCTGGTCCACCATAAGCATAAGCATGATTTACTTTATCAAGAGATCTTCCTTCAATTTCAAGATAAGTATCACGATATACAGAAGTTAATTTTACTTCTTTGGTTTTCTCATTAATGTTCGCAATAATAATACAATCACTTCTCGTATTGTTGTAACTATTTGCTCGAGAATCGACACCATAGATAACAATATTACGATATCCAGTTTCTACTCCTTCATTAATAGAAAGGTCGCTTTCATCGATCTCTACATAATCTACCATGGATAATTTGTTTAACACGAATCCTCCTGCTATTCCTAATAGTATGACAATAATTAGTACGAAGCAAAGTAATGTAATCCAAATACCTTTATGGCTCTTCTTTTTCTTTTCTTCTTTACCTGCTACTCTTCTTCCTTTTTCCGCCATTTTTCCTCTCCTTTTCGATACTTTTTTATTTTATAATCAGTCACCATTATACTATATTCTAGTATATAGTTCAAGTGTTGTTTCAGTTGTGTTTCCTCTATTTTTATGCTTTTTTAAAAGCCCATAATTTATTCATGATAAAGTTGATTGGAATTGTAATCAACAAATTGATAATTGGTGCAATCTTATCCGATATTGCTAAAAAATCCACCCATACATATAACAGAACATTACTTAAAACAAAAGTAAAGGTATAGGAAGCATATACTTTTGCTAGTTTCTTTAAAATTGTTTTCACAGAATCTTTTTCTTGTTTATTTTGATTAAACACATAGCGATCATTCCAATAATAGGCATTGATAACACTGATAATAAATCCAATGGAGTTTGCTAGAATATAATTTACACCTAAAAATACAAGGATGTAATAAATTGCTAAGTTGATTGCGGTATTCGATACTCCAACAAGTCCAAATTTAATAAATTGTAAAATAAGTTCTTTTTTTTCTTTTGACATTTTCTCCTCCTTCTGAGGTTCCTTTTTATTTTAACAATAAAAGAGGATTTTTTGCAACCATAAGAGACTTTTTTTCCTAATATTTTCAATTTCTCGGTTCGCATTTTTATATTTTTTGTTGCTTAAGCAACAAAAAATCTTGTTTTGTGTTATAATTTGTAAATTTCGGAATCAGTAAAAAAGAAGATCGGCTAGATCTTCCTTCTCCTTAATATCCAATTTTCTTCCGCTTTCACAGGTAATTTCATCTTTACCGTTTGTCCTGCTTTTCCTGGATTCACACAATCAATCTTTTCTCCTGTTTCCGAATCATAGAGCTCATCTATTTTAAATGCTTCTACTTCGATTTGGTCTGGAATAATTAATTCTAAAGTATCTCCTACACTTAATTTATTGCGAATTTCAATCGTCGAAAGATCTTCTGTATACTCCAAAATTTTTCCTCCAAATTCATATTCTGGGTTGTATTGCTTACCATCGTATTCTTGAATATCTTGATTGTTTCGATCATTGAAATAGAAGGTTGTTAATCCTCTTGTTTTTGTTTTTTCTAATTCTTTCAAATATTTTGTATAATCATAGTTTTTTGGATCTTTCATATAGTCATCAATTGCATTGCGATAAGCATTCACAACACTTGCTAAATAGTATTCGGTCTTTAATCTTCCTTCAATCTTTAAACTGTCTACCCCCATCTCGACAATTTCTGGAATTTCTTTAATTAAGCACATATCTTTTGATGAGAAAATATAGGTTCCTTTGTCATCATGTTCAACTGGCATCAAATTACCTGGATTGTTATGCTCTTCTACATAGACATTGTATGCCCATCTGCAACTTTGTGCACAATCGCCCAAATTTGCACTTCGGTTTGCTAAAAAATCACTTAAAAAACATCTTCCTGAATAGCCGAAGCAAATTGCTCCATGGATAAACATTTCTACTTCTAAATCTTTTGGTTTGTTTTGCATGATCTGACGAATTTGTTCTTTGTTAAGCTCTCTTCCTAAAATAACTCTTTTGGCTCCATTTTTATACCAAAAGTTTGCGGAATGATAGCTTACGGTATTTGCTTGTGTACTAATATGAATGTCAACATCTGGTGCTTCTTCTTTCAAGATATCAACGACACCACCATCTGCTACGATAATTCCGTCTACCTTTAATTCGTTTAACATTCTTGCTTGCTTACGAATTTCTTCATAGGAATCATCCCAAGCATAGATATTAATCGCGGTATAAACTTTTTTTCCGATGCGATGTGCATATTCAATGGTATCTTTCAAATTATCATCTTGCATTTCCGCTCTAGTACGTAATGATAAAGATGAGGTTCCTGCATAAACGGCATCTGCTCCGTATAGAAAAGCTGTTTTCGCCTTTTCAAAAGATCCTGCCGGTGCTAATAATTCTGGTTTTTTCATGATTTTATTTCTTTTCTCCTTCTTTCATAATTCCATATACCATGGATACGTCCGTTGGTATGATATATTTTGCTCCTAATTCTTCTGCTACGACTAAGACAAATGCACACATTGCTCGGGTTGCATACCACCAATTTGGATCTGAAACTCTATTTCGTATTGCATCCATTGATATTTCTTGGTAATATCGTTCTGATTCTTTTTGTCTCGTTACAATATCCATCATAATTGGTTGCCATGGATCGGAATAAAGTACATTACTTTCATAACGAATACCGGAATTTTGAGCAAAAAACAAATGACCTCCTCCTGCTAAAATCAAGATGTCTGCTTTTTCTTTTGGTAAATTTAAATTCTTTTTCACATATGTTTTTACTTCTTCTAAGCTAGTTGTTGCAAGATCATCTGCTAGATCAGGAAACTGTTTCATTGCATCCATCACACCAATATGTGAGTTTACCATCTCTTTAATTCCATTTTCATAAATGGATATCTCAGTAGATCCACCTCCTCCTACAAACACTGCAACTTTTCGATCACCTACATTTTTCGTTGCTCCTAAAACGGTTAATTCATTTTCTTTCTCGATAGAAATGATATCAAAATCCAATCCAGTTGAAATTTTAAACATTTGCAAAAAAAATTTTCTTTCCGTTTCTTGTAAAGAGCGAAAAATACTCGTTCCACATACATAAACATTGGAATAACTTTTTTTGATTTCATTTACCTTTTTGATTAATCTTTCGACATCCATTGGATCTAGTTTTCCGAGTTTTGTATAATTCTTTTTAAATTGAATCGTTTCTGTTGCCAAATGCTTAATCTCATTCTCTGTACAAAAATCAATCTTTGTACAAGTGGAACCTACCTCAATAATTACTTTTTCCATAAAAACTCCTTTTCCTTCTTTTTCCTTGCTATTTTAACATAAATCTTGTTAGCTTGCAATTATTCTAAATTCGAGTTTCTCTTGATGCTTTTGCTTGTGCAATTATCTCTTCAATGAGCTGTGTTTTCCATACATAGCCCAAATCACTTTCTGGATTAGTTCTTCCGCTATAGATTCCTAAAAGGAAGGTAATATCTCCTATTTTTTGAATGACTGGAGAACCACTTTGTCCTTTTCTTGTTCGAGCATCCACTAAGAAAGCTGGTATATTTTCATAGGGCATTTCTTTTTGAATCGCATCCATCGGAACACAAAGCTTCTTTTCATACTCACTTGCGATCGTTCCTCTACTCCAGACAGGAAAGTATCCATCACTTGCTGTGCTACTATACCCATACGGATATCCGAGCAACCATACTTCATCCGTTACTTTCGGTTTACTCAAGATAGTTAACTCTTTTTCATAAAGAGCAGTATCCACTCTGCATTTTCTTACTCTCTCTAAAACTTGGCATCTCCTTTGACAATGCTCGGTTATGTCCATAGCAATTACATCAATTTTTTCTTTCCATATTGGATGCTCCATCCACAATTTCTTTCCTTCATCAATTTCAATCGTTTCATAAAGCGGCAAATAGCTTTCATTTGCCCACCAATCAATTTTATCCTCTTCTAAGAAAATCTCATTGTATAAATATACTTTTAATTCATTTGGTCTTCCTGCTTTTTCTAGATCAAGTAATTTACCAGAAAAATTATCTTTTCCTGTTACAACATGTCGATTAGTTACTAGATAAATCCTTTCATTTCTTCGGATTAAAAATCCGGTTGCTGTCGATAAAATGGTTTCTTCTTCGTATTCATTTCGAAAGATGCATTCAATGAATAACGCTTTCATAGAATTGATATCCATGTTTCTCTCCTTTGGAAAAAAAGTTACTTAAAAGATGCTTTTCTCTTAAGTAACTTTTTGCTTCGTTTTATTTTCATTCATATCCCATATTGCTTTTTGGTATATTATTCTTAATATTCCAAACTATTCGGATCTAAAAGAAAATCATATATACTCATTATGATGATTCCATTTTCATAGCGAGATTTTTTTATATTATCACCTACAATTATGATTTTCTTAAAAAAATCATTTACATTTAATAGTGATTTTTGCTCTTGTGCAACTTTTTCTGGTGTTTTCATTTCTAATGCGGATTGAATATATATTTTGTTATTTCCTTTATTGGCAACAAAATCAATTTCTAGTTGTTTTTTACTGTTACCTTCTCTTATTTCAACTGAGCCAACATCAACGTGATAACCACGTTTTCTTAACTCTAAATAGATTACATTTTCCATTATATGTGATATTTCTTCACTCTGTCTAAAATCCAGAAAAGAATTTCTAAGTCCCATATCCGTAAAATAATATTTTTGAGGAGTTTCGATAAATCTTTTTCCTCTTACGTCAAAACGTCTAGCTTTTTCTATCATAAAAGCATCTTGTAAATATCCTAAATAATTATATATCGTTTTGTCAGTCATTGTTGAATTTTTGTCTCTTTCTTTAAACACATTGGATAATTTTAATGGATTTGTTAATGAACCGATATCCGATGCTATTATTTGTACTAACATCTCTAGTTCTTCCTTATTTTGAACTTTATTTCTTTCAACAATATCATTAATATATACATTTTCAGTTTGTGTTTTTAAATAATTTGTTTTTGCATTATCTGTTTTAGAAAGTAAAGTTAGTGGTAATCCTCCGTAGGTGTAATATTCATTTAAAGCTTTCTCCTCACTTCCTTCAAATACAGAGAAGAATTCATCAAACGATAACGGATAGACTCTTATTTCATCTCCTCTACCTCTAAATTCTGTAACAATATCGGATGACAAAAATTTCGAATTACTTCCCGTTACATATATTTCTACATTATTTATATGCATAAAACCGATTAAAACAGATTCAAATTCTTTAACTTGCTGTATTTCATCTAATAGAAGGTAATATTTTTTATCATCGATAATTAAACTTCTTATATATTGGTCAAGTACATCTGGATCTAAATACTTACTGTTTGCCCTCTCATCCAAACTTAATTTTATAATATGATCTTTCTCTACCCCTTGCCCAATCAGATACTCTTTAAAAATTGGATCTAATAAATAAGATTTTCCACATCTCCTTATCCCAGTAACTATTTTGATAAGTCCATTATCCATTCTATCGATAAGTTCGTTTAAATAAAAATCTCTTTTAATCATCATATCCCAAACCTCCATTACGAAATTTTTCCGTCTGTGGAATTTTTTCGTAATAATTGTATCAAATTTTTTTTATTTAGTCAATTATTTCATTACGAATTTTTTCCGTTTGCGGAACTTTTTCGTAATAATTATACCTGTTTTTCATATCATTATGCATTTTCAATGTTTTTTGATTCATCTCAAAAAAGTTACTTAAAAGATGCTTTTCTCTTAAGTAACTTTTTTATTTTCTTTTTATTTTAATTTCTTCTCAATTGAATAATCGCAAGACCATCGCCAACCTCTAAAACCTCCGATTGATAAATTTCTTTGTTTTCGATTTCAGCTAAAAATTCTCGTAGGTTTCGTACAGCAGTTCTTTGTTTATGTTTGTTATAGTCACTTCGAACATAACCTTTATATAGCACATTATCTGCAAAAATGATCCCATCTTTTTTTAACATACGACATGCTTCTTGAAAAAAGAGCGGATATTTTCCTTTTGCTGCATCAATAAATACCATATCATATTTTTGCTCTAAGGTCGGTAATATCTCTACTGCATCTCCTTCGTAAATTCGAATCTGATTTTCTACTCCTACACTTCGGATATTCTCTTTTGCCTTTGCGATTCTTTCTTCATCACGTTCAATGGTGTCGATTCTGCCATTCGGAGCTAACAGTTTAGTAAAGCAGATAGCAGAATAGCCAACTGCTGTTCCAATTTCAAGAATTGTATCTAAGTTCTTTTTTTCCTTCTGAATTTTTTCGGTTATCACTGCTAATGTATCATCCATAATAATTGGAATATGTTCTTCTAACGCTTGCTTTTTTATTTCTTCTAATCTTTCTGTATTCACGTTATCCTCCTAAAGCTTGTCTGTTTTTGCCTTCTTTTAAAGAACCCACATCACTTTTCCTGCCATTCTTGGAATTATCGTCAAATCGAGAAAAAAGGTTATCCCCAATGAAGTAATGATCGTTAAAACAGAAGATGCAATACTATATTTCGTGCGGAATTTTACCATTTCTACCACTGAATAGATCGTAAAAAAGAAATTTGTACCAGCAATGATCCAAACAAAAAACATTATGATCTGAAATACCATCATTAAATTACGATATCCTTCAATGGTTCCTCCCATCTCTCCGAAAGAAAAGATATTTGTGAAAATCTTTAAAATTCCACCTAGCAAAACACTTCCGATTCCAATGAAAGCTAAAACAAGTACTACGATGTTGACAATACTAAAAATCAAGATGATGTGTTGCAATTTTTCATTTTTCTTTTGAAACATAGCTTTCTCCTATTTTTATTTATCCATTGCTCTTCTTGCTTCTCTTTCTCTTGTTTTACTATCTAAAATTTTCTTTCTTAAGCGAATGTTTTTTGGCGTTACTTCTACTAGCTCGTCCTCTGCGATAAACTCAATTGCCTTTTCCAAAGATAATTGAAGTGGTGGAACTAAACGAAGTGCATCATCAGAACCAGAAGCTCTTGTGTTTGTTAAATGTTTTTCTTTACATACATTGATCGAAATATCTTCATTACGAGAATTGATTCCTACGATCATTCCTTCATATACTTCAACACCTGGTCCAATTAAAAGTTCTCCTCTTTCTTGTGCGTTATATAATCCATAAGTAACCGATGTACCTTGTTCAAATGCAACAAGAACGCCTCTGGTACGAGAAGATATTTCTCCTTTATATGGCTCATAACAATCAAAAATGCTATTCATCGTTCCAGTACCTTTGGTATCTGTCATAAATTCTGTACGATATCCAATTAGTCCTCTTGCAGGAATACGGAATTCTACTTTGGTATGTCCTAATTCTGCAGGTTCCATATTCACCATTTCTGCTTTTCTTCTTCCTAATTTTTCAATAACATTTCCAATGCAATCATCTGGTACATTTACTACCAATTTTTCGATTGGCTCACATTTTACGCCATCAATTTCTTTAAAAATAACTTTTGGTCTTGATACCAATAGTTCAAAACCTTCTCTACGCATTGTCTCAATTAGTACGGATAAATGTAACTCTCCACGTCCACAAACTTCAAAGCTATCTGCTGAGTCAGTTTCCTTTACACGTAAACTTACATTTCTTTCTAACTCTTTAAATAAACGATCACGAATATGGCGAGAAGTTACGAATTGTCCTTCTTTTCCAGCAAATGGTCCGTTATTGACACTAAATGTCATCGATACAGTTGGCTCATCAATATCCACAAAAGGTATTTTTTCTGGATTATTTACATCACAAATGGTATCTCCAATATTAATATCAGCAATTCCAGATAAGGCAACAATATCTCCAGCCCCAACTTCTTCTACTTCTACTTTCTTTAATCCCTGATAGGTAAATAGTTTTGCGATTTTTCCAGTTTCCGTTTTATCATTTTTACAAATAGCAACGGTTGCTCCTGTTACCACTTTTCCTCTTTCAATCCTTCCAACCGCAATTCTTCCCAAGTATTCATCATAATCAATGTTGGATACCAACATTTGCATGGTTCCATCTAAATCACATGCTGGTGGTTGGATATTTTTAATAATGGTATCGAAAATACAAGTAATATTATCACTTTCATCTTCTAAATTCATTTTTGCAATTCCGTTTTTTGCAGATGCATACACAACCGGGAAATCTAATTGTTCATCATTAGCATCTAATTCGATAAATAACTCTAAAACTTGATCTACAACTTTTAAAGGATTTGCTCCTGGTCGATCAATTTTATTAATCACAACAATTGGTTTTAAATTTAAAGCTAATGATTTTTTCAATACTTCTCTTGTTTGAGGCATTGGTCCTTCAAAAGCATCTACTAAAAGTAACACGCCATCTACTGTTTTTAAAACCCTTTCTACTTCTCCACCAAAATCAGCATGTCCTGGTGTATCTACAATATTAATCTTAACACCGTTATAGATAACAGAAGTATTTTTGGAAAGAATCGTAATTCCTCTTTCCTTCTCTAAATCATTGGAATCCATGACTCTTTCTTCAACTTGTTCATTTTCACGAAAGATATGACTTTGTTTTAATAGCGCATCTACTAACGTGGTTTTTCCATGGTCAACGTGTGCAATAATTGCAATATTACGAATGTTTTGATTGTTCATTTTTCCTTTTCTCTCCCTTTTTATTCTTTTTCTGATAATTGGATAATTTGATCCATAATTTTTTTACTAACTTCTTCCATTACTTCTTTGTCATTTGCTTTATCTTTCCATTCACTAAAATCTAATGGCTCTCCATAGTTAATATAGATTTTGGAACGGAATTTAAACTTTCCATGAATTCCAACTGGAATTACTTTTGTATTGGTTCTTAATGCCATAAAAGCAGCACCATTTTTTACCTTTTGATTTTTGGCTAATCCTTTTCTTGTTCCTTCTGGAAAGATTCCCAAAAGCTCTCCATTTTTTAATGCTTTTATACATCTTTTCATCGATTCTAAATCTTGTTTGTTTCGTTTAATTGGAATAATATCGAATAAATGGCCAAGCCATGCTAAAATTCCAAAACGATAAAGATCTTCTTTTGCCACGAAACGAACCTTTCTCTTGTTAAGCAAAATAATTGCTGCTGCATCTAAATAATTAATGTGATTGGCACAAATAATATAGGCTCCTTCATCTGGCACCTTTCCTGTGACCTTTACATGGAAAGCAATATGATAAAGCCCTGCTAAAAATCCTTTGATGGTTCCTCTTACAATTTTCTTCCATCTCGTTTCTTTTCTTTCATAATAGGCTACTTTTTCAAGTTTTTCTTCTTTCTTTATTTTCGTTTTTTTTTGCTCGATTAATTCTTCTACTTTTTTCACAACTTCATCAATCGTTAGATTGGTTGTATCAATGACAGTCGCATCTTCTGCAACTTTTAAAGCTCCCATTTCTTTGTTTTTATCATTTTCGTCTCGTTTTCGAATATTTTCTAGTACTTCTTCATAAGACATGTTAATGCCTTTTTCTTGATTTTGTTTTACTCTTCTTCTTGCTCTTTCTTCTTCGTCTGCATCTAAGTAGATTTTTACATCAGCTTTTGGAAATACATAAGTGCCAATATCTCTTCCTTCCATGATGACATCTTTTCCTTCCGCTAATTTTCTTTGAAGATCTACCATTTTGATACGTACTTCTTTAATACTCGAAACTTGCGAAACCATTTTGGTTACTTCTTTACTTCGAATTTCTTCGGAAACATCTTCTCCATCTAAAAAGAAACGCTGTGTTCCATTTTGATTTTCCATATTAATATCAATTTGATCTAATAATTTTTTGATTTTTTCAAGCTCGTCTAATTGAATGTTTTTTCTTTGCATGGCAAGTGTTACACAACGATAAGTTGCACCTGTATCGATATTTAAAAGCTTTTTCTTTTTTGAAATTCTCTCTGTTACAGTTCCCTTTCCTGTTCCAGCAGGTCCATCAATTGCTACGATAAAAGCCATTTTTCTTTCCTCCTCGATTTCTAGAATTCTTGTTCTTTCTTTGCTTCAGGAATATAGATACCTTTTGCAACAATTGCCATTTGATCTGGAACCATTGTAGTTAATTTTTCTACTTCCTTTTTGCATTTTTCACGAAACTCTTTTAGAACAGAATAGACATTGCAACCATAGACAACAATTACTTCCATATATAGCTCTAAGCCTCGATCCGATTTATCCACACGGATTTTTGCTACTCGATAAATATATTCATTTTTGCTAGCTACATATTCTAAAATGGTCTTAAAAACATTTTCCGATATGGTGAAATTTCCTAAATAGCTAAACGTTGGTCGAATAATCGACTTTTCTGTTATGTATGGGTCCTTTCCTTTTCCTTTTGATTTGAAAATTTGTAGTGGATCTAATAAATAGCCAGAAAATTCTTTCTTTAATTCAAAAGTTGGAACTGGGATAACATGCTTTCCTTCTACTGTTCTCATCCTTTTTGCTTGCTCAATTTCCGTTTCAGTGGCTACATCTTGAATATAGATGGTTTTTTGAATTTTTGGAAGTCCTAAATTTTCTGCTATTTTTTCTACCATTCCATCCGATGTTCCTAAAATCAAAATCGATTCTAAATTTTCTTTTTCGAATGCTTTTCGAATTTCTTCTCTTTCTTTCTCTTCCAAAAAAAGAGCATGCTTTACTGTTTCAATTTTGGTTGCTGCTTTTTTTGCAGAAGTACCAGCTACAATATCATTTCCTTTAATTAACAAGCCATCATCGATAATATATTCAATTCCATTTTCAGCAGCAACCATCTGCGCACGATAACTTTTTCCCGTGCCAGATGGTCCTACAAAAGCATATACTTTTATCTTTGTACAATCCACTTGATTCGTCTCCTTTACCAAAAAAGCTGACTTTATTATGGTCAGCCTTTTGATTTTCTATTTTCTTAAGCAACTTCATTAATCTTAATGTTTCGAACGTGTTCAATCTTTTCCCATTTGGTATCTTGTTTGAATAGACATTTAAAGTTAATCAATAACCATGATCCCATGAATACTGGATATAGAGCTAATCCCTTTGCCATTGGTTTAATTGGCTTTTTATCTAATTTCATGATAATCATTCCTACAAGAATTGGTAAAAAGAAGGTTGGAACAATATATCTTACAATATTAATTCCTAGTTCTGCCGTAGACATTCCAGATCCAAAATACATTACAAAATTTAATAACAAAAGAGCAATTGTCACAATGAACATTGGAATTGATCCTAATATATATAATAAACCATCGAAATTCATTAATGTTTTATGTTCTTTTACTGCAACTGCTAATTGTTTGGTATATTCTTTCATACATTGAATATGTCCTACCGTCCATCTAGATCTTTGAGACCAAGATTGTTTAAATCCAACTGGTTGTTCATCATATACAATTGCATCGGTTGCCCAACCAAGTTTTTGTCCTTTAATAATTCTCTTTAAGGAAAATTCAATATCCTCTGTTAAAGTCTTGGTATCCCAGCCATCTGGTTTGATGACATCAAAGCGAACCATAAAACCAGTACCATTAATTAGAGGAGATAAACCTACGTTATAGCGAGCTAAGTGATAGAAACGGTTCATGGTCCAATAGAAAATAGCATAACCAGCTGTAATCCAACTATCTGTTGGATTTTTGATGTCTCGATAACCTTGAACCACAGTCTCTCCTTGGCATAGTTTTTTATTCATATTTTTCAAGAAATTAACATCTACAATATTGTCTGCATCAAACACACAAAAAGCATCATATGGTGCATCTTCTTTGATTTTTTGTTGCAAAAACCATTGAAGTGAGTAACCTTTTGTTTTATGTTGTGCATCAAAACGTTCATATACGATTGCTCCTGCATCTTTTGCAATTTGAGCAGTACGATCTGTACAATTATCTGCAATCACATAAATATCATATCGATCTTTTGGATAATCTTGATTCTTAAGGCTGTTTACTAAATTCTCGATTACCATTTCCTCATTATGTGCAGGAATAATTGCCATAAAGCGGTTTTCTTTCTTTTCTAAAATCGGTTTATCTTTCAACTTTACTAAAGAGCAAATACTAATGACTAATTGGTATAACCAAAATATTGTTACAACCCATGCTAGTGCTTGCTGCAACATATATAGATATTCCATAGTTTTTCTCCTTTTTCTTTTATTTTATCGATCTTATTATACTATTATACGATTTTTTTTGCAACTTTTTGAACCTTAACTTTTTCTTAAATTAAACTTCTTCTGTTTTTTCTTGTTCTTCTGGTTTTGCTTCTAAATCTTTCATACTTAAATTAATACGATTTTGGTGATCAATTTCAATTACTTTTACTTTTACTTCATCACCAACCGAAAGAACATCTTCTACTTTTTCGACTCTTTTGCTTGAAATTTTAGAAATATGAAGTAGTCCTTCTTTTCCTGCACCTAAGTCAATGAAAGCACCAAAGTTTACGATACGACTAACGGTTCCCTCATAAACTCCGCCTACTTCAATCTCTCTTGTGATTAATTCAATCATTTTTAATGCTTTTAATGCACTCTCATCATCGGAAGAATAGATGCATACACGTCCATCTTCTTCGATATCGATTTTTACTCCAGTAGCATCAATAATTTGATTAATCGTTTTTCCACCTGTTCCAATGACATCTTTAATTTTATCAACTGGAATCATGGTTGTTACAATTCTTGGAGCAAATGGAGATAATTCTTCTCTTGGTTTTGCAATTTGTTTTAACATAACTTCATCTAAGATATAGTCTCTTGCTACTTTTGTTCTTTCAAAAGCTTCTTTAATGATATCATATGTTAAACCATCAATTTTAATGTCTACTTGAATTGCTGTAATTCCATCTTTTGTACCACCAACTTTAAAATCCATATCTCCAAAGAAATCTTCGATTCCTTGGATATCCGTTAACATGATATAGTTATTTGGATCTTCTTTATCGGTTACAAGTCCAGTTGAAATTCCAGCTACTGGTTTTTTAATTGGAACACCTGCATCCATTAGAGCAAGTGTACTTCCGCAAATACTAGCTTGCGATGTTGATCCATTAGAAGATAATACTTCTGAAACAACACGAATTGAATATGGGAATTCATCAACAGAAGGAATTACTGGAACTAATGCTTTTTCTGCTAAAGCTCCATGTCCAATTTCTCTTCTTCCAGGTCCTCTAGAAGGTCTTGCTTCCCCCACACTGTAGGATGGGAAGTTATAATGATGCATATAACGTTTTGATTCTTCTTCATCAATTCCATCTAGCATTTGTTCTTCACTTTTCATTCCTAAAGTAGCAACTGAAAGTACTTGTGTTTGTCCTCTTGTAAAGATCGCACTACCATGTACTCTCGGAAGAACACCAACCTCACAAGAAAGTGGGCGAATTTCATCGATTTTTCTTCCATCTGGTCTTTTATGTTCTTTTAGAATCATTTCTCTAACACATTTTTTCTCTAGGTCATGGATACTATCTGCAATATCTCTTTGTTTTTCTTCTGCTGCTTCTTCTCCATGTTTTTCGATATAATAATTTGTAATATCTTCTGTAATTTTATCAATATTAGCGTCTCTTACTTCTTTGTCTGTTGCTTGTACATCTTGATACATACGATCTTTAAAGTTCTCTTCAATTTCAGCATAAACTTCTGGATCTACTGCAAAAGATTGATAAGCAAATTTTTCTTTTCCAATTTCTGCTTTGATATCAGAAATAAAGTTACAGATTTTTTTAATTGCTTCATGTGCTTGTTTAATTGCTTCTAGCATAATATGATTTGGAATTTCATCTGCTCCTGCTTCAATCATCGTGATTTTTTCCATCGTTGCAGCTACTGTTAAATTTAATCTACTTTTCTCTCTTTGTTCTGCAGTTGGATTAATAATAATTTGATCATCTACATACCCCACATTAACTGCCGCTGTTGGTCCTCCAAATGGAATATCCGAAATGGATAATGCAGCAGATGCACCAATCATGGCACATACTTCTGGTGAATTGTCTTGGTCTACGGATAAAACGGTCGCCACAACACATACATCATTACGAAAATCTTTTGGGAATAATGGTCTTAATGGTCGATCAATTGCTCTTGATGTTAAAATTGCTTTTTCAGCTGGTTTCCCTTCTCTTTTCGTAAATCCTCCCGGAATTTTTCCTACAGAGTATAATTTTTCTTCATAATCTACCGATAGTGGAAAAAAATCAATTCCTTCTTTTGGTTCTTTAGCTGCTGTTACATTAACCATAACAACGGTATCACCATATCTTACCCAAACACTACCATTGGCAAGTCCTGCCACCTTTCCTGTTTCAATCGTTAGGCTTCTGCCCGCTAATTCTGTCGTATAAGTTTTAAACATACTACTTTTTGTATGACTTTTTTGTCATACACTCCTTTCTTTCAAAACTTTTCGGTGTTTGAATTAGCGTAACCTCTATAATATGCTATGATTCTTTTCATCTTTTTTTCTTAGCACATTAGACAAGCTACTTACTAATTTCAAACCCTTTTTTAAATAACTTGCAAATTGGACGTTAAGCAGAATTTGCAAAACGTCCAATGCATCAAATTATTTTCTTAAATTTAATTTTTCTACTATATCTCTATATCTTTGGATATCTTTTTTTGCAAGGTAGTTTAATAGATTTCTTCTAGATCCTACCATTTTTAAAAGTCCTCTTCTAGAATGATTATCCTTTGTGTGAACTTTTAAATGCTCTGTTAATTCATTGATTCTTTCTGTTAAAAGAGCAATTTGAACTTCTGGTGAACCAGTATCTTTTTCATCTCTTTTATAAGTTGCAATGATTTCTTGTTTTCTTTCTTTTGTCATGATTTACACCTCCCTAATTCTTTTTCCTAAAACTGAGTCTTTGTGGTGTTTGATCCAAAAACCAAGTAATAGGCTACTAACGTATATATTTTACCATAGATTAACGTGTTTGGCAATATTTTTCTACAATTCTTTTTACTGCTTCTATGGTATTTTCTTTTGTTCCAAATGCCGTCAAACGAAAATATCCCTCGCCACAAGATCCAAAACCAACTCCTGGTGTTCCGACAACATTTGCTTTTTCTAACAATTCATCAAAAAATTCCCAAGAAGAAAGACCTTCCGGAACCTTTAGCCAAATATATGGGGAATCAACTCCTCCATAGATAGTAAATCCAGCCTTTATTAATCCTTCTCGAATTATTTTTGCATTTTCTTTGTAATAAGCAATATTTTCTTGAATTTGTTTTTGTCCTTCTTCTGAATAGATCGCTTCTGCTCCTCTTTGAATGATATAACTAACGCCATTAAATTTTGTACATTGTCTACGGTTCCATAAAGCATTTAAGAAAACAGCTTCTCCTTTTTCCGTATAAGCTTTTACTTGTTTGGGAACAATCGTATAGGCACAGCGCATTCCCGTAAAACCGGCTGTTTTCGAAAAACTACGAAATTCAATAGCAACTTCTTTTGCTCCTTCAATTTCAAAAATGCTTCTTGGAACATTTTTATCTTCTACGAATGCTTCATAAGCAGAATCATAAAGGATAATCGATTTGTTTTCTTTTGCATAATGAACCCATTTTTCTACTTCTTCACGATCCATTGTAGTTCCTGTTGGATTATTGGGATTACATAAGTAAATAATATCTGGCACTTCATTTGGGAAATCTGGATTAAAATGATTTTCTGCTGTAGATGGCATATAGATAATTTTTTTTCTTCCACTCATTAGATTGGTATCTCGATAAACTGGATAAACCGGATCTGTGATTGCTACCATATTATCTTCTGCAAATAAGTCAACAATATTCCCCGTATCACATTTTGCTCCATCTGATACAAAAATTTCATCGATATCAATTGCAATTCCTCGATCGAAATAATCTTGTTTTTGAATCTTTTCTCTCAGGAAATCATATCCTTGTTCTGGTCCATATCCGCGAAACGTTTCTGCACTTCCTTGTTCTTCTGCCGCTTTTTTCATTGCTTCAATTACAACGCTTGGAAGTGGTCTTGTTACATCTCCAATTCCTAATTTGATCACTTTTTTATCCGGATTTTCTTTTTGGAAAGCCGCTACTTTCTT
Source organism: uncultured Clostridia bacterium (assembly GCA_944393505.1). Taxonomy (GTDB): domain Bacteria; phylum Bacillota; class Clostridia; order TANB77; family CAG-508; genus CALYAK01. The sequence continues at coordinate 44,976 of CALYAK010000006.1, read as the reverse complement.
TGCAATGGTTGAAAATAGGTAGCTTTGTTCTAATTTTAAAAAGTTTTCATTAATTTTAATCATTTTCTTTCTCCTTTTCTTCGATTTCTCCCTCAAAAACAGTACGAGCAGGTCCTGTCATATAGACATGATCCGTTTCTTCGTCCCATTCGATTTGTAAAGAGCCTCCTAATAGCTCAACCATAACATTTCTTTTCGTATAACCATTTAGGAAACAAGCAACTGCTGTTGCACACGCACCTGTTCCACAAGCAAGTGTTTCTCCTGCTCCTCTTTCCCAAACTCTCATTTTAATGTGGCTTTCATCTACAATTTCAATAAACTCCACATTGGTTCTTTTTGGAAAATGTTCATCTACTTCTATGACTTTTCCATATTTTTCTACTTCAAAATCTTTTACTTTTTCTACTTTGGTAATCGCATGAGGATTTCCCATTGAAACACAAGAAAAAACAAATTCTCTTCCTTCTGCTGTAATTCTTAAGTTTTGTACTGGATTTTCTTGTGATTTTACCGGTATTTGTGCTGGATCCAAGATTGGTTTTCCCATATCCACTCGTACCGTTTTTACTTTTCCATTTTCCACATTTAGTTTTAGTACTTTAATTCCTGCTAATGTTTCAATGGATACTTCTTGTTTTTGTGTTAGTCCTTTATCATAAACAAATTTTCCAACACAGCGGATTCCGTTTCCGCACATTTCTGCTTCCGAACCATCATAATTGAACATTCTCATTTTAAAATCTGCCACTTCACTTTTGCAAATGAGAATTAATCCATCGGATCCGATTCCAAAATGACGATCACTAACAAATTGAGCTAGGTATGGTATGTTTTTTATGGTTTGTTCTCCTGTACAATCCATATAAACATAGTCATTCCCTAGCCCTTCCATTTTTGTAAATTTTAACATAGATTTCACCTCTTATAGGTATTAATATGCAAATAAAATATAATTATATCTTATTACTACGTGTTGCATTATATCAGTCTCTTATCCTTTCGTCAACTTCTTTTATTTTACTTTTCCTCGAAAGCATGCTATAATTGATCTGTTCGTATTAACTTATCAGCTCAAAAAAAGGAGGATTGTTTGCATGTTTCCGATCCGATGGCAACAAGTAAGTAAACGGTATCTAGCAGACTTCACATCAGAAGAGCTGTTATCTCTCGCAAAAGCTTCATTTATCCCTGCGGACCTAACAAGTATCCCTCGAATTGATCTAAGCCAAACCGCTACCAATCTGTTTCAAGATGTGTTCTCGGATTCGTATCCTTGTCAGAAGTTACCAGAGTCTCCATCTCATTTCTATGTTCAGACTGAAACCATGGAAAATGAAACGGATCGCTCCCTCATTTTCTTTAAGCGCATTGACGCACATCCAGACTGGTATGTCATCGACATCTTTTTGAAAAATCAATACATGGCTACTTTTCTCGCACTCGATATTGCTCCCACAAAAGAACTCTGGGACGCAGATACATCTTCTTACATCCCTGTTTGTCACCTGTTATCGAATCGTCCTACCATCTCGGAAGGAGAAGCTTACCAAACTTTCAAGTTTGCTCACTTTATGCTTCTATATGCCTTAACCTATTGTCAGTAAGCAACTGAAAAAGAACTATTTTCCTAGTATTCTGCTAATCTAATGGCAGTTAACAAACAAATTTTGAGCAAGCAAAAAGGCACCGAATTCGGTGCCTCTTGCTTTTTATCCCTTATTTTTTTATTTGATTTACCGCAACATTTAAACCAATCTTATTCACTGCATTTACCATATTGGTCATAACAGTATTGGTTTGATTTGCTATTGTATTTGTAAAAATTTGATTGACAACTTCATTTTTTACTATGTTGTTTGTTTGATTTACTATATTGTAAACATCATTACTTTCCGTATTTTCTACTTGATTAATGATTTTGTCATTTTCATCATTCTCTATTTGATTTGTATTATTGGAAGGTTGCTCTGTTTTTGTCTCTTCTTGATAAGTTTTCCAAGGATTATCTTCACTCGGATCTGTCGGATCCCAAACTTTTACTGATTCATCTGCATTGGATATTTTCTTTGCACTTGGTTTTCCAAAAGGTCCTGGATCTGAAGAAGTATAGAATTCCACTTGAGTTCCAGCTGTGCAATTCTCATAAATCCATTTAGCATCTATTACCGTTAATCGAATACAACCTAAAGATGCTTTTGTTCCTAATTTATCATATTCCCACCATTCTAAACTAGCTGGATCTTGTTTTTCATATGGAACCGAATGGAATAGAATGTTTCCCGTAATACGGGTTCCATATTGCCCCCAAACATCTCCTTGTAAATAAATCCAGCGAGCTTTTACCGCTTTTTTATACTTTTTCGGCAATTTATAAACTCCACTTGTTGGCGTCGCTGTTCCTGTCGAACATACCATAGCTTTATATGGAACCGTATAATTACCATCTCCATCTTTTTTGTAAATGGTTACAACCTGGGCTCCATAATTTACTTTGATATAATAAGGCGTACCAGAATCTTTCGTATCTGTTTGATCTACTTTATTTGTTTCGGATTCCTTTGGCTCTTCCTCCACTTCTTCTGGTTCTTCATCTTCTAATACAATAATTTCATTTTCTGCATCTTGTAATTCATCTATGATCTCAACATTTTCGGTCTGCTCAATATTTTCTTCTCCTAAAGCAAAAGTTTCTGTTGTGTCGGAAGAATCATTTTTTGCTTTTTGTACATTCCAAACTACCAAAGAAATAATTATAATTGCAACAACTAAAACTGCAATTCCGATCGCCAAAATGATTTTTTTCTCTTTATCGGTTTCTATTTTCATATCATTTTCCTTTTTAATTTTCGTTTTCTTTAATTATTTTACCATTTTATCATTTTTCCGTCAATTTTTTTGGTTTTATGGAATGACAATTTTTATTTTTTCTTCCGAATAATCATGCTTCACAGTTGCTCCAAAAATTTGAACAAGATCCCATTCCGTTAATGGATTTTCTAATAAATTTTCACCTTCTCCACTTCCAATTGTATATTTCTTTCCTCGGTAAAGAAACGTTTCCATTCCTTCTTGATTTTTTTCTATCTTGGTAACACCCGATATGTTTTTTAATACGGATTGGTTTAAGAAAAGTTGATATCCATCTTCATGATACTTCATTGTTATGGCATTTCCATTTGAGTCCAAGATTGGTTTTCCATTTAATTCCACTGTTAAGAAATCTGGTTTCCAATATTTCTCTAATACTTCTTCCGTTATTCCTGCTTCTTGGACCTTTTTCGCTTGGCTATTATTTACATAAATTCTCCTTGCTTCTTGTTCCGCTTCCTCCTCTGTCATAGATTGTAACCATTGAAGATCTATAAGCTTCAAATCATCTTTCTGAATGAATACGTTCCATTCTGTTTCGATCTGTTCCCCTACATAATTTCCAAATTCTCTTAATGCTTGAAGACCTTGCCCTATTTCTTCGTATTGATCAATTGGAAAGGCCAATTCATATTTTACAAGCAACGATTCTTCTTCCTCTTGTTTTACTTCAAATTGTTCTTTGAAAGAGCTGTCCCATGTTTCGAAATAGTATTGTAATTCTCGATTTTTTAAATCATCTTCCCATGATCCTCCAAAACGTTTTGCATGAAATTTGATTTCTTCGTTTCTTTCAAGTGCTAAAACATATTGAAATCTTTTCTCGTTTCCATTAATTTCTTCTGTTTCCGATAATAGAATCATTCCTTCTTGATATCTTCCTTCAAAGTATTCGTCTACTTTCACGTCCGTACTCATTTTCCAAACAGCTAAAAGACCGCAAGCTACAATAGTTATAAAAACTAGAAAAAGCAAGTCCAAATGCATTACAATAAATTCTTTCGCATCTTTCAAAAAGTAACTGATTCGTGTACTATGATCCTCCTGCATTCCTTTATGTGGATGACTCCTTGCTTCTAACTCTTGTTTCTTTTCATGCTCTTTCTTTTGTTGCCACACTCTTAACTTGTCCCAATCTTCTTTATTTTCCATATTTCATTCCCCTTTGTTTTTCCTTCTCTTTTTTCTAATTCTACTATATCATAAAGTAAAAAAGAAACCTATCTTTTGCACGATTTTTCTAAAAAATCAAACCATACGTAAAACGTATGGTTATGATTTCTACCGATTTTTTTATTTTTTCTTTTAACTACTATATCCTTTGGCAATTAAGGCTTCTTCTATTTGGTTGACTCTTTGTATTAAAGATAAGAAGAATCTTGAAAAGATAAATTTCATGTTTGGAATATTCCATTTCATATTTTTTGCCTTACATGCTTCTTTTAATTCTCGTAAATCTTTTTTAAAAATTGGAATCATCGATAAAGACATACATACCATTATTTTTATCTCTTCTGGTTGAATGTTTAATCGTTTCAAAGGTGTGCATAATAATTGGATCGTTTCTGCAACTCCGCATAATACTTGTTGTATTGGCATATACCACAGTTATATTGCATACTAAAATCAATTTTACTCCAATCCATAGTGCATTCACCCAATTATCTAGGATTCCATTGATCACAAAAGTAAATAGGATAAATGGAAAAATTTTAATCGTTCGACAGATCGTTTTTCCAATCGTTTTTCTTGTTAAAACCATTCCAATTCCGTTAATCACTACAGGAATAAAAATCCATTGGTTATTTGGTAGAAAAAAAATTATGGTCGTATAAAGAAGAAAGAGAAGAAATTTTAACACATTCTTCATTTTCTCATCCTCCTTTTCAAGCCATCTACTAGCTCTGTTATGGAATAATTTTGTAATTCAATTTGAATTCCCTCCGATTTTAGTGCAAGTAAAATCTTTAGTAGAGTTGGTTCTTGGATTCCAAATTTTTGAAAGATTTTAGCTTGTTCCACAAGATCTTCCTTAGGGATTTCTTGTACGATTTTTCCATCTGCTAAAATATAGGTTCGATCTGCTAATAAGATTTCATCTGCTAAATTGGTAATACAAATAACGGTATATCCCTGTTTTTTTAAGTTCTGAATGATTTCATATATTTTTTCTTTTCCTTGACTATCAATCATTGTTGTTGGTTCATCTAATATAATATATTTTGGATTTTTGGCCAAAATTTCTGCAATCATAATCCTTTGTTTTTGTCCTAAAGATAGCGTATATAAATCCTCATCTTTATGTTCCAACATTTCTACTTGTTTTAATGCTTGTAAGATTCTTCTCTCTTTCTCCGTTTTTTCTAAATTCTTTAAGGAGAAAGATAATTCGTCATCGATCTTGTTAAAAATGATTTGATTCTCTGGATTTTGGAAAACAATTCCTACTTTTTCTTGAAGGATTCCTCTGTTTTTGCGATCAGAAACGTCAAAGCCATCAATTGTAATCGTTCCTACTTTTAGCTTTGTAATCCCTGCAATTAATCTTCCAATGGTAGACTTCCCAGATCCATTTTTTCCAACAAGAGCAACAATTTCTCCTTCTTGAATTGAAAAATTTAACCCATCCAAAACTTTTTCTTTTTTATTTTTGTAACAAAACGACACATTTTCTACTTTAATCATTATTGCTCCTAATATATTGATCAAATGGTTTTCTTAAAATTCTTTCGATAAATAACATAACAAGGATATGGATAGGAATCATAATCAGTTGTTTCACAATTCGAGTAACAAATAATACTTGAAAAGCTTTGCCAGATGTAATACTGGTCCATAAAGTATTTAGTCCCATATTTACAATAATCGCTACAAGTACAACTGCAATTACCAAACGAATGAAAAACGCTCTTTCGGTAAATCGATCTGGTTTGTCTTTGTATAATAGAATTCCATAGATAAATCCTGCAATTGCAGTACTAATGGTATATCCTATAAAATATGGTCCTGTCGGGAATAACGTAGCTCCAATTACATCGCCTAATACATTTAATAAAACAGTCCACTTCGGTCCTAACCATATTGCACATAACATGGTTGGAATAAATGCAAAACTAATTTTCATAATTGGTGTCTTGATGGATAAAAATCTAGACAAAATAATGAGCATTGCTAATAGAAGTGCTGTTATAATAATTTTTTTATTTCTGCTCACAAAAAAACCTCCCTTTCTTTGATTTCCGCATCAAAAGAAAAGGAGTACTTCTGATCATCCTTACTCTTAATTAGCGGAATGCGAAAATGAATGCGCGAATTTCTTCTTGCCTTAGTAGCAACTTCCCGTCTACTAAGTCTTAACGATTCATTTTCTACTCTAATTCTATTTTCCAAGAGAGATTGTACCATACTCTAATTTTTTTGTAAAACATTTTTTCATCTTTCGATCTATCTAAAAAACGATTTTACTCTTTCACTCCATTATGATATAATAAAGAATGGAAAAACGATTTTGTTTTTCTGTACAGCTTAACCCAAAAAGATTTTTAGGGGGAAATATTATGGAAAAAGGTATGCACGTAAGTATCACGAATCCTTCAAGCGGAGCAGAGATGACTGGGGTTGTCACAGACTATGATATCGTAACAGATGGCTGGGAAATCCAGCTCGACGACCATGGAATTTTGTTTGTCCCGGATGCCACTCTCTACAAGTTCGGTATCAAGGAGATCTAATTACGTTGACTACCGAAAGAACTGCGTATTTCATTGAACACGCAGTTCTTTTTTTGAAGTAGCAATGACTTATGTGAGATAAACTAGGATAACTTTTCTATGTCATTAATATAAGCATATTTGCTATCTTTGTATTCCTTTAACTCCTCATATTTATTTCTTGCATGATTATACACTTCAACGATTCTTTTATTACCAGTCTCTGTATGGACTAAAGGAATTGTATTTCTTTTCTTTGTTTCAAATGAAATGTAGAATCGATTCACTGGTTCTTCTTCCGTTCTAATTAATTCTTGTGCCTCACTAAATTTTTCCCATGATGAAAAATTAGAAGCTAAAATATGGCAAATATCTTTTTCTTTTTTCATGTATAAATCTTCTAATGAGATGAGATCTTTTTCAAATGCTAGCTTTACGATTTCCGAAATATATTTCATAACATATTTATCGGTATTTCCTTGTAATTCTTTTGCATAATTAAAAACCATGGAAGCAAATTTTTCTGCTATCTCTACATCCCTAAACCCTATCTCCGGATGATTTTCTTCATTTTTTAAGATCACCATATTTTCATATACTTCTTTGATTTCTTCTAATGAATGCGCATGTAGCCATATATAGCAAGTATGGAATACCCCATCGAGTCTATCTGTACATAGCTTCGGCGACTTGTTTTCTAAAATCGGAAAACTTGAATCATTTTCTAAATCTTCTAAGGATAAACCATCTTCTTTTAAAAAGTTCTGGATTTCTTGATCTTTCTTTAGAATGTCAACCATACTCTTTTCAGAAGACTCTTGATTCATATAATCTCCAAAAACATAGTCAATACAATGAGCAAAGCATGGTGTTCCAACATCATGTAACAGTGCAGCAATTGTTTCTTTCTTATTGTGCGTAAAATGCCATGTCATATGTGCTACCACCAAACTATGATCAAATCTTGTATATAAAAATAACGGTGAATATAATTTAGTATAATCACATCCACAAAATTGTGTAACATATTTCAATCGATTTAGCGTTTTTGTTGTTAAATATTTATCAATAAAATCTGGATAATCGTCATCCATAAATAGTTCTATGTATGAATTCATATGATATTCTCCTCACACAAGATTTTGAAAGAATAGTTGAAAATAATCCATGAATATTACGCTCCATATTGCGACTATAACAAAAATTAACTCAACTATACCTTTTACTTTATTTGTTTTCTATTCTAACATATATATTATTTTTAATCTAGTAAACTTTAAATTTAGTCATCTATTACACTAATTTATGATTTTAAAAAATCCCCCTGTCATTCCAATTTGACAAGAAGCAACAAAAAAAGACTGATAAATCAGTCTTTTTCTATGGTGCCTCGAACGGGAATCGAACCAGTGACACAGGGATTTTCAGTCCCTTGCTCTACCAACTGAGCTATCGAGGCTTAAATAAAAAAATGGCGACCTGGAACGGGCTCGAACCGTCGACCTCTAGCGTGACAGGCTAGCGTTCTAACCAACTGAACTACCAGGCCGTAAAAAAGATGGTGGGCGCAATAGGGCTCGAACCTATGACCTCCTGCTTGTAAGGCAGATGCTCTCCCAGCTGAGCTATGCGCCCGTCTTCTTTCGACTTTCTTAGTATACTAAATTCCAAAATGATTGTCAACTACTTTTTTAAATTTTTTTCAGAAATTATTGTGTTTTTTCAAAAAAGGAGGAAGAGCGAAAGAAGACATCTCTCCCTCCGCTCTTGTTATTCCCAATAACGTGCAAATGTATGATTTCCAATCTCGACTCGTACTGGCATCGATTCTTCATTCCTTCGTTCTTTTTCTTTTGGTCCAAGCCCATCCCAACAGAAAAAGTATAAGGCTCCACCTTTCCAGTAGCTCTCATCATAGAGACCTTGTGATTCCGCTTGAACTTTTAAAGCTTCCTCTGTGATTTTTTCTCCTTGAAAAGCTCTTCGTACCGCTTCTTTTAAAGAATCCGATAAATCTTCTTCTGTGACAGGTCGAAAAGTATCATCTAATGTAGGAACTTGTGGAACTCCATCGATAACGGAAGAATATCTTCCGCTTCTCAAAAATTCTTCTAGGATGGTATCTGCATATCCTGCATCCACTGCATTCAACGCAACTTCAATCACCGCTGTTTGTCCAATTTCACCTTCATTTCCTGCTTCCGCAAAAGCAAGCCGATAAGCAAAATTCAGTTCTTCTTCCGTTGGTTGATACCGCCAGGTTTGCTGGAGATCTGCTCTATTTGCTATTTTATTATTTAACAGATCCTCATAGTTTACTAGGTTGATTTGCTGGCCAATCAAATTAAACGAACTGTACTGACTCTTACTGTTGGAATCCTCTTGGGTATTTTCTTCTGTTGCACTGATCAAAAGTACCATACCGGCAAAGAACATGCACACCAAAGCTAAAATCCGTCGAGAATTTTTTTTGGCTTTTTTAGCCATTCTTTTTAACATTTGTAATTCCTCCTATTTTCACGTAACCGCAAAAAATAACTTACATACGCAAACTTTTGAAATGCGTCTTTTCGTTGTAACATATTTTTTAAGAATTTGCAAAAACCACCTTTTCCCCTAACATTGTCTTTTTCATTTCCAAAACATGTTGAATTGCTGTTTTGGTAATTTCTCCAGTACTCATTCTCGCTAATTCATAAATCGTTTCTTGTTCCTTCAATTGTTTTACTTTTGTCTTTGTATTTTCACCTTCCACTTCTTTATAAATAAAATAATGATGATCTGCTTTTGCAGCAATCACAGCTAAATGCGTAATAACAAAAATCTGATGATTTTGTGCAATTGATGCTAATTTTTCACTGACACTCTTTGCTGCTTTTCCACTCATTCCGGTATCAATTTCGTCAAATACCATCACTGGTACTTCATCTGTTTTTGCAAAAACAGTTTTTAAGGCAAGCATAATTCTAGAAAGTTCTCCTCCAGATGCTATTTTTACTAATGGCTTAAAATCATTTCCGACATTGGTTTTAATCTTAAAACGAACTTTGTCCATTCCTTCTTTGAAAAATTCTTCTCCCATTTGAACCTCAATTTGAAATTTTGCATGTTTCATTTCTAAATCTTCTAGTTCTTTACTGATATTTGCTTCCAATACTGTTGCAATTTTTACTCTTTCCTGATGTAGTTGGGTAGCTAAATTTTTCATTTTTCTTTCAATTTGCTCTAGTTCTTCTTTCTTTTTTTGAATAAATTCATCTAGATTTTCAATTTGAAGAATCTCCTCATCGACTTCTTTTTTGTATTGCAAGATCTCAGAAATTGTATTTCCATATTTTCTTTTTAGGGATGTAATTAAATCCAATCTTTCTTCTACTTTGATGCGATCTTCTTCATCCCAATCTCTTGAATCATTCATTTCCTCAATATCTCTTGAAAATTCTTGAATATCATAATAAATTGTTTTTAAACTTGTTAGCTTTTCTGCATATTGCTCATCGATTTTTTCAAGTTTCTCTAAAGCTCGAATCGAAGTATTAATTGCATCAATACTTTGCTCTGATAAACATTGATAAACAATTCCTAAATTTTCTTTTATTTTATCTTGATAAATCATTTGTTTTCGCTGTTCTTCTAATGTTTCCTCTTCTCCCTCTCGTAAACTAGCTTCTTCAATCTCTTTTAATTGGTATTTTAAGAGATCTAATTTTCTTTGTTTTTCTCGGTCGTCTCCATAATTTTCTTTTAATTCCTTTTTGATCTGGCAAGCTTTTGTATAGTATTGTTGATAATCTTCTTTTATATTTTGAATCTTCTCTTTTTGGTATTGATCTAAGAAGTGAATATGTTCCTTTTCATCTAATAATTTTTGATTATCGTTTTGTCCATGAATATCCATGATTTGTTTCATGAACTCTTTTAATTCGCCAACAGTTACAAGTCTTCCATTGATTTTACAAGAATTTCTGCCACTTAAATGAATTTCTCTTGTGAGAATAATATTTCCTTCGTCTGCTAGTTCATGATTTGGCAAATAGAGATTTGCTTCTACAAAAGAATATTCTTCTCCCTTTCGAATCATTTCTTTCGAGAATCTTCCTCCTGCTAAAATTTCTAAAGAATCGATGATCAAAGATTTTCCTGCTCCAGTTTCACCGGTTAAAACGTGAAAACCCTTATTTAATTCTAATGTTACATCCTCGATAATCCCAATATTTTTAATATGAATGGTTGTAATCATACTTTTCACCTCTTGCAAATATTTGTTTGTTTTTATTATATCTTTTCCCCAAAAAATGTCAAGCTTTTTTACAAACATTTTTTCGAATTTTTCTTCAATATTTTTTCACAAAAAGCTAGTATTTTTCTTTGTTTTATGGTATAATATTAGTGTAGTGTTTTGTAAAGGAGATTAAAATTATGTTGTACGAAATCAATCAATTTAATTTTGATGTTGCCAATATAAAAAAAGATTTAGAAATCGAAAATATCGTTGTAACCGATGAACAAGTAACAACGTTAAAACAATATATTAACCAAGAAATTTCTTTTCAGGATATTGTTTCTAATATTCAAAATTCTTTAGGTTAGGATGATTTACGATGGATGAAAATTTTTATGAGGCACGAAATTCAATTTACTGTTATCCAAACAGTCATATTTTAAAAAACAAATTAAATATTATGGATGCTGACAAACTACAAAAGGTGGAAACGCAATTAGTTCTTATTAAACTTTATGAATTAAGGCAAAAAGGAATTACCGGAGATTTCTCCTCTCAACATTTGATTAGCATTCATCAATTTATTTTTGGAGATATTTACCCATTTGCCGGAATGCTTCGTACTGAAAATATCGCAAAAGACCATTTTCGTTTTGCTGAATGGGAATTTATTCAAGAAGAACTCGATCGTTTAACGAATCAATTAAAAAAGGAAAATTACTTAGCGAATCTTTCCAAAGAAGATTTAGCAAAACGTTTGGCTTATTATTTATCCGAACTAAATGTTTTGCATCCTTTTCGTGAAGGTAATGGTCGAACCATTCGAGAATATATTCGTCAGTTAGCTTTAAAAAATGGTTATCTCTTTAATCTAACCAATATTTCATCACAAGATATGTTGCAAGCAAGTATTAAATCCATTTATGATGATACTGATTTATCGAAATTAATTTTTCAATGTTTAGATAAACTTGATTCTCAAAAATAAAAATCGAAAAATATTAGGAGGAAACTATGGATAATAACATACCATCTCTTGTTCAAAGAGCTTATGAAAATTCCAAAAAACATGGATTTTGGGAAGGTGAAAAAAATTTCGGAGAAGTTATCTCTTTAATGCATTGTGAATTATCAGAAGCTTACGAAGAATATCGTTCTAAAAAAGATTTCAATGAAACCTATTATGAGGAAAACGGAAAACCTTGTGGAATTCCTTCTGAACTTGCTGATGTTGTCATCCGTATTTTTGACTTTTGCGGTGGAATGAATATTGATTTAGAAAAAATTATTCTAGAAAAAATGGCATATAACGAAACAAGACCATATAAACATAATCGTTTAAACTAAATAAAACCGGTGCGATTTCTCTTCGTACCGATTTTATTTTTTTCTTTCTTCTCGTTTTTCTTTCTATTCTTTAAAATCAAATAAGTTTAATCCGATTTCTTCATCAAACTTTCGATCTACTTCTCCATGAATAATTGTAATGATCATCTCACAAGTAGCACTTACAATCGCTTGATTTAAATGTCCTCCAAAAACATTTCCCTTTTCGTCTCCAGCACTCATATGTAAGTGAGAATAAAATTCGCCATTCATCGTATTAATAGTACCGGTTAATGACACAATTTCATGATCTCCTGTAAAGTGGTTTGCTTCATATTTTTTCTCTTTTGTCTTAAATACCCCAACCGTAAAATCATTTACTGCTCCTAACGCACTAATATGCGCAAGTTTAATATTTTCTTGTAATGCAATTTCTTTAATTTTTTCTAAAATTTCTTCCCCTTTATCAATTCTTGTTACAATAACATCATTAAATTTTCGATATTCCATTTTATTTTCTCCTTACTTTTCTGGAGCTTTTTCTTCTAGTGTAGCTCCTCTTTTTAAAAATTCTTGCTTTTTTTCTTCCTTTTTAGCTTGCCATTCTGGTGTTAATGTTCGTTCCCAAAGAAGACTTGCTGTTCCTACTCCTTTTTCGGTTCCAAATATTTGCGTAGCAAATTTCGCTTCCGGATTTTTTTCTCGAAAAGTTTCATCTTGTAATTGGTGTCTAAAATAATATCTCGTTTGAAAATCTAAGCTTTCTAAAAATTTTAACTCTCTTCGAATTAAAATCGGTGAAATCATATAAAAACTTCTTTTGTCTTGTAAGCGATAATCTCCTTGAGCCCTCAAATTTTGTATTCGTTCAATTGCATCTAACAAATACAGATTGATTTGATCCATCGTTGCAAAAGAACCTTTTTGTCTTAATAACTCGTGCAAATCTTCTGGCAGATGAAAATGGATGCAGTCCCCTGTTATTCCATAGGTAAACATCGCATTAATCGGATATTTTTCTTCCGTTTTTCTGTTTCCTTCTTCTATTTTTCTAGCTAAAAATTGTCGGATTTTTTCAGGATGATTGCCTAATTGAATTACTATTTTTTGGATTTTTTCTTCTTCCATTTCATCAATTATTCCCAGCAGATAATCAACTCTTTCTCCATTCTCTACACTTCTCATTTCCATGAGAAGTGCTTTAATCTGTTTCTTATTCATTTTTTATTTCCTTTTTATCTTTTTTAAAAAACTCGATTAAACATCTTTTTCAAAATATACATAGCTTGCTGTATTCATATTGACAATTCGGAATAAATTTTGATCCTCAAGATAGAAACCATAATATGGCGTTGCTACTGGCGTATCGATTGTATTTTCTCCATTGATAATACAAGTCTGATTATTTAGCACTAAGCAATAAAAATTATCGACTGACATCTCTCCTGTATTTCTCGTAAAGAACGCTCTTAATTCTTGCTCTGTTACTCCATAGCTTACTAATTCTGTTGTAATGTATTCTACCGCATCTTCCCCTTGATATACTTCATAAGTTCCCTCGTAATAGTTGTCTGTTAAATCATCTTTATCACGATAATAAAGAAATGTTCCGTCTCGTTTTAAATCTAATAAAGAATCTTCATATTTTCCTATAAAACGATTTCCAGAAATTTCATCTTTGCTTTGCAATTGATCCAATGTGTTTCCGCTAGCTAAGATATTACCAATATTACTACTAATACTATTACTGATGATATCCTCATCGTAATCATAGCTATTAGAATAAATACGATTTGTCATTCCACTATCTGTTGTGTCCACAGTTTTATTGAAAATTGCTAATCCAAAGCCAATTATTACAATTAGACTTTCTACAAGTAAGATTACTAAGAATACAGCATTCAAAACTAAACCAGTTACGCTAACTCCTCTTTTTTCTCCTGTTTTTCCTTTTTTAACTGTATCTACAATTCCTAAAATCAATCCAATCAGTGTTAAAACAACACCAATCGGTGCAAATATTATTGATATGCAACACATGATACCAATAATGCTTAATATTAAAGATGCTAATCCCATATATTTTTCCCCTCTTTTTTTCTTTATTTTATCGATAATTATTTTCCTTGTCAATTATTTTAAATCGTTCTCCACCAAAAAAATAAGACTCCTATATTGAGTATATAGGAGTCTTTCATAATTGGTTATTTTAATTACAACCACAACTATTATCCATATTATGGTTCATATCGCATTTCATATCATTCATATAGAATTTCTTTTCTGCTAATTTATCTTGTACCCCTCTTAAGGCTTCTCCAAATCTTTGGAAGTGAACGATTTCTCTTTGTCTTAAGAAACGAAGTGGATCAAGTACATCTGGATCATCTTTACATAGATCAATTAGTTTTTCATAAGTCGCTCTTGCTTTTTGTTCTGCAGCTAAGTCTTCTTGTAAATTTGCAATTGGATCACCTTTACAAGCAAGCACAGATGCTGAGAAAGGAACTCCAGCAGCTGATTGTGGATATACATCCACTCCATGATCTGTATAATATGCTCCCAATCCAACTTTTTCTAACTCTTCTGGGCAAACCCCATCGGTTAACTGGTGAACGATACTTCCTACCATTTCTAAGTGAGCTAATTCTTCTGTACCAATATCGTTTAAAATAGCTTTTGATTTTTGATCTGGCATAGCAAATCTTTGCGATAAATATCTTAGTGATGCTGCCAATTCTCCATCTGGACCTCCATATTGAGAAATAATGAACTTTGCAAGTCTTGGATTTGGATTCTTGATGTTAACTGGATATTCTAAAACTTTATTATACGTCCACATAACTAATTATTCCCCCTTTCCCATGGCCAAGGCTCTTCTAACCATCTCCACTTATTACATGGGAAATAAATGGTTAAAGGACCATATACTTTTTGATATTTATCCGTTAGTTCACGATATTTTTTACAATATTCTCTGTGCATACAAACGGCTCTTTCATCATCTGGTTGAGTGTTAAGATATAACCCTAATTCAATGATTGTAAATCCAATCTCTCGAATTTCTTGAAGCATTTCTTCTCTTGTATTCATATTTTGACAATCACATTTCATCATCGATTACATCCCTCCCCAATCTTATTCGTTGCTTTAATAAAAGCAATCTCTTCTAAACTTTGACATGGTGCATAAGGACTCACAAGTTCTGGAAATATGGTTCCCATTCTTAATCCTACAGATGGCTCAAAAGTCTTATTCATACGCTGAATTGGTACATAACTTTGACCAAACATTGGATTATCTGGGAATAAATTTTCTTCCTCATCAAATCCGCAAGCACAATCATCTTGGTCATTTGGCATATCGGATAAAAAAGGAATATGGTCACAGGTATCATCAAACATATCCTCTTTCATATTCTTACATCCACAGCATTTATTGCATTTGCAATTATACATTTTTCTTTCCTCCTTTTTAAACGTTATATTACATTTTATGCAGATTTTCGAGGAAATGTGATCTCTTTCTTCCTTAACTCATAAGCACAAAAAAAGAAAGAACATCTCGTTCTTTCTTTTGACTTTACTAAATTTTTAATACGCCACCCATTGTACGATTAATTAAGCTTGCTTTACGATCCGTTAATACTGCAGATCCTCCTGCAATCATAACAACGTCACCTTCTTGTAATAGTCCTTCTTGTTTTAATCGATCAATACCATGTGAAATTACTTCTTTTGGAGAATCACCTTCTGATACTAATAATGGTTGAACATTCCAAGTTAAAGCCATTTGTCGATAGGTCTTCTCGTCTTTTGTAACAGCATAGATTGGACAATCCATTGTAAATCCAGATAAAATATTTGGTGTATCTCCAATTTCTGTATACGTAACAATTGCTTTTGCTTTCATCTCAATTGCAGTTGCACAAATTGAATGATTTAATTTAAATTCATAATTGGAATCATAATCTTCGCAAAGAGCTGCTTTAAATCTTTTTGTATAATGTAAGTTACTTTCAACTGCTCTTGCAATACTACTCATCATTTCTACACATTCTAATGGATGTTTTCCTGTTGCGCTTTCTCCTGATAGCATAACAGCACCAGTAATATCATAGATTGCATTAGCAACATCGGATACTTCTGCTCTTGTTGGTCTTGGATTGTTGGTCATAGACTCTAACATTTGTGTTGCTGTAATAACTGTTTTTCCTGCTCTTCTACATTCACGAATTAATTTTTTCTGTTCAACTGGAACTTCCTCTGTTGGAATTTCAACTCCTAAATCTCCACGAGCAATCATAACACCATCGGTTACTTTTAAAATCTCTTGGAAATTATCAATTCCTTCTTGGTTCTCAATCTTTGAAATAATTTTAATTCGTTTTCCGCCATTTTCATCTAATACTTTACGAATTTCTAATACATCATTAGCATTACGTACGAAGGATGCAGCGATAAAATCAAAATCAGCTTTACAACCGTCAATTAAGTCTTTGATATCTTTTTCTTTTAAAGCTGGTAAATTAATGTGCACTCCTGGTACATTTACACTTTTACGATTTCCAAGATCTCCTCCAGATAGAATTTTACAGTATACATCTTTTCCTTCAATTTTTTCTACTTCTAATTCAATTTTTCCATCATCAATTAACATGATAACGCCTGGTTTAACATCTTTATATAGTTCTTTATAGGTTACAGAAACTCTTTCTTTGTTACCAACAAAGTCTTCATTTGCAAGAACAAGGGTTTCTCCTGCTTTTAAAGTAACTGGGTTTTCTTCTAATTTTCCAGTACGAATTTCAGGTCCTTGCGTATCTAATAGTAGGGCTACTGGTAAATTAACTTCCTCTCTTGCTTGTTTTACTGCATCAATATACTTCTTTTGTTCCTCATAACTACCATGAGAGAAGTTAATTCTTGCAACATTCATCCCTGCTTTCATTAAACTTTTTAACACTTCTACATCTAATGTAGCAGGTCCTATTGTACATACGATCTTTGTTTTTTTCATGTTTCAATACCCTCCATTTACAAATTTTCATTATTAGCCTTTTCAAAAACAGTCTATATTATACCATACCCGTTTTTTTCTTTCAAGACAAAAGTCGATAAAATTCGTCATTTTCTCAAGAAAAAAACTATCTAGTAGCTTTCTTTTCCTTCTACTAGATAGTTTATTCAGTTTCTTTTATTTTGTCTCTTCCATCCATTTAATTAAATCTAAATTAGCAGAGTCCAAAAGCATTTCATGTTTTGGCATAACACGGAATGTATAACCGAAATTTCCTCCTGTTGTTAATTCAATTTTTGCCATATAATGATATTCTCTTGCTACATCATCCTCTTCTACTAATTTCATTGGTATAATTTGAACATGATCCATTGTTCCATTTTCTTCAAATTGCCCATAATATACTTGTGCTTCAATTGAATCTTGTGAAATATTTGGCAATTTTACTTTACAATATACTTCAATTTCATTTCCTGCATCAATGGTTAGAGACTCAGCGTTTTTCTCTTGTGAAATGACAATATCATCCCAATTCGTTCGAATTTCTTTTTTCCAAATTTCATATTCAGATACTAAATCTAATTGTGAGCAATACTTATTATATAAATTACATAATGGAATGTATAGTTGGTTGGTATAATCAACTAGCATTCTAGCAGTGCTAAATCTACCACCTGTTGAAATAATCGAATTTTTCATGATTTTCAACCACTTTTTCGAAATTCCATTTTTATCTTTTTCATAATAAGTTGGTACAATCTTGTTCTCTAATGTATAGTAAATTCCATTACTGTCTGCAATATCTTGTTCTTCATAATTGTCATATTCTTTATTAGTTCCAATGGTCCAACCATTATAGGAATTGTATCCTTCTGCCCACCAACCATCTAATACACTAAAGTTGATGACACCATTTACCGAAGCTTTTTGTCCACTTGTACCAGAAGCTTCCATAGGTCTTCTTGGAGTATTTAACCAAACATCAACCCCACTTACTAATAGTCTAGACATCGCAATATTATAATTTTCAAGTAAGAAGATCTTTCCTTTAAATTGTGGTTTCATCGATATTTCATGAATGTATTTAATTAAGTCTTGTCCTTCTTTATCTGCTGGGTGCGCTTTTCCAGCAAAGATAATTTGAATTGGTCTTTGAGAATCATTTAAAATTTGTGTCATTCTTTCAATGTCTTTGAAAATTAAAGTAGCTCTTTTATAAGTTGCAAATCTTCTAGCAAATCCAATTGTTAAAGCTTCTGGATTTAAATTGGATGTAATTCGATTAATTTCTTCGTAACTATATCCGCTTCTCCTTAATCGGTTGGTCGTATTTTCTTTTACCATCTGTAATAATTTAATTTTTCGTTTGGTATGTTCTTCCCATAACTTTTCATCTGGTATATTCTCAATTTTCTCCCAAATCTCATCTTTATAGATATTATCCTGCCAATACGGAGTTAAATAACGATTATATAAATCTTTTAAATTAGAAGCAAGCCATGAACATGTATGGATTCCGTTAGTTACATAGGTAATTGGAGACTCATTAGCAGCAATGTTTGGCCAAACTTCGCCAAATAATTCACGTGATACCTCACCATGTAATTTACTAACACCATTTTTCTTTCCAGCTATTTTTAACGCTAAAATTCCCATATTAAAGCCTGTTTCATTTTTGCTGTCTGGTTTCATTCCAAGAGCAAGAAATTCCTCTTCAGAAATACCAAGCTTGATCCAAAAGTCTTTAAAATATTTTCGAACAAGTTCCAATGGGAAAATATCATTTCCTGCTGGTACTGGAGTATGTGTTGTAAATACTGTTTTCGATGTTACAATTTCTTTTGCGATATCAAAAGAAACTTTCTTTTCTTTAATAATATTTTTAATTAATTCTAAAGTTAGGAAAGCGGAATGTCCTTCATTCATATGATAAACAGTTGGATTAATCTTTAAGCTTTTTAAAAGACTTACTCCTGCCATTCCTAAAATCATTTCTTGTTGGATACGTGTTTCTTGATTTCCTCCATAAAGTGTTGTTGTAATATTTCGATATTCTTCGATGTTTTCATCAATATCAGAATCTAATAAATATAATTTTACTCGTCCTACATTAATCTGCCACACTTTTAAGTAAAGTCCTTTTTTCGGGAATTTTAAGTAGATAATCAAATCTTCTCCATCTTCCCCTTTTACTTTTGTAATTGGTAATGTATCAATATCAATATCTTTATATTCTGTTTCTTGATTTCCTTTTCCGTTAATGTATTGTGTAAAATAGCCATTACGATATAACAACCCTACTGCAACAATCGGAATTCCTAAATCACTTGCTGATTTTAAGTGGTCTCCCGATAAGATTCCAAGTCCTCCTGAATAAATTGGAAGAATTTGATCTAATCCATATTCTGCTGAAAAATAAGCAATAACATCCTTTTTGTTTTCTGGATAGGTACGATTAAACCATGTATTTCTACTGGACATATAATCATCGAAGTTTTCTACAATACGATCATATTCTTTTAAAAACTCCCATTTTTCGGAAACCGCTTCCAATTTTTCTTGAGATACTCTCTTCAAGAATTTTACAGGGTTTTTTTCAACCGTTTCCCACAAATCAATATCAATTTCTTTAAATAGTCTTAAAAACTCTGTATTCCAAGACCACCAAAGATTGTTCGCAATTTCCCCTAATCGATTAATTCGTTTTGGTAATTGCGGATTTACGACAATTTTATTGAACACATACATCTATTTTATCCTCCGTTTATCTCTTACTTTTCCTTTTGTAATACTTCTCTTTTATTATCCATTAATCTACAATTTTTGTCAATTCTATTTCTCTTTTTTCTCGTTTTCTTTTTCGTCTTTTTCCTTATTTTGCAAGAGTGAATCTAAATCAAACATTTCTGTTAATTTCTGAAATCTTTCATCTTCTAATCCTAAATTATCCTGTTTTTTCTCTTTCATTTTCTTCCTCCTCATTTATTTTCCATTATATTTTTTTCCCGAATAGAAATCAAGTATATTTTTTCTTTTCTATTGGCTATTTCGAAAAATATGGTATAATGAAAAAAAGCAACCGAAAATTAGAAAAAAGAACCGGAAAGTTGATAGACTTTTTTCTTCTTTCTTTTTATCCTAAAAAGGGAGGAAATTTTATGAAATATGTAAAAAGAATTCTACTTTTTCTATTAATTGCACTTGTTGTCGTTGCTTCTGTTATTCTATTAAATGGATACAAAATGCACGCATCTGCACTGGAACAACAGAGTCTTGCAGATAAGGTTTCAGAAATTCAAAATTCAGATAATTTTTGTTCTAAGGAAGATCTTCCAAACCAATATTGGAATGCCATCATTGCAGTCGAAGATCACCGCTTTTATCAACATGGTCCAATTGATCCAATTGCACTTCTTCGTGCTTTTGTGGTCAATGTTCGCTCACAAGAGTTATCCGAAGGAGGAAGTACGATTACACAGCAAGTTGCTAAAAATTTATATTATATTACAGAAAAAGATGTTGTTAATCGAAAGATCGCAGAAATCTTTACTGCTTATGAATTGGAAAGAAATTATTCCAAAGATGAAATCTTAGAACTCTATGCCAATACGATCTATTTTGGTGATGGCTATTATGGTATCAAAGAAGCTTGCCAAGGATATTTTGGTAAAGATCCGAAAGATATGGATCTTTATGAGTCCAGTATGCTAGCTGGTGTTCCAAATGCTCCAAGTGCGTATGCTCCAACCAAAAATTTTGATTATGCTACCAGTCGTCAGAAAAAAGTTCTAAGAAGTATGGTGGAATATGGATACATTTCTCAAGAAGAAGCCGATCAAGCAATTGCAAATTCTCAATATACAGCAGAGAGTTTTTCAAAATCAGATGATGAGTAAAAGAAAGATTTTTTCATCTTTCTTAAAACCCCGAGACAATCTCGGGGTTTTAGAATACACAAAGAGTAACACGTTATCTTTGTGTTACTCTTCTATTCCTATTCTTTATTAGGATCTTCAATTCGTTTTTGGTTTGGTACTTTTTTCCATGCATTTGAAATCTTTTGACTTATTTCCTTTATTTTTGCTACATTTCCCTTAATATCTCCCAAGAAATAAGATAGCAAAAATCCGCATATCGCAATTACAAAAGAAATGACGGTAGCAGCATTTAGTCCTATTACACAACTTTCATTTAATACATTTGGAATAATGGATAAGAACAATCCAAAAATGATTGAAAATGTTGCTGTATAAAATCTTTTAATTAATAAATTCATGATAAAAGAAATAACTAGTACACCAACTACTAATCCAATTCCAGCTGGAATTAAAACTGAGAAGTTCAAATTAGCAATTGAGCTTACATATAGCTCATATAGTCCTAGAGATGATAAAATAACAGCACTATCAACTCCTGGTACAATCGATGATCCAGCTACTGCTACTCCTAAAAATACAGATTGTACTAAATTTGGATCTGTTATCGTTGGGAATAAATTTCCATTAAAGAAAAACAAACTAAATCCAGCAATTGCTGCCACTAAAATATAGAGATAATATTTTTTTTGAAATCCTTCTTTTTTTACCTCTTTATAGAAAAGTGGTATAGTTCCTAAAACAAGTCCTAAGAACGCAAATCTTGTATACATTTCAAAATTAGCTAATAAAAAGTCTACTATTTTACTGAATAAAAGAACACCTACTCCAAAACCTAAAAATAATGGAACTAAGAACATTAAATTCTTCTTAAAATCTTTAAACAAAGTTCCAATTGCTGTTATTGTTTTCTGATATAATCCGAAAATAACAAGTAAAACACTTCCACTTAATCCCGGTGCAATTCCACCCATTCCTACGATGATTCCTTTTAAAAAGTTTTTCATTTGATTCCTCCGTTTATTTGATTAATTTATTTTTTGAAAATCTTTTTTAGTATAGCATATTCCTAAATATTTTTCAATTATTTTCAAATTAACTAATTTAACTTTTTACGTTGATTGAAAATAAAACAAAAAAATACCGAAATTGGAATCATTTCAGTATTTTTGACAAATAATTTTATTCTATTTCTTCCATTTTTACTCATTGTTCATAAACAATAATCTAATTAGCCACAAACCAGAAATACCGACCAAACTATAGATTATTCTACTCATTATGGACATTGTACCAAAAATAGTATCAACCAAATTAAAATTAAAGATTCCAATTAAGCCCCAATTAATAGCTCCAATTATAACTAGTACAAGAGCAATCTTATCAATTATTTTCATTTTAAATCTATCCTTTCCTAAACTACTAATAATATTTTATACGCAAATATTTAAATTATGCCAAAATAGGAAAGAAAATCTTTTGCTCTTTATTAATAATTTGATTTGTAAATTCTTCTGGAAATGCTATACATTAAACAAAATTTTATCTTCGTAATACAATTTTGGACAAAATAAAAATGCTAAATTCGGTTAAAATTTAGCATTTTTGGTGGGCAGGGATGGATTCGAACCATCGTACTCGTACGAGAACAGATTTACAGTCTGCCGCCTTTAACCACTCGGCCACCTACCCATATATTCAATTTTTCTTAACTGGTGCGCCCTCAAGGATTCGAACCTTGGACCCACCGGTTATGAGCCGGTTGCTCTGACCAGCTGAGCTAAGGGCGCATGCTCATCAACGAATTTTAGTATACTATTTTTTTTATTATCTGTCAATACTTTCTTTTACTTTTTCCAATTTTCCTCTACTGGAAAAGCATAAAAGTAATCTCATAAAAAATAAATAAGGCAACGGCAATTGAGTGCAAAATCACATCAAATCGAATGATTTTGTCCAAAGATTTACCTCTTTTAATCTGGATGATACAAAAAATTCGGAAAAACAGTTCAAACCCTATAAATAAAATCATATAGCCAAAGGGATGTAATAAATAACTTGGATCTTTTAGTGCTTGTCCTAAATTAGCAAGATAGCGAGTCCCTCCACATAGAGGACACGGCTTTCCCGTCATTGCAAGATAAGGACATATTGCAAAAGTTGGGAATATGGAAATAAGAACTTTTGATATAACAGGAAAAAGAATTACATAAACAGCTAATGCTAAAAATATAATTGATATGTTCATGTAATTCTTCTTTAAAAATCCCATGGTACGCAACCCTTATTTTCCTTTATTAATAATTATAGTAGTCATAGCTATAGGAAGAATCATAAATTGAATTATAGTAACTACTATTGCTCATAGTTTCATCAATAGCTGTTCCTACAATAGCTCCTACAATTATTATATTATAGATAATTGAGAATACAATTGCAATTGCTGTAAGAATAATTCCTGCAATTCCAACTCCTTTTGATTCTCCACTTTTTGATTTTTTTACTACGTCAACAATTCCTAAAATTAATCCTATTAAAGCTGGTAATAATCCTATTAATCCACAGAATGGAATAAAAGATACAATAATAGAAACGATACCTAATACTAATGCAGCTATTCCCATTTTTATTTTCCCTTTCGATTTTTATTATATTTTTTATAATGTTAATAACAAATTATTCTCCTCTACCTTCTGGTAAAGCAGGATATTCAAGAACAACTTTAATTTTGAATGCATAGCGAATTGCTTTTACTACTTTGCTATTTTTAATTCTCTGCCATAAGCTTGGTTTTACTTCCACTCTTGTTTGTTCGAAATATTGTTGTTCTTCTGGTGTTTGAACAGCTTCTGTTGCGTTTTCTGCTTCTTCTACAACTTCTTCTGGTTTTGGTATTAATTTCAAAGCATCAGCAACTTCAATACCAATATAGCTTAATGCTTTTGAACGATCTTCAATTCGTTCCATATCGATTTCTATATGTAAATTTGATTCTAAATTAACAATTCTCGCATTAATTAATTTTACTGCATCTTGATAATTTTGTGATTTTTTGGATTTTGTTCTTCCAATCAATCCTAATGTATCGATAATATCTTCTGAAAATTCAGATTCTACTTCTTTTACACGATCTTTCCAATCCTCTTCTTTGTTTTCTACAATTTCTAAAACTTCTTTTAATGTTGCAGCTAAAGCAATGTTCCTTTCGCGATTTCGAATTAATTCTTCAATTTTCTTTGTGTTTTCTTCAAATTGATTGGTTGCATATTCAACTAACCCATAAGCAGCTTTATATACACTACTTGGGAAATTCTTCTTTTTTGGATATTCAATTAAATATGTTTTGATTGATTCTATCAAATCTTTAAAGTATGCATCTTCTTCTAATTGTACAATTTGTTTTTTGCTGTTTGGATTGATTAATTTTTGTACTTTATCGATGTTTGATAAAATTTTTTCTTCCGTGATTACCATTCTCACGTTTACTATGCCGGATCTAGACATTGTAAACTACCCCTCCTTTTATCATACGTAACTCATCTATAACCATGTTCATTATACAACGTTCTACAAAAAACTACAAGAGATTTCTTCTTTTTTAATGTAATAATTATATGTCATAATTATTACATTTTTGTTACATTTCGTAAAATAAGCTTAGATTTTTTTATAGCTTATTTTACGACTTCTTTTATTTTCCCTGTTTTTCTTTATCTTTTTTAATTTCCGCAAAACGTTTAATTTTCATTGTCGTTGTTTTTTCAAATTCATCTTTTTTAATTTCTAAATTCTTGATTGCCTTATAAGAAGTTAGCTGTTTATTCACTTTCTTAATTTCTTCCCAGATAATTGAACGAATTTCGTCTTCTGATAATCCTGCTCCGTGTTTTTCTTCTATCTTCTCATAATTTGGTATTACTTTTACCGAAATCGTTAATTCTTTTTCGCCCTCTACTTCTTTTCCATATACCATACATTCTGCAATTTCTTCGATTTTGCCTAACATCAATTCAATTTCTTCTGGATAAATATTTTTACCATTTTGTGTAACGATAACATTTTTACTTCTTCCAGTAATATACAAGAATCCATCCTTGTCCATATAACCAATATCTCCGGAATTAAACCATCCATCATGCATTACATCTTTTGTTGCTTCTTCATCTTCATAGTAACCAAGCATTACGGTTTTTCCTTTAATCCATACTTCACCTTCACCGTTTTCATTTGGATTATGGATCTTAAGTTCGTCTCCCACAACAGCTTTTCCTGCAGATCCTACTCTAGGATCAAAGTCTGGTGTTAATGCAGCAATTGGAGCTGTCTCCGTTAATCCATAGCCTTGCAAGAACATAATTCCAATATCTTGTACCCATTTTCCGACATTTGCATCAATTGGTGCTGCAGCAGAAACGATGATACGCATGTTTCCACCTAAATTATCATAAATTTCTTTAAACACTTTCTTTTTGATATCAACGCCAACTGTTTTTAGTGCATTTGTGATATGAATCATGGAGTTAACAAGTCCTGCTTTTCCACTTTTTTCAATCGTTGCATTAATCTTTTTATATAGATTTTCTACTAATAATGGAACCGCTAACATACAAGTTGGCTTTGCTTCTTGCATATTTGGAACAATGTATTTTAATCCTTCACAAACTGCAACCGATGAACCTTTTGCTAATGGTAATAAAAATCCAATCGTTGATTCATAGGTATGGTGCAATGGTAGTACAGAAAAGAAACGATCTTCTGGATAAACTTTTACATATGGATTAACTGCATTAATATTGGATGCTAAATTTCGATTACAAATCTTAACACCTTTGGATGATGATGTTGTTCCAGAGGTAAAAATCAAAAGTTTAAACTCTTCTGGATCGATTTCAATATTAATATAGTTTTGATTTCCTTGTTCAACTAATTCCTTTCCTTTTTCACGAATGGTTTCAAATCCGATATCTCTTCCATTTAATTCTTCGTCTGAATACATTTCAATAAAGTATTTTACAAAAGGAACACTGTCTTTAATTTTCTTAATTTCTTCTTTCTTTTTCGCTGTATAAATAACTGCTCCAGCTCTTGATCTTTCTAATACATTGATTAATTCATTAACTGGTAACTCTTTGTCAACTGGTACTGCAATTCCACTACCACAAAGTAGCGAAATATAGGAAACATACCATTCATAAGTAGTTTCACCTATGATGGCAATTCTTTCATTCTTTAAGTTTAAATATTCTTCTAATCCTGTTCCAAAAGAAAAAACATTCTCACGAAATTCTTGATAAGTATGTTCTTGAAAAGGTGTCTTGTGGTCTGGTTTTTCTAGAACAAATTCTTTATCTGCATATTTGGTTGTTGACTCTAAAAAGATTTCTTTGATTGTTTGATAGTTTGTCTCCGGATAATTTTTGGTATTTTTCTTTTTGTTTTTTTCCTTTTCAACTTTCTCATAATCAACATGTACTTCTCCGATATCTTCGATACCTTCCATTTTCATCTTTGGAAATTTAAAATCTGGTATTTTTAAATCTCTTAATGATCTCATTTTTCTTCCTCTCCCTTTTCCTTCTTTAATTTACGAATAAAGCTTCTTTCTATTTCATGATATAACTTTTGTACATCTAAATGATGATCCGTTCGATTACGATAAATTAAACTTGAACAAACAAACCCAAAAATACCGGAAGCAATTACATTTGGATCACCTTTTATAATCTCTTGTTTTTCCATTCCTTCTTTGACAATTTCTTCGATCATTTGAATATAATCAAATACATATTTTTGGCACATCTTACTTCTTTCGGTTGTTCCCCAGATCTCGCTTAGGATAATGGTCATAAAATTTTCATATTTTACTAATACTTTTAGCTCAATTAAAACAATTGCTCTAATTTTGTCTAAGCAATTCGTTAATTTATCTGTTTTTATGGCAATGCTATTTTTTAATAACTTTACGCCTTCTTCTACTAAAAAATTGAAAATCTCCTCTTTACTCGAAAAATGATAATACAATGTTCCTTTTGCTACCCCTACTGTTGCGGTTATTTCTTCAATGCTTGTTGCATCATATCCCTTTTCAGCAAAAAGTCTCATGGAAGTTTCAAAAATTTTTCTCTTTGTTTTATTCATTTCTTCACCTATATTTTCTTTTATACCATTTGATTTTATCATAGATTTTTTTATTTGAAAAGAAGAAAATAACCGAATTTGTACTACCCGGTCATTTTCTTTCTTCTTTAATCTTATCTAATCTTATTTTTTCCATCTAATGTGTCAAGGTTATCCAATGCTTTTCCTGTTCCTAACGCAACACAAGAAACTGCGTCTTGGGCGATCATCACATTAATACCGGTCTTTTCTTGCAAAAGTTTATCTAAACCGTCTACTAAGCATCCTCCACCTGTCATATAGATTCCTTTATCACTTATGTCCGCTGCTAATTCTGGAGGTGTTCTTTCTAAAACAGAATGAACTGCATCCACAATTGCTAAAGCAGGTTCCATTAAAGCTTCTAACATTTCACTTGAATATACGGTTATCGTCTTTGGAAGTCCTGTCATTAAATCTCTTCCTCGAATATCCATCTCTAGATCTTGAATTTTTGGATAAACGCAACCGATATTCACCTTTAATTCTTCTGCTGTTCTTTCTCCGATCATCATATTGTGTTTTCTTTTGATATATTTGACAATTGCTTCATCAAATTTATCTCCTGCAATTTTTAAAGACGTATGAACAACAGGTCCGCCTAAAGAAATAACTGCAATATCCGTTGTTCCTCCACCAATATCAACTACCATGTTTCCGCAAGGTTTGGATATATCGATTCCAGCGCCAATTGCAGCAGCAATTGGTTCTTCAATCAAGTAAACTTTTCGAGCACCGGCTTGTGTAGCGGCATCAATAACAGCTCTTTTTTCTACCTCTGTTACTTGCGAAGGAATACAAATCATGATACGTGGAGCAAATAAGGTTTTTCCTCCGATTTTTCCAATAAAATACTTTAACATTTTTTCTGTTACCGTATAATTAGAAATAACCCCTTCTCTTAGCGGTCTTGTCGCTGTTATGTTTCCTGGTGTTCTTCCTAGCATTCTTCTTGCTTCTTTTCCTACTGCTAAAACATCTCCTGTATGACTGTCAACCGCAACAACAGACGGTTCCCTTAGTACAATTCCTTTTCCTTTCACAAAGGCAATTACAGTCGCTGTTCCTAAATCGATCCCTATATCCTGTCCTAATCCGAACATCATCATCTTCCTTTCAGTTTACTCGTTTTGTTACAAAGTCATTTCTTTTGCGTTACAATTATATTACAGATTGTTTGAAATGGCAATCCTTTTTCTTGGTTTTTTCTATTTTATTATATACAACTTTTGAGAATTTATTTGGTAAGAATCCCAAAATATTTCTTTTTCTCTTTCTTCTTTGGAAAAGAAAAAGTTTCAAAAATTTGATTTCTAGCAGAGACTCTTAATGCCTCTAAGGTTTGTGAAATTACTGCTTTACTTTCTGGATCAATTCCTTTATACCTTTTTAATAAAGTAGAAGCTGTTTTAATCCAATTTTCTCCTAAATCTGTTACTTTTTCAGCTTTTGTCGCAGCTAAAATGTCATACAATGTATCGATAAAAATCTCTCTTCTTTCTGGTTCTACATTTTCAAGCCATTCTTTAATCGTTTTTTCTGTCAATAGGCTTCCATTGGTAAGCTCTTTCATTTTGATAAATTGATTTTGTTGCAGTTGCCAACTATATGGATCATGCTGCATAATTCCGATTTGATTACTTTTTACAACATAATATTTTTCTTCGTGGAATAGTAATCTCCCAATAACAGAAGATTGTGGTACATAAGAAATCACTCGTCCCACAATGTTTTTATAATTTTGACTTTCAATAATCTCTTTGCTAAACCCTGGTCCATCATTATTATAAAGAACTGTAATTCGTTTTTGAATTTCTGGCTTACAGAAGGCTGCCGCATATACAGCTAAGTTTCCGCCTTTCGAATGTCCCCCGACCATTAATTTGCCAGCATATCTTTCCCCAATATAATTTAAATAAGAAACAGCATCTCTTTGGGCTGGTAAATGACTTTTAAAACTCATGTTAAAATTTTCTTTCCAGCCAACAATACTAATATCGGTTCCACAAAAAGAAATGTATGCAGTATCTTTTGGTAATAAAATCGTTATTACTGCAAACTGTTCTTCTAATTTTAGACTAATCTTCTGAACATATTTTAAAGCAACTAACTCTCGAAAACGGTTTGCTGTTGCTATTGCTTCAAAGAAATTCCAATCCTCTTTTAAAAGCATGTCTTCTTTTTTGATCTTGCTCTTTTGAAAACGCTCATAGATTGTTTTTATTTTTAACTTTTCTCCTTCTTTGATAAGCTTTTCAAGTGGTAAATAGGAAAATCTTGTTAAAATTAAATTATCAATTTCATTAAATGGATCCTGATCGAAACTTAAATCTCCTCTCCATTTTAAATAATCTAACATATTTGGCATTTTAACGCCTCTTTTCTTTTTTTAATTTCTTTTTAGATTTTAATATACGCTTTTTCGGATGTCAATAAAGAAAAAAAGAAGAATCCACTTTTCTTTTTCGCGTGATTCTTCTTTCTGTATTATAGAAAATATAATATGATTAATCCTGCTAAAACATGATAAAAACTAATTTTAACATCCATTGAGAATTCCTCTTCTGGAATATCTCCTGCTTCATCTGCATCAATTTCTGTTACACGGTAATAGCTTGTATCTTGAATATTATAGGTTACCTCAAAATCTCTTTTCTCACCTGCTTCTAGATCATTAAGACGAATATATTTAGCACCTAAGCTATTATCCTGATTAGAAAAGAACTCATATTTTAAGTATTTATCATTGATTGTTTGATTGGTAACATTTTCAATTGTTCCCTTTATATAGCCATTCATGTAAGTTTTCTTCGCTTCTTGAATTGTAACTTTGACATGCTGTGTTGCTACAATTTGTCGATCAAAATCCACATAAGTTGTTTTGATTGCAGCAAAGATAAAAAAGTCTGAAAAAATCATAAATGCTATTACGATCAAGGCATATAAGAAAAATGTTTTCATTCTTGCCATAATGCTTTCCCCTTATTTTTGGTTAGATTTTACGAAATACTCCTGCCACTTTTCCTAAAATCTCACAATTTGGAACAATAATTGGATCCATTGTGCTATTTTGTGGCTGTAATCTTATGTGTCCTTGCTCTTTATAAAAAGTTTTTACCGTTGCTTCTTCTCCAATTAATGCTACAACAATTTCACCATTGTTTGCAACATTTTGTTTTTTCACTAGAATTAAGTCGCCATCTAAAATTCCCGCTTCGATCATACTTTCTCCGCGAACCTTTAGCATAAAGCTTTCAGCATTTCCAACAAAATCAATTGGAATTGGGAAAGTATCCATTACATTTTCAACTGCTAAGATTGGTTCTCCAGCTGTAATTTTTCCTATCACTGGAACTTCAACCATTTCTTTTCCAGAATATAGATTTTTGATTTCCTCTTGTTTTTCGTCTTTTCCTGATCCTTTTAATAATCTTAATGTTCTACCTTTTTGTGACTCTTTTTTGATATAACCCTTATCTTCTAATTTGGATAAATAGCCATGTACAGTTGCGGTAGAACTAAGCCCCACTGCTTTTCCAATTTCGCGAACAGATGGTGGATATCCATTTGCATTAATTTGCTTTTCGATATATTTTAAAATTGCCTTTTCCCTACGATTTAACTCCACTTTCTTTTCTTTTCTCACCAAAACATCACTCCTATTTTTAGATTTACTCGCATCATATCATAAAAAGAAATGTTTGTCAAACAAAAGTTTTAGTTTTTTTAGTCATACCATTCTAATTCCCAATCCACAACGCGAACTGTATCTCCTTCTTGAACACCTGCTTCTTTTAACTTTTGATTAACGCCAAGTTCTTCTAAACATTTTTGAAAATAGTACATCGATTCATTGTCTTCTAAATTTACTCTTCTCATCAATTTTTGTACAGCAGGCCCATCCACAATCCATATTCCATCTTCTTTTTGAATTGTAATCTCTTCTTCCTCTTCTAGCGTATAGATTTTCTTATTTTCCTCTACTTCATACAATTCTTCTTTTGGTAATGTTTTTAAAACCTCTGAAACATGTGCTAATAATTCTTTTACTCCTTTTCCAGTTGCTGCTGATATTGGATAAATTTCAAGTTGTTTTTCTTTTGCTAATTCCTCTAACTCTTGATAAAGTGTTTCATCTGTCATTGCATCAATTTTATTTGCCACAATAATTTGCTTTCTTTGGCTTAATTTTTCGCTATATTTCTTTAATTCTTCATTGATAATTTCAAAGTCTTTTACTGGATTTCTTCCTTCTGAACCGGATACATCAATAAAATGAAGTAATAGTCTGGTTCTTTCAATATGGCGTAGAAATTGTAATCCTAAACCAGTTCCTTGACTTGCCCCTTCAATGATTCCCGGTATATCCGCAATGACAAAGCTGTCTCCATATTCACTTTTTACAACACCCAAATTCGGCTCCAAGGTTGTAAAATGATAATCCGCAATTTTGGGAGTTGCAGATGTAACCATCGAAAGAAAAGTCGATTTTCCGACATTGGGAAATCCTAATAACCCAACATCGGCAAGTAATTTCAACTCTAAGATTAATTCTTTTTCAATTCCTGCCTCTCCTCCTTGTGAAAATCGAGGAGCTTGTCTGGTTGAAGTGGCAAAATGAGAGTTTCCTTTTCCCCCTCTCCCACCTTTTAAAACAAGTTCACACTGTCCTTTTTCCGAAAGATCTGCTAACACTTGTCCTGTACTTGCATCTTTGATCACGGTACCTAAAGGAACTCCAATATATAGGTCCTCTCCGCTTTTTCCATAACGATGTCCGCCTTCTCCATTGTTTCCATTTTGAGCTTTAAATTTTTTCTTATAGCGAAAATCAATTAATGTATTGGCATCTGGATTGACTTGAAAATAGACATCTCCGCCTTTTCCACCGTCACCACCATCCGGTCCTCCAGCAGCAACATATTTTTCTCTACGAAAAGAAACTGCGCCATTTCCGCCATCTCCTGATTTCGCTATAATCTTTACATAGTCTGTAAACATGATTCCTCCTTAATTTTTCATGCGCATATATTCCATTTTTGCTTTTTGAAATTCTTCTGTTTGAATTTGCTTTCTCTCTTCCTCTGTTAATTTTTCAACACGATGAATTTGATGAAATTTTTCTTGTTTTTCTGGAGCAAGTTCTGCAATAAGATCTTTTTCTTCTCTTGCAAATACCTTTCCTTCTTGAAAAATATTACGGTATACGATCAATGGTTCTTCCAATTGTTCACATTCACCTGTGTATTTTACTCCAACCTCTAGAATTTCATAAATATTTTTCTCAACTAAATTCTCTCCCTTAAAGTGTTTGCATAAATCTCCCTTTTGAAACATTGCTTTTCTCCTTTTTTATTTTATTTCATCACTAAAATAGTCTAACTTCATTGCTTTCTTTACTTGTTTCATTACTTCTTTTGCAGTCTCTTGTGCTTTTTTCGTTCCTTCAATTAATATTTTGTCAACTTCTTCCGGTCTTTCTTCATAATAGGCACGTATTTTACGCATTGGAGCTAGATAGTCAGTTATAACTTGAGCTAGTTCTTTTTTACAAGCAACACATCCTCTCGATCCTGCTTTACATTCCTTGCAAACTTGTTCATATTGATCTTCTTGGAATAGTTTGTGGTAATAAGCAACCATACAAACATCTGGATGTCCAGGATCGTCTTTTTTGATTCGAGCTGGGTCGGTCACGGCACTCATCACCTTTTTGGAAATTTCCTCTGGAGTATCGGATAGATAAATAGCATTACCTAAAGATTTTCCCATCTTTTCATTTCCATCTAATCCTTTAATTCGTTTTCCTTCCGAAAGAACAATTTCAGGTTCTACTAATACTTCTCCATAAATGCTATTAAATTTTCGAACAATTTCTTTACACTGTTCGATTAATGGTTGTTGATCTTCTCCTACTGGTACAAATTCTCCTGCTAAAGCTGTTATATCAGCAGCTTGGCTAACTGGATATCCTAAAAATCCATAAGTAACACTTTCACCAAATAATTCTTTTTTTTGTGTAATTTCTGTTTTTACAGTAGGATTTCTTTGCAAACGAGCAATGGTTACTAAGTTCGAATAAAATACGGTTAACTCTGCAACTTCTGGAATCATCGATTGAATATAGATGGTACTCTTCTTTGGATCAATTCCAACCGATAAATAATCCATGACAACTTCTCTTACATTTTTTCTTACTTTATCTGGATTATTAAAATTATCTGTTAAAGCTTGCACATCTGCAATCAAAATATATGGATCGTATTCTCCTGAATTTTGCATTTCCACTCTTTTTTTCAAAGATCCAAAATAATGTCCAATATGTAATCTACCGGTTGGTCTATCTCCCGTTACAATTCTCTTTTTTCGTTCTGCCATTTTCTTTTTGATGCTAATCTGAAAAAGACTAACATCTCCTCCTTCCATCTCATTTCATCTAACTTTTTCTATTATACTGAATTTTTCCACTTTTTACAAGTATTCCTCATATATTTTCATGACTAGGCATCATAAAGAGGTCAAAAAAGCAAAAGAAAAAAGCAAGATTTTCTCTTGCTTTCCTTTTGGTCTATTTTGCGCTAGTAGATTCCTCCACTGGATAAACGCTAACTTTCTTTTTATCTTTTCCTAATCTTTCAAATTTCACTTTACCAGTTACTTTTGCATATAGTGTATCATCGCTTCCGATTCCTACGTTTGTTCCTGGATGAATTTTAGTTCCTCTTTGTCTTACTAGGATGTTTCCAGCTGGAACGATTTGTCCGTCAGCTCTTTTTAACCCAAGACGTTTTGATTCACTATCTCTACCGTTCTTAACAC
Organism: uncultured Clostridia bacterium; assembly: GCA_944393505.1. Taxonomy (GTDB): domain Bacteria; phylum Bacillota; class Clostridia; order TANB77; family CAG-508; genus CALYAK01. Next base: position 10,978 of record CALYAK010000006.1, on the reverse strand, counting down.
TACCTTGACCTTTTTTATGAGCCATTTATCTCACTCCTTTCGTCTCTTTTGGTAATACTCTATTTTCTCTTATTTCTCAGCTTTTTCAGCTGTTTTTGTTGTAGTTGTCTTTTTTGCTGTTGTTTCAGTAGCTTTTTTCTCTGTTTTCTTTTCTTCTGCTACTGCTTTTTCAGCTGCTGTTTTGATCTTTGTGATCTCAACCTTTGTGTATGGTTGTCTGTGTCCTTGTGTTCTTCTGTAGTTCTTCTTAGCTTTATATTTGTAAACTAAGATTTTCTTTCCTTTTCCGTGAGAAACTACTTTTCCTTCTACTTTTACACCTTTTACATAAGGAGCTCCTACTTCGATTTTACCTTCTTCTGATACTAGAACAACGTGATCGAATGTTACTTTTTTTCCTTCTTCTACATCTAATTTTTCGAAGAATACTACGTCTCCTTCTGCTACTTTGTATTGTTTTCCACAGCTTTCAATGATTGCGTACATAATGTACACCTCCCTTTATATGTATACTCGCTAAGCATAAAATACTAGGTAAGCTAATAACTTTAGCTTTTCAAACCCGACTCAGGCGGCTTACAGAAAAATATTCTAACATAAAGCATCATATTTGTCAATGATTTCTTAGAAAACTTCTTTCTTCTTAACTTTTTCATTTTCATAAAGAACGGGAAGCTTCTTATGAAGTTTCCCGTTCTTTATGACTTTATTACATTGCTTCTTCAAACAATCTAATAAAGTCTTCTTTCTCTACATCTCTTGGATTTCCTGGTTTACAAGGATCTTGCATTGCTTTTTCTGCAAGCATATCAAAATCTTTTTCTTTTGCACCAGTATCTTTCACTGTTTGGGTAATGCCTACTGTTTCAGATAATTCTTTAATTTTACCAACAAAAGTTTGAATGACTTCGTCTTTGGTAAAGTGATCTGCATGAACGCCAAGTCCGATTAAAATTTCACGGAAACGTTCATAGCAAACTTCTCCATTAAATTTCATAACCGTTGGAAGTAAAATTGCATTTGCTACACCATGTGGTGTATCATAAACTGCTCCAAGTTGGTGAGCCATTGAGTGTACAATTCCAAGTCCTACATTCGAGAATCCCATACCTGCAATATATTGAGCAAGTCCCATCATTTCTAATGCAACTTCGTCTTTTTCATTTACTGCAGCTGGTAAATATTCAAAAATTAATTGAATTGCTCTCATATGGAACATATCTGACATGGTATTATGTGCTTTGGTAATATATCCTTCAACTGCATGTGTTAAAGCATCCATTCCCGTAGCTGCTGCAATGGATTTTGGCATTGATGCCATTAATTCCGAATCCACGATTGCAAGCACTGGAATATCATGTGGATCAACACAAACCATTTTGATTTCTCTTTCTTCATCGGTAATAACATAGTTAATTGTTACTTCTGCTGCTGTTCCAGCTGTTGTTGGCAATGCAATAATTGGCATACCTTTTTGTTTTGTATTGGATGCACCATTTAATGATACAATATCTTCACGATCTGGATTGGTCATAATGATCGAAATTGCTTTTGCGGTATCAATACTGGATCCTCCACCAACAGCGACAATAACATCTGCTCCAGATTCTCTGCATTTTGCTAATCCATCTCTTACATTTTTCATGGTAGGATTTGGTTTTACATCACTAAAAATCTCATATGGTATATTTGCTTGCTCTAATACATCTGTTACTTTTTTGCTTACTCCCACTTCATATAAAGATTTGTCAGTTACGACAAATGCTTTTTGAAAACCTCTTTGTTTAATTTCTTCTGGTAAGTTTTCTCTTGCACCCTTTCCAAAATAAGATGTCTCGTTTAGCACAAATTTATCTGCCATTTTTCTTTTCCTCCTCTTTTCTTTTTATGCTTTTGTTTTTACTCTTCATTTTTTAAATTTGAAAGAAATACAAATTGATCATTCTCTTTTTTCATTTGGATCGTATAACTTGTTGTTGAACTAGCTAATAACTTGTGATATTTCACATAATAGGTGCCATCTGGCATTAGCACACCTTCGTCACAGAAAACAGGATCAAAGCTTGTACCTGTTCGCACCAGATAATAACTATCTTCACTTTCTAAATAAGTACCAATTCCTGTTTCTTCTTTGGATACACTTCTTTCTTTTCCTGTCTTTTCTTTTAGATATTGTTCCATATCCGTTCTTTTTAGTTTTAAGACATTTCCATTAAGAAATGCACTTGTAGAACCAGATGAGCTATTACTCATTTGCTCTTTTCTCCATTGTTCTGTTAATTGCATTTTTTCTTCTTCTGTTAAAGAATTTGTGGCAATTCCTGCTCCATTGTAGAAAAGATCTGCTAATTCAATTTTCGTTACATCTTCATAAATTACAACAACAAATGGATTATCTTTTGCTGTATTTAATTGATTGGAAATTTCCTCTAATTGTTCTTCTGTTAGAATTTGAAATGTTTGTGCTTGATTTTGTCCAGAAGTCACTTGTTCAGTGACTCCTGGATCTTTTTTTACAAATTTTGCATAAAACCAAATACTAAAGATAAAAACAATTAAAAATATAATTCCAATAATCAAAAAATTTCCAATTACTTTTCTCGTTTTATCTTTCATTTTTTATCCCCAAAATTACCATATATTTTTTAAGACAATTGTTTTAATTCGACTCATTTCTTGTAGTGTTGTTAGAACACCTTCATTTCCAATTCCGCTCTTTTTCCATCCACCAAAAGGCATTTCGAAAGAACGATAGAAGCTTGCTCCATTTACGACTGCTCCTCCACATTCTAATTTGGCAGCAATACGCATAGCTCTTCGATAATCTTGACTGATCACGCATCCGCATAATCCAAAAGAAGATTGATTTGCAATTTCAATTGCTTCTTCTTCCGTATCAAAGCCAATAACTGATACAACTGGTCCAAAGATTTCCATATCTTTAGCTACTTCCATATCTTTCGTCACATTATCTAAAATAGTTGGCATATAGTAGGCACCATCTCTTTTTCCTCCACAAACAATCTGTGCACCTTCTGCTACCATTTTATTTACTTGTTCTTCAACACGAACTGCTGCATTTACATTAACTAATGGTCCCATGTCCGTATCCATTGAGGATGGATCTCCTACTTTTAATCCTTCTATTAAAGCTTTCATACGATTAATAAATTCTTCTTTTCTTGAATTATGGATTAAGAATCTCTTGCTTGCACAACAAACTTGTCCACCGTTATATAGTCTTCCCCATTTTGCTTCTTCTATTGCTAAATCCATATCTCCATCTTCCATGAAAATGAAAGCATCATTTCCACCTAACTCTAACATAACATGAGTTAAGTTCTTGGAAGCAGTTCCCATGGTTTGAATTCCTGCTGCTGTACTTCCTGTTAAAGAAACAAGATGTACATCTGGATGTCCGGCTAAAGCTTGTCCAGCTACTGGACCATCTCCTGTTAATACTTGAATAACGCCTGCTGGCACTCCAGCTTCAATCATTAATTTGGTATATTCGATTAGGGTTAAAGGGTTATAATTGGATGGTTTTACAATAATACTATTTCCCATCATTAATGCTGGTGGAACTTTTTGACAGAATAGATCACTTGGGAAATTAAATGGAATAATTGCTGCAATAACACCAAGTGGTTCTCTTGTTACAATTTGCATTGTTTTTTCTTGTCCAGCTTCACTTCCTGCTGGGATACTCTCTCCATAAAGATGTTTTGCTCTTTCTACAAAACCTCTTACACCAATACGTACATTTGCAATTTCTCCATAAGCTTCACGAATTGGTTTTCCAGTTTCTTCTGATAAAAGTTTTGCTAAACGATCTTTGTCTCTTTCCACTAATTCTACAAATCGATATAAACGATCTGCTCTTTCATGAATTGGCACCTTTGCCCAATTTTTTTGTTCCTCTTTTGCAACTTTAACCGCCGCATCAACATCTTCCAAACTTACATTTGGAACTGTATCAATTTTAGTTTGCGTTGCTGGATTAATAACATCGATGGTTGCTCCATTTGATGCTTCTTTCCATTCTCTACCAATTAAATTTTTCACAGACACATTTCCTCCCTTACTATTACACTCTTCCATTTTTGTAGCATCCTTATCTACAGACGCTTTTGCCATTCATTTACCGAATCCAGTGAAAGATAACATTAATCCTCCACATGTATTTCCTCCATGATCTTTGGTTCCATATTCACCAAATGTAAAGATTGTAATAAATGGTACTCCTGCTGCTTCTTTCTTCAATTTCTTAGCTACTTCGTCAATACGATCTCCGATTCCTAATTTTCTACCACCACAGTGTACTAATAGGTAAGCAGCTGGATCAGCTGGTAATGTTTTCTTAACTTCTTTTAAAGTTTTTCCTGTTGAATCAATTAATTCATCCACCGTACATTCCATTTGAATAACGGCTGTATTAACTGCTAAATTATTTCCAATATTCATCGATAAATCATCATTTCCAAACATAGGGTGACGAATTGCTACTAAATCTCCTAAACGATCTTTTACACCTAAAGGTGCTGTAATAGTTTGAACTAACAAATCTCCACCTTTTAAATCGTTTACTTTCTTTCCGGTCCATTTTGCATATTTTTCAATTGCTGGTTTTCCATCAATGCTAACTAATGTACGATTTCCTTTAATTTCTGTGATAATTCCAGAATTTACTGTCTCGTGATAAGCTCCTGTATAAACATTAGACATTGGTTTGTCTGTATAGAAGAATGCTACTGCTACACCATCGGTAAAGATTGCATCTTGTGTAAAGATTTTCCAATCTCCAGCTACTGCATTATCAGCTGCGCTTCCTCCAAAGAAAGGTACTTCTCCAATGACATCTGCAATTCCTTTTGCATAGAATTCTTCTTCTGCTGGTGATGCAACCATATAGAAATATGCTGGAGCACATGTTTTTCCAGCTCTTTCCATTGCAAGTTTTGCTACTTTTTTTCCAGTTTCTCTTGGATCTTTTCCTCTTTCTAATCCAGCTACTCCAACAGTCATATCTGGATCTCCCATAGCCATCATACCTGCGAATCCATGATCAGATGTAATATATCCATCTGGTACAATAATTCCTCCGCTTGATGTACATCCAATAATTGGAGCTGTTCCTAATTCTGATTTAGCTCCTTTTAGAAGCTCTTCTTGGTTATAATCTACAGAGCTAAATAAAAAGGCTACCTTTGTTTCCATTAAATCAACGACAGCCTCTTTCGCGCAGTCTTTCCCTGCTTCATAACTATTTTCTTTTATACTATAGCTTACATTTGTTTTTAACATTTGATGTTCCTCCTTTGTAAAAATATTTTATATTCGTATTATATCAATCCGTTTTTTCTTTCGCAATCTTTTTTTACAATTTTTTCTATTTTTTATTTTTTATTTTTAACAAATCCAATAAATTATGATTATGATTCCCATTTTTATCATAAGATTTAAGATTAAATAAGTTTGATAAATCGGAATTCCGATCTGATTGATTTGATCATATTCCTTTAAAATCTCTTCCCTTTCTTGTTTTTCTATTTTACTTTTTTCAAAGTATGTACTTGCTAAATCTCTTGCTCGAGTCATTGCATCTTTTTCTAACGGATAGCGAAGAACATATAGCATAATACTAGCCAAAAGTAAAAGGCCAATTATCATCCATTCCCAAAAAGCTTCTTTGACAAAGAAAGCTAAAATGATGGATAAGATAAAAAAGATTTGATAAAAATTCGAAAAATAAAAATGCAGTTTTAATTTTGGGGGATCTTGGATCGAGTGAACGCACTCATGTGCGATCGTCTGAATTCGTGTAAAATTTTCTTCCATATTTCCAATCAAAATTTTATTGGACATGATCAAATACAAACTAGTATTAGTCTTTTCTATTTTACTTTTCTCAACCGTTACTTTCTCATTATGAATTAATTTAAGCATTTCTCGACAAACAACTTCATCTTCTGGTAATTTTTTCACAATTTTATTTAATTCTTCATTTTCTTTTGCGTGTTTCAAATACTGGATTTTCTTTCGTAAACTCATCTTTTCTCCTTATATAAAAAGCTGTATGAATACATTTTCATACAGCTTAATTATTACAAAACATCTTTAATGGATTCCGCAATTATCTTATTGATGTCTGCTACCATTACATTAAATTTCACTTCTAAATCAAAATATTCCTTAATTTCCTTATCAGCAACTAGAATTTGATACATTTCTTCTAGTTTTTTTGTCTTCTCTGGATCATTTTCTTTTCCTTCAAATGTAAGTAGTTGAATTTCATATCTTAGTTTTTCAAAATCATCGATTTTCTTCTTTGTATCAGGATTATTTAGAATTTTTTCTTTTGCTTTTTTATAGGATTGATATTCTTCGGATTCTTTTATTTCATATCCTAATCGATTGGCAGTATCATATACGTTCATTCTTTTCCTCCTAATTTATACACAACTAAGCATAGGCATGTCTTTTCTTAAAAGCAAGCAAGTTGGTAATTTCTTTTTCGTTATTCTTTGCTTTATTCGTCTTTTTCGCTTTTTCTTGTGCCATTTGTTCAGCTTGCTTTTGAGCCATTGTTTTACAAATTGCTTGTTCATATACATAATGAGTATCTTGTGCAATTTTATTCCAATTAAATTGATTTTTTACTTGTGCTTTTGCATTTTTTGAAACTTTGTCACATAATTGTGGATCAAATAACAACGATAAAACAGAATCTGCAATCGAATTTGCATTTCCGGCATAACTTTTCATTCCTGTTACCCCGTGTTCTACAATTTCGTTTAATCCTCCGATATCGGAAACAACAGTTGGAACTCCTGCAAGCATTGCCTCTAATGCAACAATTCCAAATGGTTCATAGGTGCTAGGAAATACAGCAACATCCGCACATTTATAGATTTTTTGAACTTGTTTTGCATTTAGGTATCCCGTGAAGTATACTTTATTTCCAATTCCTAAGCTATCAGCCTCTGCCTTTAATTCATCAATCATTCCGCCTTTTCCAGCAATGATTAATTTTGCATCATGGTAATTACTTAAGACCTTTGGCATTGCAGCAATCAAATGTTGAATTCCTTTTTCATAAACAAGACGACCAACATATAGAATGATTTTTTCATTGTCCATTGCATACTGTCTGCGGAAATCATAATCTCTTTCAATTCCTGTAAAATTTGTCAAGTTAATTCCGTTTGGAATGACATTAATCTTATCAAATGGTAATCCAAATAGTCTTTGTAGGTCACCCTTCATAAAATTACTGTTGACAATTACTTCGGTTGATTCATAAGTAAGTAGCCATTCCGTATCATTAATGTATCGTTGTGTTTCATCATGAATTCCACTATTTCTTCCTGCTTCTGTTGCATGAATTGTTGTAACAATTGGCATATCAAAAGAATTTTTTAATGTCTTAGCAGCACACCCAACAAGCCAGTCATGAGCATGAATTACGTCAAATTTTCCTTCTTTATTAATAATTTCTGTTGCTTTTGCAATCATATTAAAATTAAGTTGCATGATCCAGTCAATAAAATTATTCGGTTGAATCATGTAATTATTAACGCGGTACACTTGAACTCCTTTGTCGTTTTCGTACTCTGGAGTATCTCCGTCACGGTAAGTAACAACGGTTACTTCATGACCATCTTTGATTAATCTTTTCGATAGATCATGCACTACTCTTGCAATTCCCCCAACAATTCTAGGTGGGTATTCCCAAGTTAACATTAAAATTCTCATATTAGTCGTAAGACCCCTTTCAATTTTTTCTTTTGATTGTTATTTTTTTACATTTTTCTTTCATTTTCAATACTAACAATATTTTATACATATATTTAAGAAAAGTAAACATCTTTTCTTAAATATTTTGAATTATTTTATCAGATTTTGTTTTTTACTATTGAATTTATTTTTATTTTGATATACTATATTAATTAGATTATTTTAATTTTACTAAGGAGGAAAACATGCCAAGAAAAGCAACGGAAAAAACAGAAAAAAAGCTTACTTCAAAAACGATCAAAAGCACTTCTACCAAGGCCTCAAAGGAAGTTAAGAAAAAAAACACACCAACTCCTCAAAAGGGAAAAACAGGAAATCGAACAAAAAAAGAAATTGATAACCATTCTCAAAACATAGAGCAAATAAAAGAAACGACTTCAATCATCATTGAAAATCCAACAAAAGATCCAGAATTTTTAATTAAGTTATTTAAGCTAATCACGACACCAAAAAAAGCCACAAAAACGAGAACAAAAAAAGCTACTACAACAAAGAAAAGTTCTGTTTCTCGTAAAAAGAAAAAAGAAGAAGCTGTTTCCCCTATTTTCGAATATTACGATCTACCATATCGTTATAACGAAACCGTTGTAAAATTATTGGCACAAACACCAAATATCCTATTTGTTTATTGGGATATTTCAGATCAAGACCGACAACATTTTATTGAACAATATGGGGATGATTTCTTCCAAAATACAAAACCAGTTTTAATCGTTCATAATAAAACAAAACAATATGCATTTGAAGTAGAAATTAATGATTTTGCTAACTGCTGGTATTTACATGTCGATGATGCAAAATGTGATTATATGATTGAATTAGGTCGTAGGCCAAAAAACGCTTATGTTTATCTTCCAGATGACTACTTATATATTTCTTCGTCAAATGATTTAGAAGCACCAAATGATCATATTTTATTTGAAAAAATGCAAAATTACGTGCTTTTCCAGAATGTAAAAACTCATCAAACTTATCGTCACGCAGTATCAACGATCTTGTCTCAAACTTCTGGCAAAAAGCCACTTACCATTTATGAACTTTACCAATCAATTTACGGAAAAGAACTTGTTACCTTTAATGATCGTATGGACTTTTCAAATCCATCTTCTGGTAACCCAAGTAGCACATTTCGTTAAAATAGGAAATTAATTGAAAGAATATCAAACACACAAAAAAACGAGAGGACTTTTGAATTATCTTAAAGTCCTCTCGTTTTTTTGTTACCAGTCATCCTCTATGACAGGAACCCTTACGTACACAAACCGCTTCGTTTCCGAAGCCACGATTTCGATCCTCAATTGCTTGTTTCTCAAAAACGTGATCCGGACAGGACAGTGACGATTATTCTCATAACAGAACTCGACTGTCTCTTTCAACTTAGCGATCATGGTATCGTTCCGTTTAAAGAGCTCAATTGCGAGTCTGCAGTCTTTCATCGGGGAAATCCAAGCATTAACTGCCCGAATTTTGATGAACAGGTTAATAATCTCCCGTCGTTTCGAATGGTCTTGGTATGCTTGTGTTTTGGCTGGCTTTCGCCCCAATAAGATCTCTCTTACCCAGGGTTCAACTTTCATGCAACCACTCCTTTACTGGTTTTCCAATATATAATTATATCATTTTAAATATTTTATGTCAATTTTAATCATGTACCTCAGCTGTATAGTCGTCCCCATGCTCACAATAATAATGCGTATCTGATTTTCCATGTGAACATGTAGCAGAAATAACTTGTTCTCCATCTCCATCGCATCTACTGCAATCTTGCGTAGTTGTATAATTATGCGTTGGAACAGCAGCACTAGTCGTACCATAATATGGAGAATTCTTACTACAATTATCGCATAAAGGAGTATCATATGTTGTCATAGTTTGAGTAGAATCATAATGGCAATTAGATGTCCAATAGCTACTACATCTGACCGCTAAAGTATAATAAGTATAATATGAAGTACCTGGCCATTTCTCACGAGTTGCTCCACAAGTAGGGCATTTTGCAGTGGTGGATCTATGATGTTTAAGAAATGTATATTCTCCGGGAACTCCTGAACCTGGACATCGTACACTAACTGTTACTTTTCCCTCTCCACTACAATTACTACATGTTGTTGTTGTTGTAAATGGTCCTGTACAGATTGTTGTAGGGCAATATGTTCTAACACTTTCCTCCTCTGAATTAATTGTTTTCTTTCCATCAGAAACTGCTACATAATAGTTATAGGTAGTATATTGATCTAATCCTGTTGCAGTTAAGGTAACTTCTGTTCCAGAAGCTGTTGCATCCAAAGTATTTTTTGCCTCATACGTTCCATCTTCTGTTTTTGTATAAAGTGTATAAGTTAAATCTTCCCCATCTAAATCTGTAGCCTTTGCAATTACAGTTATTGAGTTTGTTTCTTTTGAACTTAATGTTACTGAAAAATCACTTGGAGCAGAATTATTATCTCCTGCTATATTTCCAACATTTTCATTAATATATGCTTGCATTAATTCTGGTAATCGATTTGATTCATAATCAATTTGATCTGCGGTAGCGCTTGACGCTTCCTTTGCTTTTTGAAAAATTCCATTATCTCCAAATGCAACATTGATTGATACCGCTACTAAAACAACAAGTACTACAATCGTCCTAATATTCCGTTATGACTATTTTTTAAATTCAGCCAACATTTTGTAACTTATTTTCTTCTTTTCCCATATTTAAAATATTGAATTTATAATATATAGTTATTTCTTTATTCTCTGATATTTCTATCTTATCAACTAAAGATACAAGCATTGTCCTTGTTATTTCTTTCATATTTACAAAATCTTTAACAAGTTTATCAATGTCTACTGATGAATCTTCTTTTTCTTCTAATTCTTTTAACTGTTTTATTCTTTCTTCTGCTTGTTTTCTACTTTCTATTTGTCTTGAATAAAGTCTTGAAAAATCTTCATCTTCAAACAGTCCATTGTATTTATCTTCATATAACTTGTCTATTCTCTTGTTTATATCTTTAATTTTCTTTTCTAAAATAAGAATTTCATTTTTAACATTAAACTTATCTTTGATTATCTTGTCTTTTGATGTCTTTGCTATTTTAGTATATTTTTCTTCACTTAAAAATTCTTTACATCTTTTTTTGATTTGTTCAATTACAAAGTTTGTTACTTTTTCTAAATTATTGCTATGTGGTGT